>NZ_JBOHJB010000004.1:0-61494 GCF_050728395.1 Methyloceanibacter sp.
CCCTCACCCGGCGCGTTCCGCGCCGACCTCTCCCCGAGGGGAGAGGTGAAGCGAGGCTTGGACGACTAGCCCCCTCTCCCCTTGGGGAGAGGGTTGGGGTGAGGGGGAGAATCACTTCGAACGCCAAGCAGCTGACGCGCCCGGGCGAGGTCGGCGGGAGTATCGACACCGAGCGGTACGGTGTCAACGAGGGCGACGTGGATGCGCATCCCGGCTTCCAGCGCCCGAAGCTGCTCGAGCTTCTCGCGGGTCTCGAGCGGCGACGGCGGCAAGGACACGAAACGGGCAAGCGCCGCGCGCCGATAAGCATAGATGCCGATGTGATGGTAAAGCGGCCCGTCGCCGTAAGGCACCGTGGCCCTGGTGAAGTAGAGCGCGCGCAAGGCCCGCGGACCGAGCGGCGAGCCGACGACCTTCACCACGTTGGGGTCGGTGCGCTCCTCCACCCGCGCGATCGTCGCGGCGATGGTGCCGATATCCGCGGCACTGTCATCGAGCGCGCCGAGACAGGCACGGACCAGCCGTGGATCGAGCGTCGGCAAGTCTCCCTGCAGATTGACGATGGTCTCGATCTCAGCTTCCGGATCGATCCTGGAGACGGCCTCGAAAATCCGGTCCGAGCCGCTCATGTGATCGGGGCGCGTTATCAGCGCTTCGCCGCCGGCGAGCCGCACCGCCTCGCAGATGGCCTCGTCGTCGGCGACCACCACCACGGGGCCGCATTTGGCCTCGACGGCTCGGCGCCAGACATGGACGATCATGGGCTCGCCGGCGATGTCGGCGAGAGGCTTGTCCGGCAACCTTGTCGCCTTTAGCCTTGCCGGAATGACGATCAGATTGGGGGCCATTTGGGTCAGATAACACGGAGATTGTGGTCTCGCGACATCTTGGCAGGGCTAAATGCCTCGGCTACAACAGCCGCCTACGCCGAGTACTCTCATTTTCCGTAGCAAGAACTTCGAAAACTAGCCTCTGCATCCGGGGGGAAAATCGACCATGAAGCATTACCGCCTGAACCAGATCGCCATGGCCGTGCTCGGCGCTCTGCTGCTCATTTTCGGCACAAAAACGCTCATCAACATCGCCTTTGAGGAGCACGAGCCTGAGAAGCCTGGTTTTGAGGTTGCCACCAAGCAAGGGGAGAAGGCTGGGGAGAAACCGGCGCCCGCCCCTGGCAGCGACCTCCCGGCGCTGCTCGCCAAGGCCGACGTGGCCGAGGGTGAGACAACCGCTGCGATCTGCAAGGCGTGCCACGCCTTAGAGGCCGGCGCCCCGAGCCCGATCGGCCCCAATCTGCATAACGTGGTCGGGCGCAAGATCGCCTCGGTCGAGGGCTTCAACTATTCGCCGGCACTGAAGGCCAAGGCCGGAGAGGTTTGGTCCTACGAGAATCTCAACCACTGGATCACCAACCCGCAAGCCTTTGCCGCTGGCACGATCATGGCTTTCCCGGGCCTGCCCGACGGGCAGCAAAGAGCCGACGTGATCATGTTCTTGCGCAGCAAGACCGAAAACCCGCCGCCACTGCCTGAAGTCGTCGCCGCCAAGGAGGCGCCGGCAGCCGAAGGAGCGAAGCCGGCTGAAGGCGCCGCGAAGCCTGGCGGCGAGGCAGCCCCAGGGGCTGAGATCCTTCCCGCTTTGGCCAAGGCGGACCCGAAGAAAGGCGAAGCAAGCGTCGCACTGTGCAAGGTTTGCCACGCGTTCGATAAAGGGGCGCCAAGCCCGATCGGCCCCAATCTTTTTGGAGTCGTCGGACGCAAGATCGCATCGCTCGAGGGCTTCAACTATTCGCCGGCACTGAAGGCCAAGGCAAGCGAGGGCGATTGGACCTTCGAGCATCTCGACCTCTGGCTCACCAATCCGCAGGCCTATGCCCCGGGAACCATCATGGCGTTCCCAGGCATTCCGGATCTCAAAACCCGCGCCGACGTGATCGACTTCCTGCGCACCAAGTCCGACAGCCCGGCTCCCTTGCCCGAGGCGGCACCCGCCGCGGCTCCGGCCCCGGCAGCCGAGGAAAAGCCGGCCGAAACGCCGGCGGCGCCGGCGGCGGAAGTGAAGCCGGCCGAGGCGCCTGCAGCTCCCGCGGCCGAGGAGAAACCCGCCGAGGCTCCTGCCGCTCCCGCCGCCGAGGAGAAGCCGGCCGAGACTCCTGCCGCTCCCGCCACCGAGGAGGCTCCGGCCGAAACGCCGGCTCCAGCACCTGATGCGGATTTTTCGGAGCCCTCCACCGCTCGTCAGCCTCAGGCAGTCGTCCCTGGTGAGGAGCCAGCCGGGGAAGCGGCCCCGGCGCCTGAGGAAGCTCCCGCGTCAGCTGCTGATTTCTCCGAGCCGTCGACCGAAAGGCAACCGCAGCCTGCTTATCCCGACGGCGAGCCGCAGTAGTTCGACAATTCGATCCTCCCCCGCGCTCCAAGCGGGGGAGGATCAACATGAGCGATAATTCATGGAGGGCTCGGCTGGCCCCATGCTAAGAGGCCCCGAGGGGCTCAGGCCCGGTCCTTAGACCTACAATCCCGATCAATGCAGCCCGTCGCGGGCAGGCAACGGATCAACGTCAAGCGTAAGCGCCCGCCATGATGCTTCGCCGCTTTCTCCTCCCTTTCGTCCTTGTCAGCCTCCTCACCCTTCCGGCGCGCGCGCAGGAAGGGCCGCAACCGCAGCATCGCCATGCCCTCTCGCTGATCGGCACGCCGAAATACCCGGCGGACTTTCAGCATTTCGACTATGTGAACCCGGACGCGCCGAAGGGCGGCGTCGTGCGCATGGCCGATATCGGCTCCTTCGATAGTCTGAACCCGATCCTCTACAAGGGAGAGGCCGCCGGGGGTCTCGGCCTCCTCTACGAGGCCCTCATGGCCGACAGCCTCGAGGAGGCGTCCACCTCCTACGGCCTGATCGCCGAATGGGCGTCTCATCCGCCAGACTTCTCCTCGGTGACCTTCAAGCTCCGCGACGAAGCGCACTGGAATGACGGAACGCCGATCACGCCCGGGGACGTCGTCTACAGCCTCGAAGTGAACAAGGCTGCCAACCCACGCATGGCGCTCTACTACAAGAACGTGGCCAAGGCTGAGCAGACCGGGCCGAACCAGGTGACCTTCACCTTCGACGTCAAGGGCAATCGCGAGCTGCCGATGATCATGGGCCAGCTCACCATCCTGCCCAAGCATTACTGGACGGGGAAAGACGCATCCGGCAATCAGCGCGACCCGTTGAAGACGACGCTCGAGCCGCCGCTCGGCTCGGGTCCCTACCGCATCAAGCAGGTGACCCCGGGCCGCACCATCGCCTACGAGCGCGTGCCCAACTATTGGGGCAAGGATCTGCCGGTGAATCGCGGCCAGTGGAACTTCGACGAGATCCGCTTCGACTATTACCGCGACGAGACGGTCGCCTTCGAGAGCTTCAAGGCGGGCAATCTCGACTATCACCAGGAGATAAGCGCCAAGAACTGGGCGACGGCCTACGATTTCGCCGCGGTCCGCGATGGATGGGTGAAGCGCCAAGAGGTCCCGATCAAGAGTGCGCAGCCCATGCAGTGCTTCGTGCTCAATATCCGCCGGCCGCAATTCCAAGACCGCCGCGTGCGGCAGGCCTTCAACCTCGCCTACGACTTCGAATGGGCGAACAAGAATTTGTTCTACGGGCAATATGCCCGCGTCGGCAGCTTCTTCCAGGGGAGCGAGCTCGCGGCGCCCCTCGCGCTCCCGCAAGGACGCGAGCTCGAGATCCTGAACGAGGTGAAGGATCAGGTGCCTCCGGAAGTGTTCACCGAGGTGCACAAAAATCCGGTGAACGGCAATTCCGACGACATGCGCGGCAATCTGCGCAAAGCCGTGCAGCTCCTGAAAGAGGCGGGTTACGAGGTGAAGGACGGCGTGCTGGTCGACAGCAAGACCGGGCGGCCCTTCACCGTCGAGTTCCTGCTGGTCTCGCCGCTGTTCGAGCGCATCGTGCAGCCCTATATCGGCAACCTTGCGCGGCTCGGCATCAAGGGCAGCTTGCGCATGGTGGACAGCGCCCAATACACGCGACGCCTGAACGGCTTCGACTATGACATCGTGGTCGGCAATTTCGGCCAGTCGGAGTCGCCGGGCAACGAGCAGCGAGACTTCTGGGGCTCCGAAGCAGCGGGGCGTGAAGGCAGCCGCAACCTGATCGGCATCAAGGACCCGGCCGTAGACAAGCTGGTCGACCACGTGATCTTCGCCAAGAACCGCGAGGAGCTGGTTGCAGCCACCAACGCGCTCGACCGCGTGCTGCTGTGGAACGACTTCGTGGTGCCGCAATGGTACGCACCGGTGGTGCGCATCGCTTTTTGGGACCGCTACGGCCAGCCCGCGATCCTGCCAGGCCTCACCCCCGGCTTCACGCAAGTGTGGTGGTTCGACAAGGAGATGGCCGCCAAGCTGCCTGGAGCCTCCAAGCTTTGACGGCGCGGCCGATGCTTCGCGCGCTCGCTGTCGGCGCCGTTTGTGCCGGCGCCCTCCACATCACGGCAGGCGCCTGTCAGGCGGAGGCAAAGCATGGGCTTTCGTCTTTCGGCGATCTCGCCTACCCCGCCGACTTCCAGCACTTCGCCTATGCCAATCCCGACGCGCCGAAGGGAGGCACCTTCACGCTCGTCGGCTG
Organism: Methyloceanibacter sp.; assembly: GCF_050728395.1. Classification (GTDB taxonomy): domain Bacteria; phylum Pseudomonadota; class Alphaproteobacteria; order Rhizobiales; family Methyloligellaceae; genus Methyloceanibacter. The sequence continues at coordinate 4,636 of NZ_JBOHJB010000004.1, forward strand.
GGGCGGCGTCACCACCTTCGATAGCCTCAACAACTACATTCTCAAGGGCGACGCGGCGCAGGGACTGGAGCTTCTGTTCGATTCGCTGATGGCGCGGGCGGCGGACGAGCCCGATGCGGTCTATGGCCTCGTCGCCAAAAGCGCCGAAATTGCGCCGGACGGCATGTCGGTGACCTTCGAGCTTCGCCCCGAAGCGAAGTTCAACGACGGAAGCTCCCTCACCGCCCACGATGTGGTGTTCTCCTTCGAAGCACTCAAGACCAAGGGCCATCCGCTCTACGGGCAAATGCTCGCCGACGTGGTGAAGGCGGAAGCGCTCGATCCGCATAGCGTGCGCTACAGCTTCAAGGGCACGCTCACACGCGATCTGCCGCTCACCGTGGCCGGTCTGCCGATCCTCTCCAAGGCCTATTACGCGACGCGCGACTTCGCCCAGACCACGCTCGATCCGCCACTCGGCTCAGGCCCCTATGTGGTCGGCGACTTGAAGCAGGGCCGCACCATCGCCTACAAGCGCAACCCCAATTATTGGGCCAAGGATCTGCCGGTCAATCGCGGGCGCTGGAACTTCGACGAGATCCGCTTCGAATATTTCCGCGACCGCACCGCCGGCATGGAGGCCTTCAAGGCCGGCACCTACGACTTCCGCGAGGAGTTCACCTCAAAGGTCTGGGCCACGGAATACGATTTCCCGGCGATCCGCGCCGGCAAGGTGAAGAAGGACGTGCTGCCCGACGAGACGCCCTCGGGCACGCAAGGCTACTTCCTCAACACGCGGCGCGAGCAGCTGAAAGACCCGCTGGTGCGAAAGGCGCTCGACTTAGCCTTCGATTTCGAATGGACCAACCGCAATCTGTTCTACGCGCTCTACACCCGCACCCAGAGCTTCTTCGAAAATTCCACCATGAAGGCGGAAGGCGCGCCGTCGCCGGCCGAGAAAAGCTTGCTTGAAAGTCTTGGCGCGCCGGTCTCCCCTGAGGCGCTCGGCCCTGCCTACCTCCCGCCAAAGACCGACGGCTCCGGCAACATTCGCAACCAGCTCGAGGAGGCCGGCAAGCTTCTCGATCAGGCCGGCTGGACCGTCAAGGACGGCAAGCGGGTGAACGACAAGGGCGAGCAGATGAAGCTCGAGATCCTGAATTTCGAGCCAGCCTTCGAGCGGGTCACGGCGCCCTTCGTCAAGAATTTGCAGTTGCTCGGCATCGACGCCTCGATGCGCATGGTCGATCCGGCGCAGTATCAGCGCCGGTTGAAGAGCTTCGACTTCGACATCACCACCGAACGCTACCAGATGCGCAACACGCCTGGCGTGGAGCTGCGCAGCTATTTCGGCTCCGACGCGGCCTCAATGGACGGATCGCTCAACCTCGCCGGCATCTCCGATCCAGCCGTCGACGCTCTGGTCGAGCGGGTGATCGCGGCGAAGAGCCGAGAGGAGCTTGAGACCGCGGCGCGTGCGCTCGACCGCGCGCTGCGCGCCGGACACTATTGGGTGCCGCATTGGTACAAGGCCTCGAACACGATCGCCTATTGGGACAAGTTCTCCCGGCCGGAAACCAAGCCGCGCTTCGACCGCGGCATCCTCGACACCTGGTGGTATGACGCGGCCAAGGCCGCCAAGCTGGCCACCGCGGCCGACGCCAAAACTTCCGACACGGAAGGCGGCAGCGCGCCCCGCCGCTCTTCCCCGGTCGCACTGATCTTCGGCACGCTGCTCGCGCTCGGCTTCGCCGGTTACGCGCTGATCAGGTTCCTCCGCCGCAAGCGGTAGGACGCCCCCGGACCGGGCCTGCGGCATACCGGCTTCTCCCAGGTGAGAGAGGGTGGTATCGGCGGCCGAAAGCTGCGAAACTCCCCGCGAATCTCAGCAAAAAAAGGGCCTCGCTCGGTACCAGCATGACTGCCTATATCCTGCGCCGGCTTCTGCTCATCGTGCCGACCATGATCGGCATCATGCTCGTGACCTTCGTCGTCGTGCAGTTCGCGCCAGGCGGCCCGGTCGAGCGGCTGATCGCGCAGCTCACCGGCACCGATGTCGGCGCCACGGCGAGATTCAGCGGCGGCGGCGGCGATTTCGGCGTCGGGCGGCCGCCAGGCGGCACGCCTGGCGACATATCGGCGCCGTCAAAATATCGCGGCGCGCAAGGTCTCGACCCTGAATTCGTCAAGAGCCTGGAGAAGCAGTTCGGCTTCGACAAGCCGGCCTATGAACGCTTCGGAATGCTGATGTGGAACTATTTCCGCTTCGATTTCGGCCAGAGCTATTTCCGCGATACCAGCGTGCTCAAGCTGATCGGCGAACGGTTACCGGTGTCGATCTCGCTCGGGCTGTGGATGACGCTCATCTCCTACGCCATCTCGATTCCGCTCGGTATCCGCAAGGCGGTGCAGGACGGCTCGCGCTTCGACGTGTGGACGAGCACGGTGATCGTCATCGGCTACGCCATTCCCGGCTTCCTGTTCGCCGTGTTCCTCATCGTGCTGTTCGCCGGCGGCTCGTTCTGGAACATCTTCCCGTTGCGCGGGCTGACCTCGGAAAATTGGGCGCAATTGTCCTGGCCCGACAAGATCCTCGATTATCTGTGGCATCTGGTGTTGCCGATGATCGCCATGTCGCTCTCGGCCTTCGCCACGCTCACCTTCCTCACCAAGAACTCGTTCCTCGAGGAAATCCGCAAGCAATACGTCACCACGGCGCACGCCAAGGGCCTGACCGATCACCAGGTGCTGTACGGGCATGTGTTCCGCAACGCCATGCTGATCGTCATCTCTGGCTTCCCCGGCGCCTTTATCAGCGCCTTCTTCGCCGGCTCCATCGTGATCGAGACCATCTTCTCGATCGAGGGGCTAGGATTGCTCGGCTTCGAATCGATCGTGAACCGCGACTATCCCGTGGTGTTCGCCACCGTCTACATCTTCTCGCTGATGGGACTCGTCATCAATCTCGTCTCCGACCTCACCTATACCTGGGTCGATCCGCGCATCGATTTCGAGACGCGCGAGGTTTAGTCGATGGATATACCCACCGACGCCGCAATCATCGACGAGGCCACCATCGCCGACCTTCCGGGGCGGCGGTTCGTGCTGTCGGCGCTCAATCAGCGGCGCTGGCAGACCTTCAAGGCGCATAGACGCGGCTACTGGTCTTTGTGGATCTTCCTCATCCTGTTCGTGGTCAGCCTGTTCGCCGAGTTCATCGCCAACGACAGGCCGCTGATTGTGAGATACGACGGCCAGTATTACTTCCCGGTGTTCAAGTCCTATCCGGAGACCGCCTTCGGCGGCATCTTCGAGACCGAAGCCGTCTATCGCGACCCTGCGGTCAAGGAGATGATCATGCAGAAGGACGGCTGGGTCCTGTGGCCGCCGATCCCCTTCTCCTACGACACGCCGAACAAGAACCCGCCAATGGCCTTCCCGGTGAAACCGACCTGGATGCTGACCAAGGAGGATTGCGAGGCGGCGATCAAGGGCGGATTCCACCCTTGCAATGCCGAGCTCGAATGGAACTGGCTCGGCACCGACGATCAGGGGCGTGACGTGGTCGCCCGGGTGATCTACGGCTTCCGCATCTCGGTGCTGTTTGGTCTGGTGCTGACTTTCTTCGCCTCGCTCATCGGCGTGATGGCGGGGGCGGTGCAGGGCTTTTTCGGCGGCTGGACCGATCTTTTGTTCCAGCGCTTCATCGAGATCTGGACCTCGGTGCCGCAGCTCTATCTCTTGATCATCATCGCCGCCGTGATTGAGCCGAATTTCTGGATCCTGCTCGGCATCCTGCTCGCCTTCTCCTGGGTGGCGCTGGTTGGCCTGGTCCGCGCCGAATTCTTGCGCGCCCGCAATTTCGAATATGTCACGGCGGCACGAGCGCTCGGCCTCTCCAATCCGAGGATCATCTTCAAGCATCTCCTGCCCAACGCTATGGTGGCGACGCTCACCTTCATGCCGTTCATTCTGAACGGCTCGATCGGCACGCTGACCTCGCTCGACTTTCTCGGCTTCGGTCTGCCTGCCGGCTCCCCATCGCTCGGTGAACTGCTCGCCCAAGGCAAGGATAATCTGCAGGCCCCTTGGCTCGGGCTCACGGCCTTCTTCGTCATCGGCGTCATGCTGAGCCTCCTGATCTTCATCGGCGAGGCGGTGCGCGACGCGCTTGACCCGCGCAAATCCTTCGGCTGAGGAGTAACGATGCACGGCTCCCATAACCACGCCCCCGGGCAAGCCCACAGCCACCGCCGTGATACCAACGAGCGGCGCATGGGGCTTGCTGCGCTCATCACCGGGCTCTTCATGTTCGTCGAGGTTGCCGGAGGCATCCTGTCAGGGTCGCTCGCGCTCTTGGCCGATGCCGGCCACATGCTCACCGATTTGGGCTCGCTGACATTGGCCTGGTTCGGGTTTCGCCTCGCACGCCGGCCCGCCGACTGGAAGCGGACCTATGGTTTCGATCGCTTCCAGGTGCTCGTCGCCTTCGCCAACGGCCTCGCGCTCTTCGCCATCGCGGCCTGGATCGTGCTCGAGGCTGTCGAGCGCCTCAACCAGCCGCAGCCCGTGGCCGGCGGAATCATGATGGTGGTGGGCGCGGCCGGCCTCGTCGTGAACCTGGTCGCCTTTGGCTTGTTGCATGGCGCGGACCGCGAGAACCTCAATGTCAAAAGCGCAGCCATCCACGTGCTCGGCGATCTCCTCGGCTCCGTGGCGGCTCTCGCTGCCGGCGCCGTGATCTTCCTCACCGGCTGGACGCCCATCGATCCTTTGCTTTCGATCCTCGTCGCCGTCATCGTGCTCAGGAGCGGCTGGAAGGTCGTGGAAGCCTCAGGCCATATCCTGCTCGAAGGGGCACCGCACGAATTGGACACGCGCAACATCGAACCAGACCTTGTCGCCAACGTCCCCGGCGTCACCGGGGTGCACCATGTGCATGTGTGGTCGATCACCCAGGAGCGGCAGATGGTGACACTGCATGCCTGCGTCGAGGACGGTCTCGAAGGGGACCGCATGGTGAAGGCCATCAAGCAGCGGCTGCATGCGCGCTTTGGGCTGGATCACGCCACGGTCGAGATCGAGCACGGCATCTGCGCCGATGCTGCGAGCGAGAAGCAGAACGCCTGATGTGCTAGAGTGCAGCCATGAACAAGATCGTGAAAGAGCATTATCCCGCGGCCAAGTTGCCGGTCGAGCTACGCGAGGGCATCGATCCTGGCGGGCATGTCACCGTGACGGTGGTCGAAGAGGAGAAGCCCCACAAGCACCTGAGGACTCTGGAAGAGATTTGGGAGGAAGCGGACAGGCTGATACGAGAAGGACAAATTCAACCTGTGACAACGGAAGAAGCTGTCGCACGTATCAGAGCATTGCGCGATGAGTGGGACTAGCGCCCTCCCACCATGCGCATCTACCTCGACACGAATGTGTTCGTCACCGCAGTCGAGCACACTGGCGAGCTGAGTGAGCTTGCGAAGGCAGTCATTGAGGCAGGCAAAATTCACCCCGGTTTGTTGGTAACAAGCGAGCTGACTTTGGCCGAACTATTGGTGAAGCCCTTTCAGCTTGCGCGTGACGGTATCGTTTTGCCAAGAGACACAGAAAATCCGATCATGTTGACGCCGGGCACCGTTGCCGCCATCTATGCCGACCTTGTCGAACAGCGCCCGGGATTAGATGTGATCGCTGTGGATCGCAGCATACTCATTCTAGCAGCGTTCCATCGAGCCGAAGAGCCGAGAACCAAATTGCCTGACGCGATCCATCTTGCAACCGCTGAACAGAGCGCTTGTACCGTCGTTGTGACCGGCGATCGAAAGCTGAAGCCATCAGCGCAGCATGTTTTCGAGCGCGTCGATCTAAAGATTGCTGACCTGAAGCGACTCCTGGATGAGGTCGCATCGCGATGACAGCGCCACTCGTCAACGTCGAGGACCTGGCCGTCGATTTTCGTGGCGGCGGAGGCAAGCTCGTCCACGCCGTGAGGAAGGTGTCCTTCGACATCGGCAAGGCCGAGACCGTGGCGTTGGTCGGCGAGTCTGGCTCGGGCAAGACGGTCACCGCGCTCTCCATCCTGCGCCTCCTCCCTTACCCCGCCGCCTCGCATCCCTCAGGCGTCATCAGATTCAAGGACGAGGATTTGATGGCGCTGCCGCTCGACGGATTGCGCCATGTCCGCGGTAATCAAATTTCCATGATTTTTCAAGAGCCTATGACCTCGCTCAACCCGCTTCACACCATCGAGCAGCAGATCGGCGAAGTGCTCAAGATCCATCGCGGCCTTTCCAACAGCGCGGCCCAGGCGCGCGTGCTCGATCTCCTCGACAAGGTCGGCATCGAGGACCCGAAAGGCCGCCTCGCCTCCTATCCGCATCAGCTCTCCGGCGGTCAGCGGCAGCGGGTGATGATCGCCATGGCGCTCGCCAACGAGCCAGACCTGCTGATCGCCGATGAGCCGACCACGGCCCTCGACGTGACCATCCAGGCGCAGATCCTCGACCTGCTGCTCAAGCTCAAATCGGAATTCAACATGGCCATGCTGCTCATCACCCACGATCTCGGCATCGTGCGCAAAATGGCCGACCGGGTGTGCGTGATGACCAATGGCGAGATCGTGGAGCGCGGTACCGCGCACGACATCTTCACCTCGCCGCAGCATCCCTATACCAAGCATCTGCTTGCCTCGGAGCCAAAAGGCTCGCCCCCCGCCGCTAATGCCAAAGCGCCGATCATCCTCGAGGCCAAGGATTTGAAGGTGTGGTTTCCCATCAAGCGCGGCTTCATGCGGCACACGGTCGGCCACATCAAGGCCGTCGACGGCATCGATTTGGCCGTGAAGGAAGGGCAGACGCTCGGCGTTGTCGGCGAGTCCGGCTCCGGCAAGACGACGCTCGGCTTGGCCCTGCTCAGGCTAGTGTCGAGCGAAGGGCCGATCGTCTATCTCGGCAATCGCATCGACGGTTACGACTCAAAGCGCATGCGGCCGCTCCGCCGCGACATGCAGATCGTGTTCCAGGATCCTTACGGCTCGCTTTCTCCCCGCCTCTCCGTCGGGCAGATCATCGAGGAAGGCCTGCTGATCCAGAAGCCTGGCATGGATCGCACCGAGCGGCGGGCGCGCGTCTCGCGGGCGCTGAAAGAGGTCGGGCTCGATCCCGCCTGCCAGGACCGCTACCCGCATGAGTTCTCCGGCGGTCAGCGCCAGCGCATCGCTATCGCCCGGGCGCTGGTGCTCGAGCCGAAATTCCTCATTCTCGACGAGCCGACATCGGCGCTCGACGTATCGGTGCAGGCGCAGATCGTCGATCTCCTGCGCGACCTGCAGAAGCGCTACAAGCTTGCCTACCTCTTCATCAGCCACGATCTCAAGGTGGTGCGGGCGCTGGCCAATAACATCATCGTTCTGCGTCACGGCAAGGTGGTGGAGCAAGGCCCGGCGCGCACGGTGTTCACCAAGCCCAAGACCGACTACACCAAGGCTCTGCTCGCCGCCGCCTTCGAGCTTGAAGCGACGCGGAGCAGCTTGGTCGCGACATAGAGAACCACGTCATTGCCGGGCTTGACCCGGCAATCCATTCCACTCGCGCTCCGATTTGCTGAGGCGTAACGGCATGGATGCCCGGATCAGGTCCGGGCATGACGAAGGTGCGTGTGTGATTGCTGCGAAGCGGAACTCTGCATCCGCCCTGCGCGTTGGTCATGCAGATCAACGAACGAAGGAAACGCATCATGCGCGGCATTCTGCTCTGGCTGATCGGCATCCCGATCCCGATCATCATTCTGCTCTGGCTGTTCGGCGTGCTGCACTAGCGTGACGACGCTAGCGCACCATGCCTGACAAGCCAGCCGGGCGCCTCACGCCGATAATCTCGCCACCTTTCGCCGCGGCGATGCGCCCGCGGGCTTCGGCCAGAGGCTCTTCCACCACCATCATCTGATAGGCGCTCGCATGAACGAGGTCTCGCCCGCTCGTCATGATGCCGACATGGCCGTCCCAGAACACAAGGTCGCCGCGAGTGAATGCGCCGCCGCCTTGCCAGTCGAGCGGGCGGCCTATTTCCCTCGCCTGCATGTCGGCGTCGCGCGGGCAAGGAAGCCCGGCCGCCTCGCTGGCGAGCTGCACCAGGCCTGAGCAATCGACGCCGAGGCTGGTGCGCCCGCCCCACAAATAGGGCGTGCCGCGAAAGCCAAGCGCCACATCGACGAAATCGCGCGCCGGCTTGTCCAGCTTGCGCACATGCGCGGCGATGACGAAGCCGCCCGACTTGAGCGCCAGGAATCTGCCCTCATCGCCCGCTACCGAGAGAAGCGCATTCAGGCTCAACAGCGCGAGCGGCGGCGTCTTGATGTCGGGGCTCGCATAGACATAGGTGCGTAATGCGGCGACTCGATGGGTCGGCGTCCCGACCGCGGAGGTCAGGCCCTCGCTCGGCAGGTAGCCGACATAGGCGTCGCGCGAGAGCTGCACCCAGGCCCAGCCCTCGCTCTCGTCGAACAAAGTGAGGGTCTCGCCAAACAACGCTTCGGTATCGAGGATCGCATCGAAGCGCGGCTCGCGGCGCAAGGGGAGCGCCGGCACCTCGACCTGGCGGCGTACTCCCTCAACGTAGCACGGCGCGACCACCTGGCCGCGCAGGGACTCAGCGGCCAAGCTTGCGCGATAGGCGTGGCGGCGCGGGTCTAGCAGCACGCCGCTGGTCACGGCCCGAATTCTTTGCGGAAATAAGCGAACAGCGCGCGAGCCCCTTGCGGCTCGCCGCCCTGCGGCCGTCCAGGCTGCTCGCGCGGCACCCAGCCGAAAATGTCGAGATGAGCAAAGCGCTTGGCGTCGGTGACGAAGCGCTTCAGGAACAGCGCGGCGATGACCGAGCCGGCATGGGAGCCCTCGGCGATGTGGTTCACATCGGCGATGTTGCTCTTGATGAGCTTGTCGTAGGGCGCCCAGAGCGGCATGCGCCAGAGCGGATCGCCGACGCTTAAGCCACTCGCGAGCAACCCCGCCGCCAATTCCTCATCGTTGGTGTAGAGCGGCGGCAGGTCGGGGCCAAGCGCCACGCGAGCGGCGCCGGTCAGCGTGGCGATGGTGATGAGATAGTCCGGCGCCTCCTCGTCGGCGAGACTCAGCGCATCGGCGAGCACGAGCCTGCCTTCCGCGTCGGTGTTGCCGATCTCCACCGTCATGCCGTTCCGGCTGCGCAGCACGTCGCCAGGCCTGAAGGCGTTGCCTGCGATCGAATTATCGGCGGCGGGGATCAGCACGCGCAAGCGCAATGGAAGCTTCGACTGCATGACGAGATGGGCGAAGGTGAGCGAAGCGGCGGCCCCTCCCATGTCCTTTTTCATCAGCGCCATGGCGCTTCCAGGCTTGATGTCGAGCCCGCCGGTGTCGAAGCAGATGCCCTTGCCGACGATGGTGACTTTTGGGGCCCGCTCCGAGCCCCAGCGCAGATCGATCAGCCGCGGCGACCGGTCGCTCGCCCGGCCGACGGCGTGGATCATGGGAAAATTGTCGGAAAGCAGGCTCGATCCTTCTGTCACCTTGATGGAGGCGCCATGCTCGGTGCCGATCTCGCGAGCCGCGGCTTCGAGCTCGGCAGGGCCGAAATCGTTGGCCGGGATGTTGATGAGGTCGCGGCCGAAATAGAGCGCCTCGGCGAGTGCCAGCACCGCCGCCCGCTCCACGCCGTCCGGCAGCGCCAGCCGCTTAGGCTTGCCGTTGTTCTCGGTCTTGTAGCGGCCGAAGCGGTAGGAGCCGGCAAGCCAGGCAAGCGTCGCCAATTCGGGATCGGGAAGCTTCGAGGCGAAGCGATAATCGCCGGGAGGGAGCGCGCCCGGCAGCGCGCCGGGAAGCAGCGGCGAATGTTCAGCCCAATCCTCGCCGTCGGTGCCGAGCAGTGCGCCGGCGATGCCGCCGCTTTCATCGGGCAGGAGCAGGACGGCGCCTGGTTTCGGCGACCAGCCGCGCGCTTCGAGCCAGTTGCGCTGGACTGCGGTCAGCGCTTTCAGTTGCGCATCGTCCTTGGCGGCGACGAACCAGATCGGAAGGGCCTCGCTTCCCCGCTCGAGCAGCAGCTCTCCCAAGTCACGGCGCGATCTCGGCAAGGTTCTGGTCGACATGGAGCAACGATCGGAACGGGGCTTGATGGCGGGCCGCATTAATGGCAGGGGTGCGCCACAATGACAATGGCGCAAGGCGGGATCATGTCCGGGCACGGCTACACTCTCTTCATCGGCGACAAGAACCTCTCCTCCTGGAGCCTGAGGCCCTGGATCGCCATGAAGCATTGCGGCATCCCCTTCGCCGAGGAACGCATCCGCTTGCGCCAGCCTGAGAGCAGGGAAGCGATCTTGCGTCATTCTCCTTCGGGCAAGGTTCCGGCGCTCAAGGCGAACGGGCTGGTCGTGTTCGACAGCCTCGCCATTCTCGAATATCTCGCCGAGCGCCATCCAGAGCTGCACCTATGGCCGCGCGAGGTCGAAGCCCGCGCTCGCGCGCGCTCGATCTCGGCCGAGATGCATTCGGGCTTCGTCACCCTGCGCAACGATATGTCCATGGACTTGCTTGCGCGGCTGCCGGCCCCGCCGTTAAGCGAGGAGCTTGCCAGCGACATCGGCCGCGTCGTGGCGATCTGGCGCGAGACTCGGGCGAAGTATGGTGCGGGCGGCCCCTTCCTATTCGGCGCCTTTACCTCAGCCGACGCCATGTATGCGCCGGTGGCGACCCGCTTCCGCACCTACGGCGTGGATCTCGCTGCCTTCGGCGACGACGGCACCGCCGCTTCCTATGCCGAGACCCTGCTTGCACTGCCCGAGATGGCCGAGTGGACGGAAGGCGCCGAGGCCGAGATCAGGTCGCGGAAGGCGGGCTGACGAAAAGCCCTCAGAGCGCCGTGGTCAGCGCGCCGCCGAGCTGGGCGAGCACGGCCACAAGTGCCAAAGCGAGACCGGCGGCGATGACGCCATACTCGACCGCGCGATTGTCGGCGTCGTTTTTCGAGAACAACTGGACCAATCGGTTCATCACGCCCTCCCCGCGCGACCGTCCGAACCGGGCGTGTCGCGCGCACCGGGAGATATGGTGGCGAAGACCGGCTAGCGGCGGGTAAATCGCTGCGGAAATTTCCTGCTTGGCTTAACAAAAGGTTGCCGGACGGCCTTTAGGCGCGGGCGCGTTCTGGCGTTTGCCGGGCAGCCTTCTGGACAACGGTGCCCCACAGATCGTATTCGTCGGATGCTTCGATCGCGACGCGCGCCCGGTCGCCGGCGCTCAAGCCCGCCTCGCCGTTGAGGTAGACATTGCCGTCGATCTCAGGCGCGTCCCAGGCCGAACGGGCAATAGCGCCCTCGGTATCGACTTCATCGACGATGATCTCGATGGTCTTGCCAACCCGTTCGGCAAGCACGCCGGCGCTGATCGCCTGCTGATGCTGCATCAGCCGCGCGTAACGCTCCTCCTTCAATTCTTGCGGCACCTGGCCGGGAAGAGCGTTGGAAGCGGCGCCGTCGACATCCTCATATTTGAAGCAGCCGACGCGGGCGAGCCGCGCTTCGGTCAGCCAATCGAGCAGAAGTCCGAAGTCCTCTTCGCTCTCGCCGGGGAAGCCGACGATGAAGGTCGAGCGGATGGCAAGATCCGGGCAGGCCCTCCGCCAGGAACGAATGCGATCCAGAGTCTTCTCCTGATGCGCCGGCCGCCGCATGGCCTTGAGCACGCGCGGGCTTGCATGCTGGAACGGGATGTCGAGATAAGGCAGCACGCGCCCCTCGGCCATCAGCTTCAGGACCCGATCGACATGGGGATAGGGGTAGACGTAATGCAGCCGCACCCAGGCGCCGAGACTGCCAAGCGCTTCGGCCAGGCTCAGGAACCGCGCCTCGCGCTCCTCGCCGCGCCAGGCGCTTTTGGCATAGCCAATGTCGAGACCATAGGCGCTCGTGTCCTGGGAGATGACGAGCAGCTCCTTGACGCCCGCCGCCACCAGCCTTTCGGCCTCGCGCATCACATCGCCGATCGGCCGGCTGGCGAGCCGCCCGCGCAAATGTGGGATGATGCAGAAGCTGCATTTGTTGTTGCAGCCCTCCGAGATCTTCAAATAGGCGTAGTGGCGGGGCGTCAGCCTGATGCCTTGCGGCGGCAAGAGATCGAGGAAGGGATCGTGCGGGCGCGGCACGGCCTTATGCACCTCCTCCACCACAGCCTCATATTGATGAGGGCCGGTGATGGCGAGCACGCCGGGATGCGCCGCGCGGATGCGGTCCTGCTCGACGCCAAGGCAGCCGGTGACGATGACCTTGCCGTTCTCTGCCAGGGCCTCGCCGATGGCCGCAAGCGACTCCTCCTTGGCGCTGTTGAGAAAACCGCAGGTGTTCACCACCACGGCGTCGGCGCCCTGATAGCTCGCCGACAGCTCGTAGCCCTCGGCGCGGAGCTTGGTGATGATGCGCTCGGAATCCACCAGCGCCTTGGGGCAGCCCAAACTGACGAATCCGATCTTCGGACCACTTCGTGGTGTGGATCCTCTTGAAGGTGATTTCTTCTTTGGGACGGGTTTCGGCATGGGCGCCCTTATAGGCAAGCGCGGGACGCTTGTCTGCCGGCGTGTATAAAGACCACGAGCGGGCGATGAAGGGCGGGATGAAGAAGCTTGCCGGCCAAATGCTGACGACCAGGGGGGTGGTAGCCTTCTGGCTGCTCTGGTGCTTGGCCTTCGTGCTCATGCTCTGGGCCGCTTCGCCGGGGCGCACCCTGCAGGACGCGCTCGCCGCCGAACTCCTGCAAGGCCATCTCGCCGGAGGCTATCAGCTCCGCAACCCGCCGCTCTATGAATGGCTGCTGTGGACAGTCCGGCAGTTCGTAGGTCCTGGCCCGCTGTCTTACCTCATCCTGCGCTACAGCCTGATTGCAGCCACCGGCATTCTGTTCACCCTGGCGCTCCTCCGCATGGTCGCGAGTGCGCGCCTTGCCGCCGCCTTTTCCCTCTCGCTCGTGCTGTTCTTCTGGTTCGGCTGGGAAATCCATCACAGCGTCTCCCACACGCTCGCGCTGCTCGCAAGCTCTCTCGCCCTGTTCATCGCAGCCCTCGCCTATGCCGAGCGGCTCACGGCGCGGCTGGCGCTCCTCCTCGGCCTCGTCGCCGGCGTTGGGCTCATGGCCAAATGGAGCTTCCTGCTCGTGGTCTTGAGCCTTGGCGTGGCGCTCGCCGTTACACCGGAGACGCGGAGGATCTATCGGGAGCCGCGCACACTGCTCGCGCTCGCCGGCGCAGCGCTGCCGATCCTGCCTTTCGCGCTGTGGCTCGCCACGATCGATCCCGCTCTCATCGGCCGCCGCACCGTGCCTTCAGGCCGCGAGCTGTCGCTTGACCAGGCGGTTCAGGGCATCGCCGCCTTCCTCACCGGCATCCCGCTCGTGTTTCTGCCGTGGATCGCCTTCGTGCTGTTCTTCGCCTGGCGGTTCCCGAAGACGCCGCCGTCGCCGCCGACGCTGTCTCACGCGGTAGCCATCAGGCTCGCGAGCCTCACGGCGATCGCGACGCTGGCGCTGATGGCCGCACTGCTGCTCGTCGCGTTTACAACGAGCGGCGCACTTTTCGGCATCAGCCGGTTCGCCATCCACTACCTCTTCCCGTTCTCTCTGTTCGCCGCGCTCGCGCTCGCCGGCCTCCTCGCGCAACGCGTGGAGGAACAGCGTTTTGCCCAGAGGCTGGCAATCCTTTCGCTCGCCGTGGCTCTCGTCATCTTTGTCGTCAAGCTCGCGAGCTTCCATGTGGTGCCGGGACGATCGGAAGCGACCAACCTCCTCCCTTACGCGCGGCTCGCCGACGAGCTCTCGCGGCGCGGCCTCGGCACCGCGCAATTCGTGACGCTGTCGCCGCGCGATGCCGGCAATCTCGCCATCTATCTGACTGCGGCGCGGGCGCTGTCGTTGAGCGCGAGGATCGAGCCTCCGCCGGCTGATCCCGTGCCCGATCGCGCTTGCGTGCTGTTATGGGGCGGGGAATATTCCGTGCCGCCGGCTGAGCCGCCAGAGCCCAATCCGTCACCGAGCAAGCTGTTAAAGCCGCTCGGCTTGGGCCAAAGCGGAGGGCAAGCTGAAGCAATCACCGTGGACTGGCCGAAGCCGCTGATCGGGGTACAGCGGCGGTCGGTCTGGCATCTGCTTCGTGGGGCAAGCGTCGAGGACGTGTGCCGCAGAGTGGCGGCCAAAGGCATGCTCTAGCCGTTCATTGTCATGCCCGCGCAGGCGGGCATCCAGTAACCATCGCCGGCGGAAGTTTAGTGAGTCTCAATTCGTGTTGCCCGCCGATTGCTTTGGTGCCCGCGCCGGTAGCACCTGAAGCCAATCTTTCGGCGTGCCGTTGAACACGTTGCGATCGACCGGCTTGTCGATGCCGGGCACGGAGCCTGTGGTGGTGAACTGCCAGAACAGCCAAGGCCGGTTCCGGTAGATCTCCTTCGGCTCGGCGGCGACGGAGCGCAGCCAGAAATTGTAGCCGGGCAGCTCGCCGTCCAGCACCTCGCGGTGAAACGCGACATCGGTATAGATGATCGGGCGCTTGCCGGTGTGCGCCTCCATGACCTCGAGCATGATTTTGACCTTCTCGAGCGCGAGATTGGCCGGGATCCGTTTCGGGCACGAGCGCGAATGGCCGTTCCATTCGAGATCGAGCACCGGCGGCAGCGCATCGGGATCGTCCGGCACGTTGAGGATGAACCACAGCGCCTGCTCGTTGGCGGGGCGGCACCAGAACACCATGTGGTAAGCGCCGCGCGGGATTCCTGCGCGCTTGGCGGCCTGCCAGTTCTGGGCAAATTTCGGGTCGAGATAGTCGCCGCCTTCGGTGGCCTTGATGAAGGCGAATTGCGTGCCGGAGGCGCGCACCTTGTTCCAGTCGATGTCGCCCTGCCAATTGGAGACGTCGACGCCCTGCACCGGCATGGTATGGGCGCGGGCCACGCCGTCATGGGGGGCGTCGTCGGCAACGTGGGGCTGGCGCGCCACGACGCCGCTGCCCGCGCCGGCGGAGACGGCAACGCACAAGCCCATAACGGCAACGCCGCGCAGCGCAACGAACATGAACGACGACCCCCGGGCCCCTCGCGGAACTCGTTCGAACTTGACTCAGCTGTCAGAATTGGCCGGAAGGGTTAAGATTTCGCACGGCTCTAGGAGGCCCCAAGGAGGGTCGAGGGCTCAGCGCAGGATGTTGTCGAGGTCGGGGTCGCGACCCTGATCGCTCTCCTCCGGCGGCGCCTCCTCATCGGGCTCTTCCTGGTTTGCCGGCGGCTTGGCGTTTTGCCCGCCACCGCCATTGCCGCGCTCGTTGCCGACGCGCACGCCGCCAAGGATCCGGCCGATGGCTTCGCCCACCGGCTTGCCCTTGAGCTTCTTCTGCAGCACGTCGCCGATCTGGTTGATGGTCTTCGACGCCTGCTCGGGGTTCGAGAACATGCTCTTGATCTCGGGCTTGAAGGTCGGACGGTCGAACGGCCCCTCGATGCGAACCGGGATGGAGAGGCCGGCGAGCGAATTCGCTCCGCCTTTGCCTTCAGGTCCGGCAACGATCTCAGGCTGAGTGAGGAAATCGAGGCTGCTCGTCACCACGTCGACGGTGCCGCGCCCGGTGACTTTGAGCAGCGGGCTCGTCATCTCGAGGTCGTGGGTCTCGGCAACGCCGCTCGCGATGTTGAAGCTGCCGCCGAGCGAGCTGAACGTGGTCTTGGCGCCTGGGCCCTGCTCCAGATTCGGCATCTGGCCCGCGCCTACGCCCTGGATCAGTTCGGTCAGATTGATGCCTTCGATCGAGCCGTCGCTGATCTCGATGCTGCCCTGCCCGGCAAGCGAATGTTTCATTTCATCTTCGCTGCCGCCGGTGCCGCTCAGTTGCAGAGCCACTTTGGCTTTGCCGGCGAGCAGATTGAACCCTGCCGCGCCGTTGAGCAGCGGCTGCGCCGACACGCCGTCGAGCGAGAGATTGCCGGCAAAGGTCGGGATCGGCTTTGAGGCATCGAGGGTGAACTTGCCGCTGCCCTGCCCGTCATAGAGCTGCATGCCGGCCAAGGTGGCGTCGAGCACGCCGTCGCGCAACGTCAGGCTGACCGAGCTCGGTCCGATGGTCATCTGCGAGATCTTGGTCTCGTGCACATTGACATTGACATCGGCGTCGAAGGCCGCCGGCGTGACGTTCGGGGCGGCGGCCCGATCTGCCGTGGGAGAGGGGGCTTCCGGCGATTGGGCGGTCTCTCCCTGCGCCTCGCCGCTCCGGGTCGTGGCGCGCTCATTGTCGCCTTTCTCTCCGGCGCCGGTCGAAGCCCCCGGCTCGGCAGGGGCTGCGCTGTCCGACGCGGGCTGGGCCGGCTCGGATGCCGCTTGCCGCGCTGCCTGGGCGCCGCTGGACGCGAGCAGCGGGTTGAGGTCGAGCGTTTCGAGCGCGAGCGCGGCGCGGAGATGCGGCCTCGGGCTCTTCAGCGTGACGACCGCTTGGCCTTGCCCGGTCGCATGGCTCAGCGCAAAGCGCGCCTGAGTGAAGGAG
Source organism: Methyloceanibacter sp. (assembly GCF_050728395.1). GTDB lineage: Bacteria > Pseudomonadota > Alphaproteobacteria > Rhizobiales > Methyloligellaceae > Methyloceanibacter. Next base: position 21,150 of record NZ_JBOHJB010000004.1, read on the forward strand.
ATCTCCCCGGGCTGCCAGGTGATGTGGCTCGACAGCTCGCCGCTACCGACCGCCGTCTCGGTGGCCGGCTGCTTGCGCAGCCAGGCGAGCAGCGACGGCACCGACTGCGACTTGGCGGTGAGGTCGCCTTCGGCGGAGAAGGCGGGCTTGGTTGCGACAGTGCCGCCGAAATTGGCGTCGATGGCGTCGGTATCGAGCGCAAGCTCGAGCCTTGCCGAACGCGTCTCGAGATCGGCTGGCGAGGTCAGCTTGAGGTCGAAGCCGACGCGCAAGCCCTTCCAGTCGAAGTCGCCCTTGGCGGTGAGCGGGTCGACGAGATGGGGCAGGCTCAAATTGGCGTTGATCTTTTCGATACGCCGCTCGGCCCCGTTCTCGTCGTAGATGATGCGGACCGTGCCGTCCTCGATCTCAACGTCATCGAGCCTGATGTCGTGGCGGGTGGCGGCGAACGCGGCACCAGCGGCGATGATAGGGAGCTGCGCCGCGGCGTGCTTCTCAGGCCGCGAGCCGGCGTCGCCCTGCTGCTCCTTGCCCGATTGCGGCTTGAGCCGCACGGTGAACACCGGGCGCTCCATGACCACGCGCTTGGCATCGACCTCGCGGCTGAACAGTTGGCCGAAGCTCACATCAAGCGCAAGCCGCGCCACTTTCAGATCCGCCCCTGCCCGGTTCTCAGGATCGACGATCTCGACATCGGTGAGAACGATATGCGGGCTCGGCATGAGCAGGACCGAGCTTGAGCCATTGACAGTCAGCTCGCGGCCGGTCTGCTCCTTGACGCGCGCCGCCACCCGATCGCGCACCGCAGTGGCCGATATGAGCAGGTTGAAGGCGACCAGGGCGAGCACCAGAAGGGCTACGACGCCCGCGCCGATTTTGAGCAGCAGTTTCATTCGCATCAGGCTCAATCCGCCGAGAGAGCGGACCCAAACTGCGGCAATGTCATGCCGGGAACGCGCGCCCCACTTCCCGTCTATGTAGGTGCCGAAGCGGATGACGTGAATGGCCGGCAGCAACGCTTAGCCATGACGCGGGGTCGCGGGGCCGAGCTTAGTCCGAGAAATAAGGTGAGAATAGGCCCTCGCCCTGCGTTTAGCGGTAGCAGTGGCTCTTAGCGCACCAGGATAGCGTGATTGTCCCATTCGTAAGGCGAAGAGCGGCGGTCCTCATCGGGCGCGTCGGTCACATCGGTCTCGACCAGCCAGCCCTGCCCGCTGGTCAGGAGGAAGCTTGCTCTGTGCCTGGTGGGCGCGATGCCGCAGCCGTCACTCAGCTCGCAAGAGCCTAGAAACCGCCGGCCGGCCACGTCCCAATAGGTGATCAGGCCGCCTTTCGGCGCCGAGGCCGCGACAATAGTGCCGCCTGAGTCGGCCGACACCGAGCCGACATAGTTCTTGAGCGCGGTCTGTGTGTCGGCGGGCGCCGGCACGATCACCAGCCGCTCGCCACGCCGGTGAAAGCCGAGCAGCGGCGGTGCATCGGCCTCAGGCCCGCGATATTGGCAGCCAAACACCACCGTATCGCTCGCGGCAAGCGCCAGGTGACGGATGGAAAGCTGGTGCAGCTCGGGGGCGAGCGTGTGCTCCTCGAGAAGATCGCCGGTGGCAAGATCGACATAGACGAGCGACGGCTTCATGTCGGGAAGGTTCAGCTCGTCTCCGCCGGAGTCGGGGTGGGTTTTGATGCCGCCATTGGCGATCACCATGGTTCGGCCGTCGGCGAGCAGCGCCACGTCATGCGGCTCCATGCCGCGCGCCGGGAACTCGCCGATCTGGCGATAACCGTCGGTCGCGTCGCGCACGCCGATAATGCCTTGCGCGTTCTGGTAGTCGTTCTCGGTGGTGTACAGCAGCCTGCCGTCGGCCGAGTAGACGCCATGGCCGAAGAAATGCCGGTCTGGCTTCGAATTGAACCAGACTGGTTGCCGCCCGTCGGTCGGCACGGCGACGCCGAAGCGGCCCGGCCTGCGAGCAAAGGCCACCCATTCGCCTGAGCCTGGGCGAAGCGCGATGTCATGGCCTCGTTCAGGAAGCTCGATCGCGCGGACATCGCCGCCATCGAGTGAGAACAATGCCGCGGAATAGGTGCCGCGATCGTCGCGGCGCGCGGCGGCGAACAATTCTTCGCTGCGAGCGGCCTTTGCCCCGTGCCAAGGGAGCGCGAGACAAGCGGCGCTCGATGCCGCGCCGATGAGCAGCTCACGGCGGTCGACCATCATGTTCAGTCTCCGTCCATGGCATTGAAACCGAAAGTGAGACCGGCGCCGCGCGAGATCATGTCTCCGGCGGTGGTGGCGGCAGCCTTCAATGATACGCGCAAGGCTTCGAGCTTGGCGCGGATGTCCTCGTCGTGCACGGCTTGCGTGATCGGCTTGTCCAGCCCACGCAACACCTCGATGGCGTGGTTGAGGTCGAAGACGATCGAATCCTCCACGCCAGCGGTGTCGTCATGCACCACTTGGGCGAAGCCGCCTTTGGCGAACAGCTCGCGCACGCTCAGAAGATTGTCCGCCATGTTGGCGAAGCTCAGGCCGCTCCGCCAGAAGGGGGCAAGCTGCGGTCTTGCCTGCTCCGGCTTGGGGCCCAGAGCCTTCGCCATCTTCTGATCGCGCACCAATTCGATACCGGTGGCGAAGGTCTTGAACAGCTCGAGCGTCACCTCTTTTTGTGTATGGTAGGCGCTGTTGGCGGGACCCGGATCGAGATAGGCCTTGGTGTAAGCCGCGCCATCCTGCCAGCCTGCGGCGATGTCCTTGGCCATGCCGGCAACATTGCCGGCGATGATCTCGGCGAAGCGGCAGCGGAAGGTAGCTGCGCCACCGCCCTTCGCCAGCGTGCCGGCGTCGTCGCCATAGAGCAGATATTCGAGCGCCGGCAGGCCTTGCAGCGCGACGCTCTTGCCGGAGAGCGACGCGGCTTCGGTCACGCTCTGGTCCTGCCTGCCGAGCGCCTCGCGCATCTGGCGCGTCCCGAGGCCCTTGGGGTCGGGCCAATAGAAGATGCGCTCGTAGCGATGCTGTTCGGCCACGGGACCGAAGCGGATGGGTTCGACCAGGCTCCAGGCTTCCACCGTGGCAGCGAAGGCGTTCTGCGTATCTCTCAGCGCCGAGGCTGACGGCGTTCGGCAAAGAGCCGCGACCGATTGGTTCAGGGCCTCCGTGCTGTCGGCGAGATGCGCGTAGCCAGGCCTGATGTACTGCTCGAGCGAGGCCTTGGCGATGACAGCGTGATCCGCCTCGGCCTGGACCGGGGTATCCGCGCTCAAACAGAGAATCGCAACAATTACTGCGTGGGCAATGTTTCGCCCCCTCCCCCCTTGTGGGGGAGGGTAGGGAGGGGGGTCAGAAGCGAGGATCATGCACAGTGGTTCACCCCCCTCCGACCGCTCAAAGAGCGGTCGTGCTCCCCCACAAGGGGGGAGCGGGAGCCATTGAGCAGCTTTGGAGCCAGCGCTGGTCACAGCGAACTCACGAAAGCGATCAGGCGCTCCCGGTCCTCTTTGGAGAGCTTGGCAAATTTGTCGCGCGAGGGCTGGCCCTCGCCGCCGTGCCAGAGAATGGCCTCGGTAAGGGACCGCGCCCTCCCATCATGCAGAAACAGCGTATGGCCGTTGACCGTCTCGGTGAGGCCGATGCCCCAGAGCGGCGCCGTGCGCCACTCGCTGCCTGACGCCTCGCCATCGGGGCGATTGTCGGCGAGCCCTTCTCCCATGTCGTGCAACAGGAGATCGGTGTAGGGCCAGATCAACTGGTGGGAGAGATGCGGCTGGCCGGGCGCTTCGCCGGTCACGAATTTCGGCCTGTGGCAGCTCGCGCAGCCGATCGAAGAGAACAGCTCCTTGCCCTTCAGCACCTTGGGGTCCGCGGGATCGCGCCGCGGCGGGACGGCAAGGTTGTGGGAATAGAACGCCACGAGCTTGAACAGGTCGTCGCCGAGCTCGACGTCCTGATATTGTGGCGAATTGCCGTTCGGCGCGTCGAGGCAATCCTTCTCTTTCTCGGTGCAGTCGCCTGATGGCGCCGGAATCATCATGGTGGAAAGCCCGATATCGCCGTTGGCGGCCTCAGCCGCCTGCTGGTTGATGCTGGGCACGCCGGCCTTCCAACCGAAGCGGCCGAGCACGACCTTGTTCTGTTCGCGCGACCAGACCTGGTTGGGCTTGCCGGAGATGCCGTCCTGATCGGCATCGCCGGGGTCCGCGTTGGCGAGGATCTGCTCCTCGGGCACGGCTTCGAGCAGGCCAAGCCCGATCATCGGCGGCGCCACGCGCGGGCTCATCATGGTGTCCGGGGCAAGCGGCCCATAGCCGAGATCGACGATGCTGTAGCCAGGCACCCTGAGATGCACCGTCTCTCCGCCGGCAAGCTTCACCGCCTTCTCCTTGTAGTCGATGTTGATCTGGCCTTCGGCCTTGTGACCCTGAATGGAGAGGTCCTGCAGCTGGCCGCCATAGGTCGGCTCGGGGATCGAGTTCAGCCGATGGGAGGCGAGCTTCGCCTTTTCCTCATCGGTCTTGGCTGGGACCGAAAGACGCATGAGCATCGAGTGGCTGTCGTCGGGGATGCCCTTGGTGAGGGGCGGGTGCCCGCGGCCGTCCTTCAGATGGCAGTTTTGGCAGGCGCGAGAATTGAACAAGGGCCCGAGCCCGTCGGAGGCGTCGGTCGAAGCCGGCGCCGAGACCCAGTTCTTGCGGAAGATGGCGTTGCCGATCTTGAAGTCGAGCTCGCGCTTGAAATCCATGTTGCCTGAGGAGGCGGAGAAGGCGTTGGCGTTGGTCACGCTCGCCTTGGAGGTTGCGCCGCCGCCCGGCTTGTCCTCGCCATCCTCGATCTTGGAGAAATCCGTGGCTGGCTTCATGAGGCCGGGGACGCTCGCATCAGTGCCCGCGCCAAGACTCTCCCACGCGCCGGCGATGAGCGGCAGACTTCCGCCAAGCAGGATCAGCGCGGCGAGCGAGAGCTTACGCGACAGGGTTGGCTTCGGCGATGCTCCGCACAGTGCTGGGACAACGCGACAGCGGGACTTGGAACGGTTTGCGCGCAATCGGCCTACGTCAGACCCTGACTTCGTCAAAAACTCATGGTGGAACGTGCCCCAAACACCGCGGCATTTTCCACGGCGCCTCTGCCATCTTCGTCGGGCACATTGCCGCCTGGCTGCCAGAAGTACTGGAAGTCAGGCTGCAGCGTCCAGCCTGTGGCAAGCTGCATAGTGTAGCAGATCTCGAGCAGCGCCTCGTAATTGCGCGCAACCGGCGAGCCTGAGTCGATGTCGAAGCCGTGCACCTGGTTGGAGATGCCGGTATAGGCGACGCCGATGGCGAAGGAATCGTCGGGCCGCTTTTGGATCATGCCGGAGAAGGTGATGCCGCCATCGGCATAGAAGTCGACGAGGTTGCGGTCGGACGGGGCGCCGATGACACGGCCGAACAGCGCCACGCCCTTGGGGTCTTCGCTTCCCGGCAGGCGCCAGATGAGCTGGTCAATGATGCCGTAAAAGCCCCAATCATTATCGAGTGGCTTGCCGGGAAGTCCGGTCGCGGCGATCAGATTGCCGCCGGCAGTGAAGCGCTGGTGCTCGAAATCGCCGAAATGGTTCCAGCCGCCGATCTTCACTTGTCCGGCGAGCCGCTCCTGATTGTACTTATAGGCGCCCTCGACCATGAGCAGCGGCGGGTCGTCGAGCTCGAAATCGAGGCCGTTGTTGTTGCACACCTGCGGATCGTCGCTCGCGCAAGGCGGAGCCGGATCGCCGTTATAGAGACCGACCAGAAGCTGGAAATTGTCGTTTGGCGTGACGGCGACGCGGACGCCGGGCGTGGCGAGCGGATAGGCCGGACCGCCGCTCGGTAAATCGGCGGCGGTGATCGACGGCCAGCCCCAGGTGCCGTTCAAGAAGAAGCCGCCGCCTTCGGAGATCACGAACTCGGCGTCTGCGGCGAGCTGGCCGAACCGTACGGCGAGCTTGTCGCCAAACATGTGCTGCTCGAGCCACAGCTCGAACAGGCGCGTCGCGGGCGTCGCTTCGAGGTTGCTCACCGGCATCAGACTGCCGATGTTGTCGGCCGTGATGCTCTGGCCATGGATCTGGAAACCATTGGTGTGGAAGCAGAGGCCCTTCCAAAAGCCGAGCTTGTGCAGGTCGGCATCGATGGCGACGTCGAGCACGCCGTCATATTTGCCGCCTTGATTGAACCCGCCGCTGTTGACGAAGGCCTCACCGTAATAGGTGGCGCTGATGCCGATGCCGCCTTTGGCAAGGGCCGGGCGCAGGCCACCGAGACTGGCCCAGCCAGGGCCGAGCTTCGACAGCAGGGTCTCTTCGGGGATGCCGTTGTCAGGAACGTCACAATCCGCCCGCGCCACGCCCGGCATAACAGCGAGGCAGGCGGCAAGCATGCCGCCAAGTGCCATGGCCCGCAGACTTCGGCGCGCCTCCAGCAATGGCCGGATCTCTGGTCTCTTCATAATTTCAGCCCCCCAACTGGCTTTCGTTCTCACGTCAGTTCGTTCGTTTCGCTTCGGGGCCTCTCGATCCAGGCCCCCTTTGCGCTCTGTTATGTTATAACATCATATGAAGCTTGCGCCCGCAATAGGTCCTAAGTCCACCTATTGCGCGTTGGCCGGTGCCGACACGCCGGCGGATTTGTTCTCCTCCTTCACCTTGTTCGGATCGTCGAGGCTGTCCGAGCCTTCGAACTTGATGCTGCTGAGATCGAGGGCGGCGACGGCACGCTCGATTTCCTTGGTCTGGTTGAGCAGGCTGTCCACGACCTTCTGCACGGTCGCGTTGCCCACCTCGTTTCCCTCGCCGATCATCTGGTCGTAGGACTCGACCATGACGCCGCGGCGATAGAGCTCGCCCATGGCGTCCATGGTCAATTCGATCTTGGCCCTGACCTCGTTATCGATCTCAGGCGACTTCGCCTTGACGAGGTCCGACACGCTCGGGCCCTGCACCACCGAGCCGTCCACGCGGCGGTAGCGGCCGAGATAGACGTTGCGGATGCCGAGGGCGTCGAAATAGTGCGAGGCGAACGTGTTGTCGGAGAAGCAATCGTGCTCCTCCTCCGGATCGTGGATCATCAGGCCGAGCTTCATGCGCTCGCCGGCAAGCTCGCCATAAGACAGACTGCCGAGCCCGGTGAGGATCGCGGCGAGACCGGCTTCGGCGGTGCCATCCTCAATGGTCTTGCGCGCTTCGCCGCCGGGGGCCCATTGCGCCGCCATCCAGGCAAGGTCGTCGACAAGCAAGTCGGTGGTGGCGCGGAGATATTGCGCGCGCCGATCGCAGTGCCCTCCGGTGCATTTCTTGGTGTTGTAGTCGCTCGCCGGGCGATTGCCGTTGCCCGGGCCGGTGCCGTTCAGGTCCTGGCCCCAGAGCAGAAACTCGACGGCGTGATAGCCGGTGGCGACATTCGCCTCCACTCCGCCGACCTCCTGCAACTTGTCGGCGAGCAGCTCCTTGGTGATCTTCGAGGTGTTGAGCTTCTTGCCGCCGATGGTCAGCGAGGTGTTGGCGATGACATCGGCAGCGTAGAGCTCGTTCTCGGGAGAGTCGGTGCCGTAGGAGCCCGAGACGTAGTCGATCAGGCCCTCGTCGAGCGGCCAGGAATTCACTTTGCCCTCCCAATCGTCGACGATCTTGTTGCCGAAACGGAAGGCCTCGGTCTGCATGTAGGGGATGCGCGCGGCGACCCAGGCGGCGCGGGCGGAGAGCATGGTCTCGTCGGTCGGGTTGGCGAGAAGCTGGTTGACGGCGAGCTGCAGCGTCTTCGCCGTGGCGACAGAGTCGGCATAGCCGGCCGCGGCAATGTCGGTGTAGGTCTTGAGCACATCCTTGACACCCGCATCTTTGACACTCGTGTCCTTGACGCTCGGCTCGGCGGCTGCCGGCGGGAGCCCGAGACAAATGCCGAGCGCAAGGAGAGCAGCCGGCCTGGCAAGCGAATCAATCCGAAACATGTGCACCCCTTCAGCGTAGGCACTTCGGCCGTCGAGCCCCTATCCCAATCGATGAGGGAAAAAGCCCATGACCTTGGAACAAGGGTGCGACGGTCTTTGGTCTTAAGCCCTCGGACCGTCGCAAGGTTGAGAATGAGGAAGCGCATCCGGGGGTCGCCGATTGCGCCTCGGGGTCCCGTCCCGCGAGCCGGAATCCTTGCAAAAAACCTAGCTCACGAGCTAACATGCACGTAGTGAAATCTTTTCAGCAGAATTATTTCAAATCATGCATCTGAAAGAGGTCGACGCCAATCTGCTCGTCATTCTCGACGCGTTGCTCGTGGATGCGAGCGTCACCCGGGCCGCCGAGCGTCTGGGGCGAAGCGCTTCAGCCATCAGCCATGCCCTTGCCAAGCTTCGCGAAATCTTCGCCGACGAGCTGTTCGTGCGCGCCGGCCAGCGGCTCGTGCCGACGGCAAAGGCGCAGGAGCTGGCTCCCACCGTCCATGTGATTCTCGCCGGCATGGAGAGCCTGCTCCGTCCGGCCAAGCCCTTCGACCCGCGCGACGCCGAGCGCGACTTCGCCATGACCGCGAGCGAGGTCGGCGATCTGATTCTGGTGCAGCCGCTCAGGCGGCGGCTCGAGGCATCGGCTCCGTCGGTGCGCGTCGGCTGGATGCCGGGCCAGGGCGAGGAGACCATCGACGCGCTCCGCCAGGGGCGCTGCCATTTCGCCATCGACATCGAGGCGATGCCGCTGCCGGCCCCTGACATCCGCGTGCTCAAGCTCTATGACGACCGGCTCGCGACCGTTGCCCGCTCCGGCCACCGCTTGAGCGAGCGGAAACCTGATGCACGGACCTTTGCCGCGAGCGACCACATCGCGGTGAGCGCGCTCCCCACCATCGAGCTGCTCGATCGCGAGCTCGCCAAGCTCAAGGTCGCCTGCTTCGTCTCGGCGCAGGTTCCTTCGGTGCTTGCCGGGCTCTTGCTCACGCTCAACAGCGATGCGCTGCTCACGCTGCCAACCTCCCTTGCGTCGATCCTGGAGAAGCAGTTTGCCCTTGCCCGCGTGAAGCTGCCGATCGATTCCGTCTCATTCCCGGTGCGTCTCCTCTGGCATTCGAGCTACGATCGCGACGAATGCCACAACTGGGTACGCGATGAGATCGCGGCGCTCGCCCGCGAGAGCCGACGGGCCGCGTGAGGAGGCGTGAATAGGGTGCGAGGATGAGGATGCCGAGACGTGCCCTGTTCCTGGGCTTGCTCTTCACCGCAATGCTTTCGCCTGGATCGAGCGCGCCAAAGGCGGCCGAGCCGAGCGCCATCGAGAGCGACCTCGTCGTCACGGTGCAGGGCGAGGAGCGCCACGCCGGCCTCGATGAGGCGCTCAAGCTGCTCCACATTCCCTCCGCCAGCATCGCCCTGATCGATGAGGGGCGCATCGCCTTTGCCCGGGCCTATGGCAAGGACGCGACGCCCGAGACTCTATATCAGGCGGCGTCGCTCTCGAAATTCGTCGCCGCCGTCGGCGCCATGCGGCTCGTCGAGAGCGGTACGCTCGCGCTCGACCAGGACGTGAACGACAAGCTCACCTCGTGGAAGGTGCCGGGCAATTCTTTTGATGCGACCCACAAGGTCACCTTGCGCGGGCTGCTCAGCATGACCGGCGGCATCGGCGTGCCGGGCTTCCTCGGCTACGAGGCAGGGGCGCCCCTGCCTGCGCTCAGGCAAATTCTCGACGGCACCACGCCGGCAAACTCGCCGCCGGTGACGGTGATCGCGGTTCCCGGCAGTGCCTATCGCTATTCCGGCGGCGGCTATGAGATCGCCGAAGCCCTGATGCAGGACATAACGGGAAAGCCGTTCCCGCAGCTCATTCAGGACCTCGTGCTCGATCCGATTGGCATGACCGATTCAAGCTTCGACCAGCCGCCGAGCGCGGCTTTCGCCGGAAGAGCCGCGAGCGGCCATTTCAGCGACGGCGCGGCGCTGCCCGGACGCTTTCATGTGTTCCCCGAGCACGCCGCCGCCGGGCTGTGGTCGACGCCGACCGACCTCGCCAAGCTCCTGGTGCAGCTTGCGGATACCTGGCAGGGCCTCTCCTCGATCTTCCTGCGCCGGCAGACGCTCGAGGAGATGCTGACGCCCCAGAATGGCGGCCCTTATGGCCTCGGCGCCGCAATTGCCGGCGACGGCGCCTCCCTCGTGCTGATGAAACGCGGCCAAAATGCCGGCTATCAGGGTTATCTCATCCTTTACCCGGCGAGCGGCCAGGGCCTGGTGGTCATGACCAACTCCGACAATGGCTCAAAGCTTGCCGAAGCCCTGATCAAGCGCGCCGCTTCGGCCTATGGCTGGCCGGAACTGCCGCCTCTCGCCGATTGAATTTTTGAATCGGAACCTGCAAGCCTCTCGCATCCGTCACAAAGGACCACTACATTGGTGGCGCGTCCCGCCGTGCCGAGGGCGGGGCCCTGGAGGAGTAAAATGCCTGCATGGCTTCGCGCCGGCCTTTTCGCCGCGCTGTTCGTATTTGCCGCCGCCCCCCTCACCCCCGTCCAATCCGCCGAAAAGACCTTTCAAGACGCCGACCTAGACGACGCCGCGATCACGCTCGAGGCGGACCTCAAGGACGAAGCGGGCACCGTCGAGAAGCCGGTCATCGCGCTCAGGAAAGACGCCGACACGGCGCTGAGAAAGAGCGATGTTCAGGGCGCCGCCGACACCTACGTCCAGATCGTCACCGTCGCGCCGAACGATGCCGCAGCCTGGCGGCGGCTCGCCGATCTCTGGCTCAAGATCCCAACCACCGATGAGGATGACGGCACCACCCGCTACGAGCGGGCGACGACCGCCTCCTATATCGCCTATCAGCGCTCGAGCACCGCTGCCGAAGAGGCCAATTCGCTCATCATGCTCGCCACGGCTTACGGCAAGCGCAGCGAATGGCGCCCAGCGCTGAACGCTCTTCGCCTCGCGCTCAAGCTCGATGAGACGCAGGAGCTGAAGACCACCTACGACTCCTTGCGCGAGAAGTATGGCTTCCGCGTTGCCAATTTCAGCGTCGACTCGGACGCCGCTTCGCCGCGCGCCTGCTTCCAATTTACGGAAGCGTTGCCGAAGCGCACCGACTTCTCGCCTTTCGTCGCCGTGGCCGGCCAGGACAAGCCCGCGCTCTCCGTCGACGATCAGCAGCTTTGTGTCGAGGGTCTGAAACACGGCGAAAGCTATTCGATCACGCTTCGCCAAGGCCTGCCCTCGACCGTCGACGAAAATCTGCTCAAGACCGCCGACTTCAACATCTATGTGCGCGACCGCAGCCCCTTCGTGCGGCTCGCCGGCAAGGCCTACGTGCTGCCCAAGACCGGTCAGCAGGGCATCCCGCTCGTCAGCGTCAATACCGACACGATCAAGGTGACCATCTACCGGATCGGCGACCGAAACCTGATCGACCAGGTGCTCGGCGACGACTTCGAGCGCAATCTCGCAGGCTACACGCTGAACGACATCGCCGAGCAGAAGGGCGAGAAGGTGTGGACCGGCGAGATGAAGGCGGAGAAGGAGCTCAACACCGAGGTCACCACTAACTTTCCGGTCAACGAGGCCGTGCCGGCGCTTGACCCCGGCGTCTATGTGCTCGCCGCCGAGCCGGCCAGTGTTCAAAGCGACGAATACAATGAGCGCGCCACGCAATGGTTCATCGTCTCGGACCTCGGGCTCACCGCCTATTCCGGCTCAGACGGCGTCCATGCCTTCGTCAACTCGCTTGCCACCACCGCGCCGGTCGTGGGCGTCGAGCTCAGGCTGATCGCCCGCAACAACGAGGTGCTCGCTACCAAGACCACCGATCAGAACGGCCGGGTGGCCTTCGAGCCTGGGCTTTCGCGCGGCGAAGGCGGATTGGCGCCGGCGCTGCTCGTCGCTTCGCTGGCGTCGGGCGACTACGCCTTTCTAAGCCTCAAGGCTTCGCCCTTCGATCTCACCGACCGCGGCGTGGCCGGCCGCGACGCGCCAACCGGTCTCGATGCCTATGTGTTTACCGAGCGCGGCGTCTACCGCACCGGCGAGACCGTGCATGTCACGGCGCTGCTGCGCAACCCGGTGAACGTCGCCGTCCCCGATGTGCCGCTCACCCTGGTCGTCACCCGCTCTGACGGCGTTGAGTACCGACGGAACGTCGTGCCCGATCAGGGGATCGGCGGCCGTGCCCTCGACGTGCCGATCATCTCCTCGGCGCCGACCGGAACTTGGCGCGTGGCTGCCTTCGCCGATCCAAAGCAACCGGCGATCGGCGAAGCGACCTTCCTGGTCGAGGACTACGTGCCGGATCGGCTTGAATTCGATCTCACCACCACCGCCACCAGCATCTCGCCGGCATCGCCTGCCAAGATCAGCGTCGACGGCCGTTTCCTCTATGGCGCGCCGGCCTCAGGCCTCACGCTTGACGGCGAGGTCAACATCGCCAAGGTGACCGAGCTTCCGGGCTTTGCCGGCTATGTGTTCGGTCTCGACGACAAGAGCGACGCCGACCAGGACGATGAGTCGGACACCATTCCGCTCGCCGATCTGCCGGAGACCGACAGCGCCGGCAAGGCGACCTTCACCGCGACGCTCGACAAGGTGCCGGCCTCGACCCGGCCGTTGCAGGCCGAGATCGTGGTGCGCATGGCTGAAGCCGGCGGCCGCGCCATCGAGCGCAAGCTCACGCTGCCGATTACGCCGTCGGCGCCCATGATCGGGGTGAAGCCGCTGTTCACCGGCAAGGCTCTCGGCGATTCAGACACCGCGAGCTTCGACGTGGTCATGGTGGCCCCCGACGGCAAGCCGATGGCCAAAACGGGCCTGCACTGGCAGCTGTTGCGCGTCGATTCCAAATATCAGTGGTATCGCAGCGAGGGCTATTGGCAGTTCGAGGCGGTCAAGGTCACGCGCCGCATCGCCGACGGCACCATCGACGTCACACCGGACAAACCCGGCCGCATTGCGGTGCCGGTGACCTGGGGCCGTTACCGGCTCGAGCTGACGACCGCCGATCCGCAAGGGCCTGAGACCACCTTCGGCTTCGATTCAGGCTGGTATGCCGAAGCGAGCGCCGATACGCCCGATCTGCTCGAGATCGCTCTCGACAAGCCTGAATACCGCCCCGGCGACAGCATGACCGTGGCGGTCACCGCGCGCACCGCCGGCGAAGTGACGCTCGCCGTGATCGGCGACAAGCTCCTCTCCACCACCACCGCGCATGTCGAGCCCGGCACCGCCAAGCTGCCGCTCAGCGTCGGTGCCGATTGGGGCACCGGAGCCTATGTGCTCGCCACCTTACGGCGTCCGCTCGACGTCGAAGCCAAGCGCATGCCTGGCCGCGCTATCGGCGTTGCCTGGTTCGCCATCGACAAGGCGGCGCACACGCTTGGCGTCTCCATGGATCTGCCGGATCGCATCAGACCTGAGACCGCGCTTCGCGTGCCGATCAAGCTTGCCGGGCTCACTCCCGGCGATGAGGCGCGAATCGTGGTGTCGGCGGTCGACGTCGGCATCCTCAACCTCACCAATTACAAGGCGCCGGCGCCGGAAGACTATTTCCTCGGCCAGCGCAAGCTGTCGGCTGAGGTTCGCGACCTCTACGGCCAACTGATCGACGGCATGCAGGGCACCAAGGGTCAGATCCGCACGGGCGGCGACAGCGGCGAAGCCGAGTTGCAAGGAAGCCCCCCGACGCAAGCCCCGCTCGCGCTCTATTCCGGCATCGTCACCGTCGGCGCCGACGGCACCGCCGAGACGAGCTTCGACATTCCGGCCTTTGCCGGCACGGTCAGGGTGATGGCGGTCGCCTGGAGCAAGGACAAAGTCGGCCACGCCTCGGCCGATGTCATCGTGCGCGATCCCGTGGTGGTCACCGCCACGTTGCCGCGCTTTCTGCTCTTGGGCGACAAGAGCACGATCAGGCTCGACCTCGACAATGTCGAAGGCGAGTCTGGCAACTACCAGGTTGCGGTCACCGGTGACGGGCCGCTCGCTCTCTCGCAAGCCAACAAGACCATCTCGCTCGACGCCAAGAAGCGCGCCGGCCTGAGCCTCCCCGTCGAGGCCAAAGGCGTAGGCGCCGGCACGGTGACGGTCAACGTCACCGGTCCGGGAGACTTCGCCGCCGAGCGGCGATACGCGCTGGACGTGAAGCCATCGGCGCAGATTCTCGCGCGCCGCACGGTGAAGCCGCTGGAACCTGGGCAGACTCTCACTCTGAACCGCGAACTCTTCGCCGCTCTCGATTCCGGGACTGGCAAGCTTGCGCTTTCGGTTACGCCCTCGGCCGCGCTCGATGTGGCCGGCCTGCTGCAAGCGCTCGACCGCTACCCACTGGGCTGCACCGAGCAGATCGTGAGCCGCGCGCTGCCGCTGCTCTATGCCAATGAGCTCTCGGTCAATCTGCACCTCGCCGTGGACACCGGCCTCGACCAGCGCATCGCCGATGCGATCGAGACGGTGCTCGCCCGCCAGGGGTCGGAAGGCGCCTTCGGGCTGTGGTCGGCCGGAGGAGACGACGCGTGGCTCGACGCCTACGTGACCGACTTTCTCACCCGCGCCAGGGCGCGTGGCTTCTCGGTTCCGGACGAAGCCTTCAAGCTCGCCATCGAGCGCTTGCGCAACTATGTGAGCACGGCGCCGGAGCCCGCCACCGACGGAGGGCTCGCGCTCGCCTACGCCCTCTATGTTCTGGCGCGGAACGGCGTGGCCCCGGTCGGCGATGTCCGCTACCTCGCCGACGCCAAGATCAACGATCTCAAGACCGCGACGGCGAAGGCCGAGATCGGCGCCGCGCTCGCCATGCTCGGCGACCGCATCCGCGCCGAGAAGGTGTTCGACATCGCGCTCAACTCGCTCGCCAAGGAGCCGAAGATCGAGATCGGCCGCACCGATTACGGCTCGCCGCTCCGCGACGCCGCCGTGCTGGTGACGCTTGCGGCGGAAGGCGACGCGGCAAAGCCGATCCTGGTCAACGCCACGGAGCGCGTGGATGCGGCCCGCAATCTCGTGCAGCGGACTTCGACGCAGGAGGACGCCTGGCTCGTGCTCGCAGCGCGCGCGCTCGGCAAGCAGAATGTCAGCCTCAATGTCGAGGAGGCTGAGCAGGTCGGGCCTTATTACGCCACCTACAATCAGGCCGACATCGAGCAGAGCGACGTCACCGTCACCAATACCGGCGACACACCGGTCGATACCGTGGTCACGGTGAGCGGTTCGCCGACCTCGCCGGAGCCTGCCGCCGATCACGGCTTCAAGATCGAGCGGAGCTTCCACACGCTCGGAGGCGCTGACGCCGAGGTGACCCACGCCAAACAGAACCAGCGCTTCGTGGTGCTACTCAAGATCACCGACGCGCAGCCGCAATTCGCTCGCGTGGCGCTGATCGACTATCTGCCGGCGGGCTTCGAGATCGACAATCCGCGGCTCGTGTCCTCAGGCGACACCGGCACGCTCGATTGGATCGAGGACGCCGGCACGCCGGTGCATACCGAGTTCCGCGACGACCGCTTCACCGCGGCCTTCGACCGCACCAACAGCGATCCTGCGGTGTTCACCGTGGCCTACGTGGTGCGGGCGGTATCGCCGGGAGACTACGTGCTGCCGCAGGCCGAGGTGGAGGACATGTACCGTCCAGACCGCTTCGGCCGCACCGGCACCGGCAAGGTCGGGGTGCAGGCCGCCAAATGAACCAGCGAAGTTCCGATCGTGCGGCGAGCTCCCCGCTCCCCCCTTGTGCGGGAGCACGATCCGGCGTCGCCGGATCGGAGGGGGGTCAATCCTCTGACGCGAACGGCCTTGTCATCCCCCACCCTGCCCTCCACCGCAAGGGGGGAGGGGATGGCCAGCGCGGGTGGAGAAGGTTTGCGAAGGTCCCAGCGATCGGTTTCGCAGCGATGGTCTGCGTGGCGATCGGTGCGGGGTGGGGACTGATCGACTCATTCGGTCCGGCGCCGCTCGGCCGCGACCTCGAGTTCTCCAAGACCGTGCTCGACCGCAACGGGCGCTTGCTTCGGTCCTATGTCACGAGCCAGGGCCGCTGGCGCCTGCCGGCCACGCGAGAGCAAGTCGACCCGCGCTTCTTCGACGTGCTCTTCGCCTATGAGGACAAACGCTTCTTCCAGCACCACGGCGTCGATCCGCTCGCCTTCGGCCGCGCCGCACTGCAATTCGTCACACACGGGCACATCGTCTCCGGCGGGTCGACCATCAGCATGCAGGTCGCTCGCCTGCTCGAGCCGCGGCGCGAACGCTCGCTTTACGTCAAGCTCAGGGAGGCGGTCCGTGCCATTGAGATCGAGCGCGTTCTAAGCAAGAACGAGATCCTCGGGCTCTATCTCACGCTTGCTCCATACGGCGGCAATCTCGAAGGGATCAGGGCCGCCTCGCTCTCTTATTTCGGCAAGGAGCCTCGCCGGCTCACGCTTGGCGAAGCGGCCCTTCTCGTGGCCTTGCCGCAGTCGCCGGAAATGCGACGGCCCGATCGCTTCCACGCCGCGGCCAAGGCGGCCCGCGACCGGGTGCTCGACCGCATGGCGCGGCACGGCATGTTCAGTCCGGCTGAGATCGAGCGCGCCAAGCTCGAACCGGTGCCGCATGTGCGCAAGAAAATGCCGATGATCGCGCCGCACGCGGCCGACGACGCCGTGGCCGGCACTCCGAACACGCGCGAGATCAGGCTGACCATCGACGGCCGCCTGCAGAAGACCCTGGAAGGGCTCGCGCTCGACCGGGCCCGCGCGCTGGGGCCCGACATGTCGGTCGCCATCATGGTCGTCGACAGCGCAAGCGGCGAGGTGCTCGCCCGCGTCGCCACGCCCGACTATTTCGACGAGCGGCGCGCGGGCCAGGTCGACCTCACGCGCGCCGTGCGCTCGCCTGGATCGGCGCTCAAGCCCTTCATCTATGGCCTCGGCTTCGAGGATGGGCTGATCCATCCAGAGACGCTGATCGAGGACCGGCCGCTCCGCTATGGCAGCTATGCGCCTGAGAATTTCGACCTCACCTTCCAGGGCACGGTCACTGTGCGCCGGGCGCTCCAGCAGTCGTTGAACGTGCCTGCGGTCGCGGTGCTCCAAGAGGTGGGCCCGAGCCGGCTGACGGCACGGCTTGCCGAGGCGGGCGCCACACTTATGCTGCCGCGGCGCGAGGCGCCGGGGTTGGCACTCGGCCTTGGCGGCGTCGGCATCAGGCTCGCCGACCTCACCATGCTCTATTCAGGCTTTGTGCGAGGCGGCACCGTGCAGCCTCTCGTCGAGCGGATGGACGCGGCAAAGCTCCCGGCGAAACGGCTTTTGGAACCGGTCGCCGCCTGGTACATCGCCAACATCCTGCAAGGTACGCCGCCGCCGCAGAGCGCCGCAGGCGGCCGCATCGCCTTCAAGACCGGCACGAGCTACGGCTATCGCGATGCCTGGGCGGTCGGCTTCGACGGCAAGCACACCATCGGCGTGTGGGTCGGACGTCCCGACGGCGCTCCGGTGAGCGGTCTTGCCGGGCGCACCGCCGCGGCGCCGATCCTGTTTGACGCCTTCGCCAGGGGACCGCAGCCTTTGGCGGCCTTTCCGCCGGCGCCGGCAGGCGCCCTGATCACAACCACAGCCAAGCTGCCGCCGCCGCTGCAGCGGTTCCAGCCGCAGCAGATTGCTGCCGCAAGCTTCGCTCGGCCTCTGCACATCGCCTTCCCGCCGAACGGGGCGAGTCTCGAGCTTTCGACAAGCGACGGAGAGGCGCCTGATCCCCTCCCGGTCAAGATCGCCGGCGGCACGCCTCCCTTGACGGTGATGCTGAACGGCATGCCGGTCGCCGCCAAACCGGGCGCACGCACGCTGTTCTTCGCGCCCGAGGGCCCTGGCTTCGTGCGCCTGACCGTAACCGACGCAGCCGGCGCCGCCGACAGCGTGCTGGTGCGGCTGCAATAGTTCGGTGTCTTCCCGTTCGCTCTAGCTCAATCGTAGCCATAGCGCCGGCGGAGCGGCGCGGTGAGTGCCGAGACGAGCGAGCGGTAAGCGTCTGGCATGTCGCGCGTCCAGCCGGTGTCCTCCTTCACCTCGGCGACCGACAGGTTCGCCGACCGCATGCGGTTGCCGTAGAGCTGGTGGCGATTGCCGCTTCCGCCGATGTCGCCGGCGCGCCACTCCGACCCCGGCAGAATCTCGGCAAACAATCCCCGCATGGTTTCGCCCGGCGAGCGCGCAAGATCCTCGTAGCGGACACGGACATAGCGGTCTGGATAGAGGCGGCCGAACCGTTCGCAAGCGAGGTTCGCGACCCACCAGCCGAGGGTGGCGGAGCCTGAGCGCAGCGGCATCAGCGGGCGCGTGCCGCGCCGTCCCGACTTCTTCACCGCCGACCAGGAGACCGCGCGCGGATCGCGCACCAGATGCACGAGCAGAAAGTCGTCGCCGAGCTCCCGGGCGAGGCTGAAGGGGACGGCAGCCGAGCGCCAAGCGGTTTTGGAGGAATCGACCAGTACGGCGTGCGCGCCGCCATCCTGCGCTACAAGTGCGCGCGCCAGCCTTTCATGGGTCATGCCGTCGAGCGTTTCGGTCGAGGCAAGCAACGGGCCCCACACCGGGCAAAGCATGACCTCGCGGCCGCAGGTGCATTTGCCCTTGCGCCCGCGCTCGCGGAGCACGCTTGCCACTTCGCCGCAGCCGACGACCTTTGGACTTGCCGCCAGCAGATATTCGAGCAGCGTGCTGCCGCTGTGGCCATAGCCTCCGATATAGACGAGCCTGGTCACTTCGGTCCTGGGCGGCAAATCCGCGCGGTCGCGGCATCGACGATGGGTGGAGCGGCCGCTTATGTCACTTTCCGCGCCGAAACACGAGTCCTCCACGCCGCTGCGACGGCACCGTTCCGCCATGCTTGCCCCGCAGGCTGGCGTTGTTGCGCCCCTTGCCCTACAAGCTCGCAGCCGAAATCGGGGAACGAGGATCGGATGTCGTCAAGTGCCGCCGGTGGTAATGGAAGGCCTTTCCGCGGCGGCCCCCTCATTCCCATCCTGTTCTTCATTACCCCCCTCTTTACCGCCGCGTCGCCGCGGCTTGCGCCCTTCCTGCTTCCCATCGTCGCCGGGGTTCTGCTGATTGCCGCGCTCCGCCGTGGTCTTCCCTGGCGCGACCTGCTCAAGCCGAATGTGGCTTTGATCGCTCTTCTTGCCATCTCGGCTTACGCAGGCTTGAGCGCGATCTGGGCCGCCGACCCTGAAGCCGCTCTGTCCAAGTGCGGGCTTCTCTTCGCCACCACGCTCGTGGTGTTTGCCGCGTCGGCGGCGATTCCGGTCCTCGATGCCGATCAAGTTCGCCGCGCCTCGCAGGCTTTTGTCGCCGGCGCATTTTGTGCCGCAGGCTTCGTCGCCATCGAGCTCCTGACCGACGGGGCGATCACCCGCGGGGCGATGAACACTTTCCCGGCGTTCAGGCCGGAGCGCGCCAAGCACGTGACCATCCATCACGACCGGGTCACCAAGATCAACCTGTCGGAGTTCAATCAGGACATCGCCATACTGGCACTGCTGCTCTGGCCCGGGCTGTTGGCGCTGAGGGCTCTTGACGGCCCTCGCCGCAGGCTCCTCACCGTGCTGTTCTTCCTAGCGCTCGCCGTGCCGATCGCCATCTCCGAGCACGATTCATCGCAAGTCGGCCTGATCGCCTCACTGCTCGTACTGCCGCTCGCCTGGGTTCGCCCGCGCGCCGTGGCGCGCGGACTCGCCACCGCCTGGTGCCTTGGTTTCGTGCTCGTGATCCCGCTCGACTTTCTTGCCTTCAAGGCAGACCTGCATCAGGCGAAGTGGCTGCCCATGTCGGCGCGGGCGAGGATCATCATCTGGGAATACACGGCCGAGCGCGTGCTGGAGAAACCTCTTCTCGGCATCGGCGCCGACTCGACGCCGGCCACGATGACCAAGCCCAAGAACCCGTCGGACAAGCCGAAGGGTTTCGTGATCCGCCGCACCACCGGGCAGCACGCGCACAATCTCTTCCTGCAGTCCTGGTATGAGCTCGGAGTCCTTGGCGTGATCCTGGCGGCGATGGCCGGCGCCGCCGTTGCGTTGCGCATCCTGCTGTTGCCGGCGGCGGCGCAAGCCTATGGCGCCGCGTCCTTCACCATGGTCGCCGTGATTGCGGCTTTCGCCTGGGGCATGTGGCAGATCTGGCTGATCTGCGCCGTCGGACTTCTGCCACTCTACCTGCTGATGTCCGCAGCGCTGCTGCGGCGCCCCGCGAACAGCGAGACCGCGCCCGCGTCTCGATGACGCGGCACCGTCTTATGCCGGAGGCCGGGTCCTCACGCTTCCGCGCTTTCAGCGCCGACGGCGCCTGGCAGTTTCATAGCAACAGCAAAGACTTCGGCTGGCGAGCGCCACTATTGCAGTGCAACAATGCTGACCGAGTCGAACTCCGTTCGAGTTGAGGCCCAGTGCCGCCGCGACAACGTGCGCAGTCTGTGCGCCCAACGCCTGCCCCACGACGAGAGTTTGGTTTGGTGGTGGCTAGGCCGTCTAGACCTGCCTGGACCACTGAAACCTCAAGGAGTACTCCGATGCAGAAATATCTGATTGCTGGCCTGCTCGTCGCAGGCATGGTGAGCCCGGCTTTTGCCGCCGAGTTCTTCGTGGCGCAGAGCGCAAGCACCCATAAATGCTCGGTCACGGCGAAGAAGCCTGACGGCAAGGCGATGATGGAGGTCGGCACCGACACCTATAAGAGCAAGCCCGACGCCATGAAGGCGATGAAGGGCATGGCTGAGTGCAAGGCCTAAGTCTAGGGCAAGCTTGGCGGGACGCGGACGCCCGGTCCTGAGCCCGAGCGCCCGGTCCGCTGGAAACCGCCTCAAGACCCGCCGGCTGTCAGATGCTGCAAGGGCCTTGAGGCGGCCCCTCAAACCGTCCAATACGGTCCCAGAAAGGCTGCCTCCCTCAACCGAGCGATGAAGCCGACCCGATACTCCCTGGGCGTTTGCAGGCCATCCATCACATTCTTGCACATTCTTGGACCAGTCCCTTTCAGGTTGGCCACCAGGAATAATGGATCGCGGACGGCGATCAACTTGTGGCTTTGCCAGATGCCTCCTCGAAGACGTTGGTGAGTTGCTTGGCCAATAAGCCACCGATCACGTCCTCCATGTCGGACACGTCCACGCGATGGAGCGCGAGCACCGCTGATGGGCGAAGGCGATACTCGCCGCCCTTCTCCAGGGCATCATCGACAATCTGCATGCCGAGGTCGAATTGCCGAAGGCCATTGCGGACCTCGGCTCGTGCCCTCTCCTCGAGATCGGGAATAAGTTCGGCGTCAAGCGCCTGACTATGGCGCCTTATTTCGTCCGGGGACATACGGCTGCTCGGCGGCCAGCTTGTTGGCCTCGGCGTCGACCAATTCCCTGGTGATCAGATCGTTCTCGATAGCGGTATTGCCGAAGGCGAAGCTACGGCGCTGCTCCTCGCGCTCCTCGGGAGACATCTGCACGCGCTCGGCGGCGTCGAGCAAGGGCTTAAGGTGTTCACGGATCATGCGGCTCCTCCGGGTACTGGTCGGCAATACTAACTGATTTGCCCATGTAGGGACACTATCTCCCGAATGCAAAAATGGATGGGGCTGAAGCGTAGGGGGTCTTGTGTGGGCCTCCGCTCAGGTCGGCAGGGCCATGAGCCTCTTCAACGCGTCGGGCTCTATCAGCTCTCGAGCGCCTGTGAAGCCGGGTAGAGCCGGTAGCGCCGGGGGAGGAATGCGAGTTTTCCCGCGTAATTGAGGCTCAAATCGGCGGGAAGCTCGATCTCGATGCGATCTCTCCCCGAGCCCACCTCGACATCAACGCGGCGCAAGCCGGCGTGACGCCGCAAAACCCTCACTTCGCCCGAAATCGCGCCAGGCTTGCTGTCAACGACGTCGACGTCATGCGGACGCAGGAACAGCCGCGCCGGACCGTTCGGCACGTCGCCGGCGGAAAGGTCGAGTGGCTTTTCGTCGAGCCACACCCTGCCCCGATCGACGCGCACGGGCAGCACGCTCGATTCGCCGATGAAGGAGAACACGAAGGGTGAGTTCGGCGAGTCGTAGATTTCGTCGGGCGTGCCGATCTGCTCGATCTTGCCTTGGCTCATCACCACAACGCGGTCGGCAAGCTCGAGCGCCTCTTCCTGGTCGTGGGTGACGAATACGGTGGTATGTCCGGTCTGGTCGTGAATTTCGCGGAGCCAGCGGCGCAAGTCTCGCCGCACCTTGGCGTCGAGCGCGCCGAACGGCTCGTCGAGCAGAAGCACGCGCGGCTCGATGGCGAGCGCTCTCGCGAAGGCGACGCGCTGGCGCTGGCCGCCGGAAAGCTGCGAGGGGTAGCGCTTTTCGAGGCCGGAGAGCTGCACGAGGTCGAGCAGCTCGAGCGCGCGCTTGCTGATCTCCTTGCGGCTCGGTCGCCGCGACCAGGGCCGCACGCGCAAGCCGAAGCCGATATTGTCGAGCACCGTCATGTGGCGGAACAGCGCGTAGCTCTGGAACACGAGACCCACGTTGCGCTGCTGCACGGTAAGCTTGAGCGCGTCCTCGCCGTCGAACAGCACGCGGCCGAAGGTTGGAACGTCGAGGCCGGCGAGGATCCTGAGCAGAGTCGTCTTGCCTGACCCTGACGGCCCGAGCAGCGCCACGAGCTCGCCCGCCTCTATCTCAAGCGAGACGCCATGCAGCGCCGGCGTGGTGCCGAACGTCCTCACGACTTTTTCTATCGAGACATCCACGGGTCTGTCCCAATGCCATGCAGATTGTCCCGGCTCGCGGGCCAGGGCGGCGTAGTTCACCTCATTTGGGACCCGAGCGTCCATGACTTTCTCCTAATGGCGGCGCGAGGCGGCGATCTGGTTGGCGTAGCGCCATTCCAGCGCAATCTTGATGACGAGAGTGACAAGTGCGAGCAATGCAAGCAGCGAGGCGACGGCGAAGGCCGCCGCGAAGTTGTACTCGTTGTACAGAATCTCGATGTGCAGCGGCATGGTGTTGGTCTTGCCCCTGATGTGACCGGATACTACCGATACGGCGCCGAACTCGCCCATGGCGCGCGCGTTGCACAGCACGACGCCGTAGAGCAGCGCCCAGCGGATGTTGGGCAGCGTCACTCGAAAAAAGGTTTGCCAGCCGCTCGCGCCAAGCGACAGCGCGGCTTCCTCATCCTGCGTCCCCTGCTCCTGCATCAACGGTACGAGCTCGCGGGCGACGAAGGGGAAGGTGACGAAGATGGTGGCGAGCACGATGCCGGGAAGCGCGAAGATGATCTGGAGGTTATGGCTTTGCAGATAGGGCCCGAGATAGCCCTGCGCTCCGAACAGCAACACATAGATCAAGCCGGAGATCACCGGCGAAACCGAGAAGGGAAGATCGATGAGCGTGTTCAGCACGCTCTTGCCCTTGAACTCGAACTTGGCGATTGCCCATGAGGCTGCAAGCCCGAACGCGATATTGGCGGGCACGGCGATGGCCGCGACGAGAAGCGTAAGCTTGATGGCGGCGACCGCGTCGGGCTCGGTGACGGCGGCGACATAGGCGCCCAAGCCCGCCCGCAGCGCCTCGACGAATACCGCCGCCAGCGGCAGCAACAGAAACAGCACGAGGAAGACCACGGCAGCCGTGACCAACAGGACGCGAACCGGATACCGCTCCGTGGTTACGGCGGAGCCAGATGCAGGCTGGCTGACAAGAAGTGGCGCAAGGGCTGCATCAGTCATGGCCAAATCGCCGCCGCTGCCAAGCCTGGATCAGATGCACGAAAAACAGAAGCGCGAAGGAAATCATCAGCATCGCCGTGCCGATCGCCGCGGCTTGCGGATAGCTGAACTCTTCGAGCCTGATGATGATAAGCAGCGGCGCGATCTCGGAGATGTAGGGCATGTTGCCGGCGATGAAGATCACCGAGCCGTATTCGCCGACGGCGCGGGCGAGCGCCAGCGCAAAGCCGGTGAGGATCGCCGGCAACAGCGTCGGCAGCATGACGCGGAACACGGTCTGGCGCCTGTTGGCGCCAAGGGTGGCGGAAGCTTCCTCGAGCTCGCGATCGAATTCCTCGAGCACCGGCTGCACCGTGCGCACCACGAAGGGAAGGCCGATGAAGATCAGCGCGATGGTGATGCCGAGGGGCGTATAGGCGACCTTCAAGCCAAGCGGTACGAGCCAGCTGCCGATCCAGCCGTTTGGGGCATAGAGCGCGGTAAGGGCGATACCGGCGACCGCGGTCGGCAGCGCGAAGGGAAGGTCGACGAAGGCGTCGAGCAGGCGACGGCCGGGGAAGCGGTAGCGGACCAAAGCCCAGGCGATGACGGTGCCGAACACCGCGTTGACCGTGGCCGCGAACAGCGACGTGAGGAAGCTCAAGCGCAGCGCGGCGAGCGTGCGCGGCCCGGTGACCACCTCCCAAAAGCCTGAGAGCCCGAGCGTCGCCGATTTGAGCACGAGAGCTGCGAGCGGGATGAGGACGATGAGGCTCAGATAGGTCAACGTGAAACCGAGCGCCAACCCGAAGCCCGGGATGGCACTCGGCCGTTTCAGCCCAAGGCCGTGAGCAGCGGCCATGGGTCAGCTCAGTTCGTCGACTTCGGCTGGTAGATCTGATCGAAAATGCCGCCTTCGTCGAAGTGCTTCGGCTGCGCTTTCGCCCAACCTCCGAACAGCAGCGGATCGTCGACCGACACGAGCTTCACGTCGACGAAGCGCGCGAGGTCCTTGGGATCGGCAGATTTCGGATCGGACGGGCGATAGTAATTGTGGGCGATGAGCTTCTGAGCTTCCGGCGTGTAGAGGAAGTTCAGATAGGCCTCGGCGACTTTGCGGGTGCCCTTGGCGTCGACCACCTGGTCGACGACCGCGACCGGAGGTTCGGCCTTGATGGAGAGCGACGGCACGACGATCTCGAACTTGTCGGGCCCGAGCTCGTCGAGGGCGAGGAAGGCTTCATTCTCCCAGGCGAGGAGAACGTCGCCGATGCCGCGCTGGGCGAAGGTGGTGGTGGAGCCGCGGGCGCCGGTATCGAGCACCGGCACATTGGCATAGAGCTTCTTGATGAACTCCTTGTCCTTCTCCTCGTCATGGCCGAATTTGTGGTCGGCGTAGGCCCAGGCCGCGAGATAGTTCCAGCGCGCCCCGCCGGAGGTCTTCGGGTTCGGCGTGATCACCTCGACGCCGTCTTTGGTCAAATCATCCCAGTCCTTGATGGCCTTCGGATTGCCCTTCCGCACCAGGAACACGATGGTCGAGGTGTAGGGCGATGAGTTGTTGCCGAGACGCTGCTGCCAGTCAGACTTGATCCTGCCGGCCTTGGCGATCTGGTCGATGTCGCCCTCAAGAGCGAGCGTGACCACGTCGGCTTGCAGCCCATCGATGACGGCTCTCGCCTGCTTGCCGGAGCCGCCGTGGGACTGCTCGATCTTCACGGTCTCGCCGGTCTTGGCCTTCCACTCCTTGGCGAAGGCTTCATTCACGGCTTTGTAGAGTTCACGGGTCGGGTCGTAGCTCACATTGAGCAGGGTCGTGTCGGCAAGCGCGGCGCCTGCGGCGACTACGGCAATTCCGGCTGCCACGAGGGCAGCTAGGGTGCTTCGAAATCTCCTCATGATGCGATCTCCTCTGTGTAATACCCTAAACTCTATCTAGTCTGTAGACATTATCAAGTCCGCCAACTACCAGTTTTGCGAATGAATGGAAACCCCGTCCGCTACCAAACGGCCGGGGATTGGAATTGGTTTCCAGTTTTGGGGTGTGACGGCGGTCTTAAAGGCGCGCCAGGGCGTGCGTTCCGGTTTCCGGCTCGTCGGCGAGGAGCGATGAGGCGAGGGAATCGGCGATCGTGGTGCGGTCGAGCACCTCTCTTGCCGACTCGGCGACCTTGGCAAAAACCCGCCTGATCTCGCAGGCCTCCTCGCTCTGGCAGTCTGAGCAGCGCCGGTACGCGATGCGGCTGAGGCACGGCAAGGGCGCAATCGGCCCATCGATGATGCGCAGCACCTGCCCGTAGGTGATCTTGTCGGGGGGCATCAGCAGGCTATAACCGCCGAGCTTGCCGCGCCGGCTGTGCACGATGCCGTGGCGCTTCATCTCGAGCAGGATCTGCTCCAGGAACTTGCGCGGGATGTTCCTGCGGGCAGCGATCTCGCCGATCATCAGCGAGTCGCCTTCCCTGGCGAGCGCCACCAGGGCGCGGAGAGCATATTTTGCTTTTTGCGAGATCAAGGACGAAATGCGATTCTCAAATGAAATCCTATGGAGTGAGTCGAGTATATAGCCTTTTGGGCCTTGGGAAACAACCAAGGCGAGTGCGACTTTATGGATAGACCGACATTCGATCAGCTTTGCGCGTGCCGACCGATAATCCACAGCCCTTGACGAGAGGCGCCCGCGTGCCGCACCAACAGGCGATGGCGAAAACGCCCCAGAAGCTGCACATCAAGACCTTCGGCTGCCAGATGAACGCCTACGACTCCGAGCGCATGGCGGAGGCGCTTGCTGGTCATGGCTACGCGCCGACCGACGATCCGGCCGAGGCAGATCTCGTCATTCTCAACACCTGCCACATCCGCGAGAAGGCCGCCGAGAAGGTCTATTCCGAGCTTGGCCGCGTGCGCACGCTAAAGCAGGCGCGGAAGGCGCGCGGCCTCGACACCATGATCGCGGTTGCCGGTTGCGTGGCGCAAGCCGAAGGCAGCGAGATCCTGGACCGCGCGCAAGTGGTCGATCTCGTGGTCGGCCCGCAAAGCTATCACGAGCTTCCCTCGCTGCTTGGCCGGGTGCGCGACGGAAAAGAGCGCGTGGTCGCCACCGACTTCCCGGCCGAAGACAAGTTTCTCTCGCTCCCCGATCGGCCGGTCTCCCGCGCCCAGCCTTCAGCCTTCATCACCGTGCAGGAAGGCTGCGACAAGTTCTGCACATTCTGCGTGGTGCCCTATACCCGCGGCGCCGAATATTCGCGGCCGGTCGCCGCCATCCTCGCCGAGGCCGAGAGGCTTGCCCGCTCGGGCGCCCGCGAAATCACGCTGCTCGGCCAGAATGTGAACGCCTATTGCGGCGAAGGCCCCGACGGCCGGGATTGGTCGCTCGCCAAGCTGCTCAAGCGGCTTGCCGGCGTTCCCGAGATCGAGCGGCTCCGCTACACCACGAGCCACCCGCGCGACATGGATGACGATCTCATCGCGCTGCACGGCGATGAGCCGAAGCTCATGCCCTATCTGCATCTGCCGTTTCAGGCAGGCTCCGACCGTATCCTTCACGCCATGAACCGCAAGCACACGGCCGGCGACTATGCCGAGCTGGTGGGACGCATCCGCGCCGCGCGGCCTGACATCGCTCTCTCCACCGACATTATTGTCGGCTTCCCCGGCGAGACCGGCGCCGATTTCGAAGACACCTTGGCGCTCGTGCGACGCATTGGTTTTGCCCGCGCCTTCTCCTTTAAATATAGCGCCCGTCCGGGCACGCCGGCCGCGAGCCTGCCGCATCAGGTGCCTGACAAGATCGCGCGCGAGCGCCTGCATATTCTGCAGAGCCTGCTCGAGGACGAAGCGCGGGCCTTCGATGCGGCGACGGTCGGGCGCAAGCTTAAGGTGCTGTTCGAGCGGCAGGGGCGGAAACCAGGGCAGATCGCTGGGCGTTCACCCTATCTCCAGGCCGTGCATGGGGATGGCCCAAAGGATTTGATCGGCCAGATCGTGGATGTTGACATTGTGAGCGCGGGGCCGAACAGTCTCACCGGTGTCATCAAATCGGAGTTTGAATGGCGCGAACCAGTTCAGGCGGCCGTGTGACCGGCAAGGCCAGCGGACGGAGACCGCCATTGACGCGTGGGCGCAAGACCGCGTCTGATAAGCGCGCAAATGCCTCGTCTGCCAATGGCCGGGAAGAACCCCTGGTGGTGTTCTTCGACGACATCAGGCTCGTGCGCGATCTCCTCGGAGACTATGACGCCAATCTCGCAGTGCTCGAAGACCGGCTCGGCATCCAGGCCGTGGTCAACGGCAATGTGGTCTCCTTGCGCGGGCCGGAGCACTCGCGCGAGACCGCGAAGTCGGTGCTCGAGCAGCTCTATGGCCGGCTCGCGCAAGGCGAGATGATCGGCGTGGGCGAAGTGGTCGGCGCCATCCGCCATGCGCGGACGCCCGAACCTGCCGTCGAGGCCGAGGCCGAGCAGCACGATGGGAAGGTTCCTGCCGCCCAGCAGATCCGCACGCGCAAGCGCCTGATCACCGCCCGCACCCCGGCGCAGAGCGCCTATCTCTCGGCGCTCGATGCCCATGACCTCGTCTTCGCCACCGGCCCGGCGGGAACCGGCAAGACCTATCTCGCCGTCGCCTACGCTGCTTTGTGCCTGGAAAGCGGCAAATGCGACCGACTGATCCTGTCGCGCCCCGCCGTGGAGGCCGGCGAGAGGCTTGGCTTCCTGCCGGGCGACATGCGCGAGAAGGTCGATCCCTATTTGCGGCCGCTTTACGATGCGCTCTACGATGTGCTGGCGCCTGAACGGGTCGAGCGCGGCCTTGCCACCGGCATGATCGAGATCGCTCCGCTTGCCTTCATGCGCGGCCGCACGCTCTCCCACGCCATGATCATTCTCGATGAGGCACAAAACACCACGCCGATGCAGATGAAGATGTTCCTCACGCGCATAGGCGAGGGCAGCAAGATGGTCGTCACCGGCGATCCCACGCAGGTCGATTTGCCTACGGGCAAGGATTCGGGGCTGCTCGAAGCCATCTCCATTCTCGAAGGCATCGACGATATCGCCCATATCGCCTTCACCGGCCGCGACGTGGTGCGCCGCGAGCTGGTCGGCAAGATCGTCGACGCCTATGAGGCGGCGCCCAAGCGGGGTGAGCGCCATGGCTGACCCTGGCCCAAGTCCCACCGGCTCATCGCTCGAGGTTGAGGTCGTCCGCCATGCGGAGATTTGGCGCCGCATCGCGGGGGGCGACGCCAGCCTCGCGCGCGCGGCGCGCGCCGCATACGCCGCGGCTTCGCCGGGCCAGCAGGAGGCCTGCGAGGCGACCATCGTCTTGACCGACGATGCCGAGATGCGCGCGCTGAACCGCGCCTGGCGCGGCAAGGACTCTTCCACCAATGTGCTGTCGTTTCCAGCTGGCTCCACTCCCGGCGCGATCGCTGGCGAACCTCGTCCGCTTGGCGATGTGGTGCTCGCCGGCGAAACCGTGCTTGCCGAGGCTGCCGGCAGAGATATTCCGGCCGCCGATCACGCCGCCCATCTCGTGGTGCACGGCATGCTGCATCTGCTCGGCTTCGATCACGAGCGAGACGAAGACGCCGAGGCGATGGAAGCACTGGAGACGAGTGTGCTCTCTGCGCTGGGCATCGCCGATCCCTACGCAGAGGACGCGCAAGCCGACCCTGTTGAGGTATCTCCATGAGCAACGCCCCGCTTTCCGACGACGAGCTTCCGGCCGCCAGCGATCCGTCGCCTGAGGAGGAACCGTCATGGCTCGAGCGCCTGCTGGCGCGGTTCGGGCTCGGCGAGGAGCCAGACTTGCGCGAGGTGATCGAGGATGCCCTTGCCCGCGGCGCGGTGGGCGGCGACACCTTCAGCGGGCAAGAGCGCGCCATGCTGCTCAAGATGCTCCGCTTCGGCAAGCTCACGGTCGAGGACGTCATGGTGCCGCGCGCCAACATCATCGCCGTGGAGGAATCGATGACTGTCGCCGAGCTGATGGGCGTGTTCCGCGAGGCTGAGCATTCGCGGCTCCCGGTCTACCGCGAGACGCTCGATGACCCGCGTGGCATGATCCACATCCGCGACCTCATGTCGTGGATCACCACCGCGGCGGAGAAGAGCGGCGGCCCGAGCCTCGAGCTTGGCGCCGTCGACCTTGCGAGCACCGTGGGCGCGATCGATATCACCCGCGAAATTCTCTACGTGCCGCCGTCGATGCCGGTGCTGGATCTCTTGCTCCGCATGCAGCTGTCGCGCCGGCACCTTGCGCTCGTCGTCGACGAATATGGCGGCACCGACGGCCTCGTCTCCATCGAGGACCTGGTCGAAGAGGTGGTGGGCGAAATCGAGGACGAGCATGACGTCGCCGAGGAAGCGATGATCCGGGAAGATGCGCGGCTTGGCCTCATCGCCGAAGCCCGCGCGCCGATCGGAGACCTTGAACGGCATCTCGGCGTCGAGCTCGTCACGCCGGAACAAGAAGAGGACATCGACACGATCGGCGGTCTCGTGTTCTCGCTTGCCGGACGCATCCCGGCGCGCGGCGAGCTGGTGCGCCACCCGTGCGGCATCGAGTTCGAGGTGCTGGAGGCCGATCCGCGCCGCATCAAGAAGCTGCGCATCCACAAGGCGCAGGAGCGCAAAGAGACGCCAACCGAAACGCCGGCGCCCGAGAGCGGCTGAGTGCTTTTGACGTCCGTGCAAGCGGCAGCCGATCGGGTCGCGGCGCTGAAAGGGGGCAAGCGCGCTTTGCTCGCAGTCTTCGCGGGCGCCATCTCCGTGCTCGCCTTTGCCCCGCTGCATGTCTGGCCGGTGCTGTTCTTGAGCTTCGGCCCGCTCGTCTGGCTGCTCGACGGGTGTCACGCCGGCCACGCGAGGCTTGGCATGCGGCTCCGATGCGCCGCGCTCACCGGGTTCTGGTTCGGCTTCGGCTATTTCCTCACCGGTCTTTATTGGACTGCCGAGGCCTTTCTGATCGAGCCCTGGCGCCATGGCTGGCTCATCCCCTTCGCCATGACCGGGCTCGCAGGTGGCATGGCGCTGTTTTATGCGGCGGCCGCGGCGCTTGCCGCGGTCCTGTGGCGCCCCGGCGCGGCAAGGGTGTTCGCGCTGGCCATAGCCTTCGGCCTCGCCGAGTTCGCCCGCGGCCATGTGCTCACCGGGCTGCCCTGGAACCTCGTGGGATACGGGCTCGCGGCAACCCTTCCCATGATGCAGGCGGCGTCAATCTTCGGCGTCTACGCACTCAGTCTCCTCGCGCTGCTACTGTTCGCAAGCCCCTTCGCCATTTGGGCGCCGCAAGGCTCGGGGCTCGCGCGGCGGAAAGGCACCGCGCTCGTCGCGCTCTTCTTCTCGGTGGCGCTTGCTGTCGGGGCGATGTGGGGAGAGGAGCGCATGGCAAATGCCGGCGCCGGCACCACCGTCGTCAAACTCCGCATCGTCCAAGCCAATGTCGATCAGGCCAGCAAATGGCGCCCGGAGAACAGCGAGGAAATCTTCAACACCTATCTCGATCTCACAAAATCCGGCGGCGGCGCCGGAGGGCTCGACGGCGTCACCCTCGTGGTCTGGCCGGAGACGGCAGTTCCTTTCCTGCTCGCTGATTCCTCCGAGGCGCTTAACGCCATCGCCGATGTGCTGCCTGAGGGCACGAGCCTGCTCGTGGGATCTGCGCGAGTCGTCGCGGAGCGCGACGCCGACGGGCGCCTTGCCGCCGAACGGGTCTACAACAGCCTCATCGTGGTCGGCGACGAGGGGCAGATCCTCGGCAGCTACGACAAGGTCCACCTCGTGCCGTTCGGCGAATATCTTCCGTTTCAGGATTTCATGGAGAGCCTCGGCTTCTTGCAGCTCACCGGCATCCGCGGCGGCTTCAGCGCCGGCACTGGGCCTCGCCTGCTGTCAATCCCGGGTGCGCCGCCGGCGCGGCCGCTCATTTGTTACGAGATTATTTTTCCCGACGAGGTGGCCGACAGTTCGCAACGAGCCGGCTGGTTCCTCAACGTCACCAACGACGCATGGTTCGGCACCAGCGCAGGTCCTTATCAGCATTTTCATCAGGCACAGCTTCGCGCCGTCGAGCAAGGATTGCCGGTGGTGCGCGCCGCCAACACCGGCATCTCGGCGATCATCGATCCCTACGGACGCGTGCTCGGCGAGCTCGGACTCAAGAAGGAAGGAGTCGTCGACGGGCTTTTGCCTGAGGCCTTGCCGATTACGAAATTCGTAATGTGCGGACGCTGGATCGAACTCGCCGTGCTCACCTTTGCGCTTCTTGGCTACCTCGCATTTTCTCTTCCGGTCGGCAAACCAAAGTGGGCCCTCGCGTAATGAAGGAATCGCGGGCATTTGAACACTTTGCAAATGCCTCGCAAGTCGACGTGCGGCGCCTAAGTGCTTGACGGCCCTCGGAACCACCCCTAATTAAATTGTTGATCTGGGGGACTAAACAAAACGTCGGTGACCGTCCAACCAACATGACATTGGTGAGTGAACGCATGGCAGGCAAGAAGCCTAACCCGGTGGATCAGCACGTGGGGAGCCGGGTCCGTTTGCGCCGTATGTTGCTCGGCATGAGCCAAGAGCGACTCGGCGAGAGCATGGGACTCACGTTTCAGCAGGTGCAGAAATATGAAAAGGGTGTGAACCGCATCGGCGCGAGCCGGCTGTTCCAGATCTCAAAAATTCTCGATGTCCCCGTTCAATTCTTTTTCGAGGAAGCTCCGCATGTCGACGGTCGCGCCACGCCAGGCATGGCGGAAGGCGCCTCGGAAGCCTTCATTCTCGAATTCCTCAACAGCCGCGAGGGTCTCGAGCTCAACCGCGCCTTCGTCAAGATCGCCGATCCGAAAGTCCGCAAGAGCCTGGTCGATCTCGTTCGGGCGTTGGGCGCGAGCAGCGATAACGCTTAAGAGTCATCAGGCGGCTTGACCGCCACCCCTCTTCTTGTATTAAGCCGGCGCGGGACAAGGGTTCCGTCCTCCACCGTCGGATTCATAGAGGGTCACGTGGCGAACAGTCGAAACTATCTCTTCAGCAGCGAGTCGGTGTCGGAAGGTCACCCCGATAAGGTGTGCGACCGCATCTCCGATGCCGTGGTCGATCTCTACATGGCCGCCGATCCGCATTCGCGGGTGGCGATCGAAACATTGGTGACGACCAACCGCATCGTCATGGCCGGCGAGGTGCGCGGACCGGAGTCCGTGACACCGGCGCTGATCGAAGACGCGGCGCGCCGCGCCGTGCGTGAGATCGGCTACGAGCAGAAGGGCTTTCACTGGAAGAACGCCGAGTTCGAATTCTACGTGCATGAGCAGTCGGCAGACATCGCCATGGGCGTCGATCCCGATGCCGAGAAGCAGAAGGAAGAGGGCGCCGGCGATCAGGGCATCATGTTCGGCTATGCCTGCCGCGAGACCGAGCCCTTGATGCCGGCGCCGATCTACTACGCCCACCGCATCTTGCATGAGATGGCGAAGGCGCGGCACACCGGCAGGGTGCCCGAGCTTGGCCCTGACGCCAAAAGCCAGGTCACCCTCGCCTATGAGGACGGCAAGCCGGTGCGCGCCGACTCGATCGTGGTGTCGACCCAACACGGCGAGGATGTGAGCCAAGAACGCGTACAGGAGATCGTGCGCGGCTTCATCGACGAGGTGATGCCGCAAGGCTGGGTCGGCCGCGACACCAAGTTCTATGTGAATCCCACCGGCCGTTTCGTCATCGGCGGCCCCGACGGCGACGCCGGGCTTACCGGCCGCAAGATCATCGTCGACACCTATGGCGGAGCAGCGCCGCATGGCGGCGGCGCCTTCTCGGGCAAGGACCCGACCAAAGTCGACCGCTCGGCGGCTTATGCCGCGCGCTATCTCGCCAAGAACGTGGTAGCGGCGGGGCTCGCCGACCGCTGCACGCTGCAAGTCTGCTACGCCATCGGCGTGTCGGAGCCGCTTTCGCTTTACGTCAATCTGCACGGCACCGGCAAGATCGGCGAATCGGAGCTCGAGCAGGCGCTCCGGCGCGTCATGGATTTGAGCCCGCGCGGCATCAGGGAGCATCTCGGGCTCGGCCGCCCGATCTACGAGCGCACCGCGGCCTACGGCCATTTCGGACGGCAGCCGGACAATGACGGCGGATTTTCCTGGGAGCGCCTCGACCTGATCGAGCCGATCCGCGCCGAGCTGTCGTAGATTACCTTGAGCCGGTTGGGCCTTACCCTTCGAGACGGGCCTTCGGCCCTCCTCAGGGTGAGGGTAACCTCCTCATGCTGAGGAGCGCTGCGCAGCAGCGCGTCTCGAAGCATGAGGCGCAACACGTGAACGAGCCGAGACCTCTTCGATCCTATGGAAGGCGGAAGGCGAGGCCGTTGAGCGAGCGGAAGGACCGCCTGCTCAACGAGCTGCTGCCAATTTTGCGCCTTCCTTTGCAGGAGCCGGCCCCCTCCCCGCTTGCGAGCCTGTTCGCGCAACCCGTCAGTCAGGTGTGGCTCGAAATCGGCTTCGGCTCAGGCGAGCATCTGGTCTGGCAGGCTGAGCATCATCCCGAGATCGGCCTTATCGGCTGCGAGCCCTTCATCAACGGCGTGGCGAGCCTGCTTGGCAAGATCGAGCCTTTGGGCCTCAACACCATCCGCATCCATGACGGCGACGCCCGCGACGTGCTCGCCTGGCTGCCGCCGCAATCGATCGCGCGCATCTTCGTGCTGTTCCCTGATCCCTGGCCGAAGAAGCGGCACCAGAAGCGACGGCTGGTTTCGCCCGATGCGGTCGCGGATTTCGCGCAGGCTTTGAGACAAG
The DNA here is from genome assembly GCF_050728395.1 of Methyloceanibacter sp. Lineage (GTDB taxonomy): Bacteria > Pseudomonadota > Alphaproteobacteria > Rhizobiales > Methyloligellaceae > Methyloceanibacter. The sequence continues at coordinate 55,599 of NZ_JBOHJB010000004.1, forward strand.
GCGGCGAGCTCAGATTTGCGAGCGACAGCGGCGACTACGCCGGGGAGGCTCTCCTAACCATCCTTGCAAGCCGAGCCTTTGCCTGGACGGCAGAAGGCCCCAAGGATTGGCGGGCAAGGCCTTTCGACTGGCCCGAGACCCGCTACGAACGGAAGGCCTTGAGCGAGGGCCGCAAACCGGCCTATCTCAGCTTCCGTCGCCTCTGACGATGCTGCCTCTTGCTGGGAAGAAATCGATGCGCGCCCCTCTCCTCGTGCTGATGCTGCTCTCGACGCAAGCGGCTGCCCTCGATCAGGGCCAGATCCAGAGCGCATGCTACACCGATTGCGAGAAGGAAACGGGCTCCAATCCGGACTACAAGGCCTGCCTCGCCCGCGCCGCCGACACCGCCGATGCGCTCCTCAATCAGGAATTTGCCGCGCTGCAGGAAGCGGTTAAAGCCGCCGCCCGTGACATGGAGGTGAGGCCCGAAGCCCAACTCGACATGCTGAAAGACGCACAGCGCAAATGGATCGGGTTCCGCGACGACACTTGCAATTTCGAGGACAGCCTTGCCTTCGGCGCCACTGCCACCGGCGGCTATCTCTCCTCCTGCATCTGCGCCCTAAGCTACGAGCGAATCAACGATTTCGACCGCATCCGCCACTCAATCCTTGGGCGGTGAGGCAACACACGCAAAGACTTGACCCCCCGGCTTGCGGGGGGTGACGAACCCTTGGGGAGCATCGAAGTGGCCTTGAATCATCGAGAAAAGCTCGTATATTAGCCGCGAACTCATGATGGTTTTGATCAGGAGTGGGCCTTTCGCCCGCTCCTTTTTGTTAGGCGACCCGCTTGCTCATTTCGTTTGCGGGAGTCATGGCTTTATCAATGTCGAGCCGCTCATCAAGCGCTGACCGCCGCTTCGCCCGCGAGACGGGCGCCGGGCGCGAGATCGCCGATCTCGCCGAGCCGGTGCTCGAGGAGCGTGGCTTCCGCCTGGTGCGGGTGAAGGTTTCGGGCCGCGACGGTGGCACGGTGCAGGTGATGGCGGAGAGGCCTAAAGGTCAGATGACTATCGAGGATTGCGCAGAGATCAGCCGGAAGCTTTCGCCGCTGCTCGACTCGCTCGATCCGCTGCCTGGAGGCTACCGGCTCGAGGTCTCGACGCCGGGCATCGACCGGCCTCTGGTGCGCCCGAGCGATTTCGCGTCGTTCACCGGTCATGAGGCGAAGATAGAGCTGAAGGAGCTGGTCGACGGCAGAAAGCGGTTCAGGGGTCGCATCGAAGGCGTGGCCGAGGACGAGGCGTTGCTGCGCATCGAACTGCCAGGCTCCGAGGAGCCGCAGGTGATCGGCATTCCATTCTCGCTGATCAGCGAAGCGAAGCTGGTCGCCGATCAGGCCGGCTTCCGCGCCGACCTCGCGGCGAGCAAGGCGCATTAGAGGAATTGTCGCGGGCACCCGCCCGCCGGTTGAGACTTAACGGAGGCAGAAACAGATGGCTCAGGCAGGCGTGAGCGCCAACAGGCTGGAGCTCTTACAGATCGCCGAGGCGGTCGCGCGCGAGAAGGCGATCGATCGCCAGGTGGTGATCATGGCCATGGAGGATGCGATCCAGAAGGCCGCCAAGTCGCGCTACGGCAGCGAGAACGAGATCAAGGCCGAGGTCGATCCCAAGACCGGCGAGATCAGGCTCGCGCGGCTGCTCGAGGTGGTCGAGCAGGTGACCATGGAGGCGACGCAGATCTCCATCGAGGAGGCGCGGCGCCGCAACCCCGCGGCGCAAGTCGGCGATTTCATCGCCGAGCCGCTGCCGCCGCTCGATTTCGGCCGCGTGGCGGCGCAGAACGCCAAGCAAGTGATCGTGCAGAAAGTGCGCGAGGCGGAGCGCGAGCGCCAATTTGACGAATATAAGGACCGCGTCGGCGAGATCGTGAACGGCATCGTCAAGCGCGTCGAGTACGGCAACGTCATCGTCGACCTCGGGCGCGCCGAGGCCATCGTGCGGCGCGACGAGACTTTGCCGCGCGAGAACTTCCGCTATGGCGACCGCATTCGCGCCTATGTCTATGACGTGCGGCGCGAGCAGCGCGGGCCCCAGATCTTCCTGTCGCGCACCCATCCTGAGTTCATGGCCAAGCTGTTCGCGCAAGAGGTGCCCGAGGTCTATGACAGCATCGTCACCATCAAATCCGTGGCCCGCGATCCCGGCAGCCGCGCCAAGATCGCGGTCGTGTCGCGCGACGCCTCCATCGATCCGGTCGGCGCCTGCGTCGGCATGCGCGGCAGCCGCGTCCAGGCGGTGGTGAACGAGCTGCAAGGCGAGAAGATCGACATCATCCAATGGTCGCCAGACGCCGCGACCTTCATCGTCAATGCGCTGGCACCTGCCGAAGTGGTCAAGGTCGTGCTCGACGAGGATGCCGAGCGCATCGAGGTGGTGGTGCCGGACGCGCAGCTTTCGCTCGCCATCGGCCGCAAGGGTCAGAATGTGAGGCTCGCATCGCAGCTCACCGGCTGGGACATCGACATCATGACCGAAGCGTCGGAGTCTGAGCGCCGCCAGGCCGAGTTCGCCGAGCGCTCTGCCATGTTCATGGAAGCGCTCGACGTCGATGAGGTCATCGCCCAGCTGCTCGCGTCCGAAGGCTTCTCCTCGATCGAGGAAGTGGCCTTTGTCGAGCCCTCGGAAATCGCCTCGATCGAAGGCTTCGACGAGAATACCGCGGCGGAGATCCAGACCCGCGCGCGCGAGCATCTGGAGAAGATCGAGGCCGAGCAGGACGCCAAGCGGAAAGCTCTTGGCGTTGCCGACGAGGTGGGGACCATCCCGGGCCTCACCACGGCGATGCTGGTCGCGCTTGGCGAGAAGAACGTCAAGAGCGTGGAAGACGTCGCCGATTGCGCCACCGACGATCTGCTCGGGTGGAACGAGCGCAAGGACAAGGAGACCATCCACCACGAGGGCATCCTCGACGGGTTCAACTTGAGCAAGCAGGAGGTCGAGGATTTGATCCTCACCGCGCGCGTCAAAGCCGGATGGATCAGCGAAGCCGATCTTGCGCCTGACCCTGAGCCTGAGGCTGAAAAGGCCGAGGCAGGCGAAGGCGAAGAGCCGGGCGAAACCGAGGACGGCGGCGCCGCGTCATGAGCGGCCCCAGCCACCAGACGCTTTTTGGGAGAGAGAGCAGTTGCGGCAGGACGTTGCTGAGCCACAGCTTGAGACAGGATGCGAGACGGGAGACACCGTCCGCCGCTGCGCGCTCACGCGGATGCGCCTGCCCAAGCAGGATCTGATCCGCTTCGTCCTCGCGCCTGACGGCGCAATCGTCCCCGACCTGAAGGAACGGCTTCCCGGCCGCGGGGTTTGGGTGACGGCGACCCATGACGGGATAGCCGAAGCCGCCGATCGCAACGTCTTCGCCAGGGCGCTGAAAGCCCCGGTCAAGATTCCGACCGGGCTCGCCGAGACCGTCGACCGCCTGCTGGTCGAGGCGGCGCTCGGCGCTCTCGCGCTCGCCAACAAGGCCGGAGAGGTGGTGTTCGGCACCGCCAAGGTCGAGGAGGCCATCGCCAAATCAAAGGTGGTGGCGCTCATCCATGCGAGCGACGCCGCCGAGGACGGCTGCCGCAAGCTCGACGGCAGATTCCGGGCTGCCGCAAAGGGCGAGACGCCGGCCCCGGTCCGCCTTTGCAGCGCGGATGAATTGGGTTTGGCATCAGGTAAGACAAATGTGATACATGCAGCCCTGATCCAGGGCGGAGCGGCTGCGAAATTCCTCGCCAGCGCTTCCCGCGCGGAGCGTTATCGCAAGGGCAGCGCCGCGGCCTTTGCCCAGCCAATTGGATCGGACACGGACAAGGAATGAGTGAAATCAACGAGACTGACGACAAAACCGTACGCGGTGGCCGGAAAATGACGCTCAATGTGCGCCGGACGGTCGAATCCGGCCATGTTCGTCAGAGCTTCAGCCATGGGCGTTCCAAGTCCGTTCTGGTCGAGAAGAAGAAGCGCCGGGCGGTCGGCGCCACCCCTGCGCCACAGCTAGTTGAGGAGCCGAAGCCGAAGGTGGCGACGGCGCCAGAGCCGGCGCCCGCCAAGCGCGCCCGCGACGACGAGCAGCGCCGTCCCGGCGTGGTGTTGCGCGCCCTTTCCGATGAGGAGAAGGACGCGAGGCTGAGGGCCCTGACTGAATCGCGTCAGCGCGAGGCGCTCGAGCGCGAGAAGGCGAAGGACGAGGCGACAAAGCGCGTCGTCACCGAAGAGGTCAAGGCCAAGGAGCACGACGAGGCGGTCGAGCGCCAGAAGAAGGAGGAGGAGCGGCACGAGGCCGAAGCCGAGGCCAGGCGCAAGGGCGAGGAAGTCGCCCGCAAGCATCTTGTCGTCAAGGAAGAAGAAGACGAAGCGCCGCGTACCGCGGAGGCGCGCCACAAGAAAGAGCGCGCCGTCAAGCCGCGTGCCGGCGAAGAGCGCAGGGTTCGCGGCCGCCTGACCATCACCAACGCGCTCGACGAAGAGCAGCGCCAGCGGAGCCTTGCCTCGCTGAAGCGCCACCGCGAGCGGCAGAAGAAGCAGACCATCGGTCCGCAGGCGCAGCAGAAAATTCAGCGCGAAGTGGTGGTCCCGGAAGTCATTACCATCCAGGAACTCGCCAACCGCATGGCCGAGCGCGGCGTTGACGTCATCAAGTACCTGATGAAAGACGGTGAGATGCACAAGATCACCGATGTGATCGATGCCGATACCGCTCAGCTGATCGCCGAGGAGTTCGGCCACACCGCGCGCCGGGTGTCCGAGGCCGACGTCGAGGAAGGCTTCATCGGCGCCGAAGATCTGGCCGAGGATACCCAGCCCCGCGCACCCGTCGTGACCATTATGGGTCACGTCGATCACGGCAAGACCTCGCTGCTCGACGCCATCCGCGCGACCAACGTGGTCAGCCAAGAGGCTGGCGGCATCACCCAGCATATCGGCGCCTATCAGGTGGTGACGCCTGCCGGGCAGAAGATCACCTTTATCGACACGCCAGGTCACGAGGCGTTCACCGCCATGCGCCAAAGAGGCGCCCAGGTGACCGACATTGTCGTGCTCGTGGTGGCCGCCGATGACGGCGTCAAGCCGCAGACGGTGGAGGCCATCAATCACGCCAAGGCCGCGGACGTGCCGATGATCGTCGCCATCAACAAGATCGACAAGCAAGGCGCCGACCCGCAGCGCGTGCGCACCGAGCTGCTCAGCCAGGAGATCGTGGTGGAGAGCCTCGGCGGCGACACGCTTGAAATCGAGGTCTCGGCGCTGAAGAAGACCGGCCTCGACAGGCTGCTCGAGGCCATCGCACTGCAGGCCGAAGTGCTCGAGCTCACCGCCAATGCGGACCGCCCCGCCGAGGGCGTCATCGTCGAGGCCAAGCTCGAGCGCGGGCGCGGCCCCGTGGGCACCGCTCTCGTTCAGCGCGGCACGCTGCGTCTCGGCGATCTGGTCGTGGCCGGCTCGGCCTATGGCCGGGTGCGCGCGCTGATCAACGATGTCGGCGAGCAGGTCAAGGAAGCGGGCCCGTCCGTGCCGGTCGAGGTGCTGGGCTTCGACTCGGCACCCGAGGCCGGCGATCAATTCGCCGTGGTGGAGAACGAGGCCCGCGCGCGCGAGATCACCGACTACCGCCTGCGCGAGCGGCGCAAGCGCCAAGCCGTGGCCGGTCAGCGCGGCTCTCTCGAGCAGATGATGACCCAGCTGAAAGCGGCCGGGACCAAGGAGTTCACCCTTCTCGTCAAAGGCGACGTGCAGGGCTCGGTGGAAGCCATCGTCGCGGCCCTCGACAAGCTCGGCACCGACGAGGTGCGCGCCCGCATCATTCACGCCGGCGTCGGCGGCATCACCGAATCCGACGTGGGTCTCGCCTCGACCTCGGGCGCG
>NZ_JBOHJB010000005.1:0-60579 GCF_050728395.1 Methyloceanibacter sp.
GGGATGAGCAAGTCGAAGGAAAGGCTGCGCATGGTCGCCCGCGCCGTTGCCGCGTCGATGGCGGTGGTGACGCGGAACCCATGTTCCTGGAGGTAGCGGGCGAGCAGGTCGCGGATGCGGCTGTCGTCGTCGATAACGAGAATATGGGGACAGTTATCGTCGGGCGCCTTGCTGCGATGCAGTTTGATCGTAGCTGGCATCGTCATGGCACCTCCGCGTTCCCGTCGCTGTCAGGGACCGGCGATGAGGACATGATGGAGGAGACTTTGGGCCGTTCTTCGGCATTGATCATCGCTTGCAGGAAGCGGCGAACCACACTATCGGCCCCCGGGCCGGCGGCTTTCAGCGCTTCGGCGAGGCGGATGAGCTGCGGCGCCGCGAGACGCTTGAGCAGCGCACGGCCGGAAGCGGTCGGATAGAGGAGGCGCTCGCGCCGATCTGCGCTTCCCGCCCGCTGCACGATATAGCCTTTGTCGATCAGCTGTTTCAGCACGCGGCCGAGGCTTTGCTTGGTGATCTTCAGCACGTCGAGTAGGTCGGCGACGCGCAAGCCAGAGTGGCGGGTGACGAAGTGCAAGACGCGATGATGGGCGCGGCCGAAGCCGAAGTCCCTCAAAATCGCGTCAGGGTCGCGGGTGAAGTCGCGATAGGCGAAGAACAGCAATTCGGCGTAGGCCAGCAACTCCGCGTCGGGGCGGCGCAAGGGCTTGCTCGGCGCGGCGGCGGTGCGACGCTTGGCGTCCAACGGCTCCGACAGCGGGTCATTTATGTCAGTCATGTTGACTTAATTTTTGGGCTGCGTTAGAGCTTCATTTATGTCAGTCATATTGACTTAATTCCGGCATTGATACTCCCCGGCGCGGCCTTGCGCAATTCTTGTGCAGGGCATCTCCGGGGCATAATAAAGCCCCTCATTCGGGCTGGCTTCAGCCGGAGGCCCTTGGTCTAGGAGGGGAGCAGGTTCTAATGGCAGCGGCACCTCAGCCATACGATCAGCGCGACGGCTTCATCTGGATGAATGGCGAGCTCATCCCATGGCGCGACGCGCGGGTGCACCTCCTGACCCATGCGCTGCATTACGGAAGCGCCGTGTTCGAGGGCGAGCGCGTCTATGACGGCGAGATTTTCAAGCTCACCGAGCACAGCCAGCGCCTGCACGAATCCGCCAAGGGCCTCGACTTCGAGATTCCTTATTCAGTCGCCGAGATCGATCAAGCCTGCCGCGATGCGGTTCACGCCAACAGGCTGGTCGACGGCTATGTGCGTCCGCTTGCCTGGCGCGGTAGCGAGCAGATGGGCGTCGCGGCGCAGGCGACCAAGATCAACCTCGCCATCGCCGTCTGGGATTGGGGCTCCTATTTCGATCCGTCGGCGCGCGCCAAAGGCTTGCGCCTGACCATCGCGGAATATCGCAGGCCTGACCCGCGCACGGCGCCGACCAAGAGCAAGGCGGCAGGCCTCTACATGATCTGCACCATAGAGAAGCACCGCGCCGAACGGGCGGGCTATGCCGATGCGCTGATGCTCGACTGGCGTGGACAGATCGCAGAGGCCACCGGGGCCAACATCTTCTTCGTCAAGGACGGCGTGCTGCATACACCGCTTCCCGATTGCTTCCTCGACGGCATCACTAGGCGCACGGTCATTGGGCTCGCCAAGCAGCGGGGCTTGAAGGTGATCGAGCGCGCCATCATGCCGGAGGAGATGACGGATTTCTCCGAATGCTTCATCACCGGCACCGCGGCAGAGGTCACGCCGGTGTCGGAGATCGGGCCCTATCGCTTCACCATTGGCGACATCACGCGCACCCTGATGGACGATTATTCCGCGCTGGTGCATCGGGCCAAGGCTGGGACCGCCAAGATTGCTGCCGTAGGCTAGCTCCGCCGGCAGACGGCGATCCGTGCTAGGGTTGCCCGATGGAAGCGAAGCTCGACGACCACACGTGTCATCCGGATTTCGATCCTGCATTCCGCGACCGGTTGCGGACCTTGCTCGCCTGGCGCCGCGATGTCAGGCGCTTCAGGCGCGAGCCGTTGCCGCAAGTCACCATCGAGCGGCTGATCGGCATCGCTTGCCTGTCGCCCTCGGTGGGCTTGAGCGAGCCCTGGCGTTTCGTCATCGTCGAGGATCAAGCGCGCCGCGCCGCCATCCGCGCCTGCTTCGAGCACTGCAATCAAGATGCGCTGCGCCTGCAGGAGTCTGATCGCGCTTCACTCTATGCGCGGCTGAAACTCTCGGGCCTCGATGACGCTCCGTGTCAGATCGCTGTGTTCGCCGACCGGGCGACGGCGCAGGGCCATGGGCTCGGCCGCCTGACCATGCCGGCGACGCTCGATTATTCGGTGGCCATCGCCATCCACACGCTGTGGCTTGCGGCGCGGGCGGAAGGCATCGGGGTCGGCTGGGTGTCGATCCTCGACCCGGCGAGAGTGGCCGAGATCCTCGACGTGCCGAAAGACTGGACCTTTATCGGCCATCTTTGCATCGGCTATCCGGAAGAAGACGCAGATTTGCCGGCCTTGCAGCGTCAGGGCTGGGAGCAGCGCCAGCCTTCGGCGGGTGTCGTAATCTATCGCTGAGGCTTGAATCGCCGCCGATCAAGTTGCACTCTGTCGGTCGATGCACCGTAGGGGGAGGGGCGCATGCGCAAATCTGTGGTTGGGCTGGTCCTTGCATTGCTGCTTGCGGCTGTGCTCGGCGCCGCGCCGGTGAGCGATGCCAAGGCAGGTGCGGCGATGGCGGGCGGTGCCGGCGCTCTTCAGCATCAGACTCTGGTGCAGCCGGTCCTCGTCTGGCGCGATTGCCAGAGGATCGCCCGCTGCTATGGCTGCCGTCCCGTCTATCACTGCCGGACGTGCAGCTATCAGCGCCAGTGCCCGCGGCGCGGACCTTGCCAATGGGGCGATGTCTGTGTGTGGGGGCCGTATGTTCCGCTCGCGCCGCGCGGGGTGCCGATCACGCAGTAGCTTTCTTTCACTCAGCGGCGTGCTTGGGCTTGTCCCAGCGCGTGGTTGTAACCTCATCGCGGGCGTCGGCCTCGACCCAGCGGCTTCCTTGCGGTCCGCTCTCGCGCTTCCAGAACGGGGCGCGGGTCTTGAGATAATCCATGAGGAACTCGGCGGCGCGGAAGGCGGCTTCGCGATGTTCGGATGCGGTCAGCACCAGCACGATGTTGTCGCCGGGGCGAAGCGTTCCGGTGCGGTGCACGATGAGGCAGTCTTGCATAGGCCAGCGCGAACGAGCCTCGGCTTCGATGCGCTGCAACTCCGCTTCGGTCATGCCGGGATAATGCTCGAGCGTCATCTCATCGACAGCGCCGGCTTGATCGCGCACCGTGCCGACAAAGGCGACGATGGCGCCGATGTCGCGTCGTCCGGCCTTCAGCTTCGCGATCTCGGCGCCGACGTCGAAGTCCTGTTGCTGGACTCTGATCACCACTAGCCTCCGGTCACCGGCGGGAAGAAGGCGATCTCACGCGCGGCGCCGATCGCAGCGTCGTGGCGCACATGGGCCCGGTCGATTGCCGCCCTGATGACTTCGGAGCGGGCAAAGGCATGGTCGAATTCGGGGCCGCGCGTCTTGAGCCAGGTCATGAGCTCGGAGACGGTGGTAACGTGCGCCGGAATGTCCACCTCTTCGGCGGCCACGCCGGTCTTCTCCTTGACCCAGGCAAAATAAAGGAGCCGCGTGCTCATCACTCCTCCTCGGCGGTGACGTGGCGGATGGCGGCGCGGAGATAGTCGTAGCCGGTATAGAGGGTGAGCAGAGCCGCGATCCACAAGAGCGTTAGACCAAACGGCGTGGTGTAGGGCCAGATCTTGTCGCCGGCGCTGCCGGCGAGGAGAAAGCCGATCGCCACCATCTGCACCACCGTCTTCCATTTGGCGAGGCGCGTCACCGGAACGCCGACGGCAAGCGAGCCGAGAAATTCGCGCAAGCCCGACACCAGGATCTCGCGGCAGAGGATGATCACGCCAGCCCACAGCGACCAGCCGGCGATGGTTTGATCGGCCGCGAGCATGAGCAGAGCCGCCGATACGATCAACTTGTCGGCGATAGGGTCGAGCATGCGGCCGATGGCGCTTTGCTGCTGCCAGGCGCGGGCGAGATAGCCGTCGAGAAAATCGCTGACGCCGGCGGCAATGAAGATCCACATGGCCGTCCAGCGCCCCCAGTCGCCGGTGGCGAAGAAGCAGGCTACGAGTGCCGGGATGGCAATGATCCGGCCATAGGTGAGGAGGTTGGGCAGGCTCCAGTAGCCTCTGGCGGAGGCGCGCGGCGCGGCCGGTGACGCTCCACCCTGAACCATGCCGGAGTCCATGGTCAACGCGCCCCCTCGTGGAAGTGGTCGTAGATCACTTTGGCCATTTGCGCGCTGATGCCGCCGACCGCGGCGAGGTCGGCGATGCCAGCACGGCTTACGGCCTTGGCCGAGCCGAAATGCTGAAGCAGCGCGCGCTTGCGGGTCGGCCCGATGCCAGGCACCTCGTCGAGCGGAGAGGTCTGCATCGCCTTCTTGCGTCGCGCGCGGTGAGCACCGATGGCAAAGCGGTGCGCCTCATCGCGAAGCTTCTGGATGCAATAGAGCACGGGGTCGCGCGGCTCGAGCAGCAAAGGTTCGCGCCCCTTCAGATAGATGCGTTCGCGCCCGGCGTTGCGGTCGGGGCCTTTGGCCACCGCCGCGAGCTTGATCTCGGAAAGCCCGAGCTCGTCGAGCACGCTTGACGCCGCGGAAAGCTGCCCAGGGCCGCCGTCGATCAGCACGAGATCGGGCGCGGCCCAGCCATTGGCGGGATCCTTGTCCCGCGCGAGCTTGCTGAAGCGCCGTGTCAGCATCTCCCGCATCATGGCGTAATCGTCCCCGGGGGCAAGGTCTTCCGAGCGAATGTTGAACTTCCGATATTGATTGCGAATGAACCCTTCAAGGCCGGCCACGATCATGGCGCCGACCGGATTGGTGCCGGAAATGTGGCTATTATCGAAGACTTCGATGCGTTCGGGCGTATCCTCGAGGTCAAACAGTTCGGCGAGCCGCGCGAAGATCGCCGTTTGCGATGAAGATTCCGCCAGACGGCGGGCCAAGGCCTCGCGCGCGTTGACCAGGGCATGGGTCACGAGCTCGCGCTTTTCGCCCCGCTGCGGCGCCTCGACCCTGATCCTGTGGCCGGCGCGGAGCGACAAGGCCTCGCCGAGCAATCGCCGGCCGGCGATCTCGTGGGACAGCAATACGAGCTTGGGCGGCGGCTTGTCGTCGTAGAACTGCGCCACGAAGGATTCGAGCACTTCTTCGACAGAGAGAGTTTTGTCGGCGCGGGGGAAATAGGCGCGATTGCCCCAATTGTTGCCGGTGCGGAAGAAGAACACCTGGATCGCCGTCTGTCCCGCCTCCTGGTGCGCGGCGAACACGTCAGCGTCCTTCACGCTCACAGGATTGATGCCTTGATGCGACTGCACGTTGCTGAGCGCGGTCAAGCGATCGCGGAAGCTCGCCGCGCGCTCGTAATCCTGCTTCAGGCTCGCATCGTCCATGAGCTTGTGCATGCGCCGCTTCACCTCGTCGCTCTCGCCGGTGAGGAAACCGAGCGCCTCATCCACAAGCGCCGCATAATCGGCTTCCGAGATTTCGCCGGTGCAGGGCGCGCTGCAGCGTTTGATCTGGAACAACAGGCACGGCCGGAGGCGGCTTTCGAAATAGCCATCCGAGCAAGACCGCAGCAGGAAAGCGCGCTGTAGCGTGTTGATGGTGCGGCCGACCGCGCCGGCAGAGGCAAACGGACCGAAATAATCGCCCTCGCGGCCCCGCGCGCCGCGATGCTTCAGGATCTGCGGGAAGGCGTGGTCACGGGCGATGAGGATGAAGGGGAAGGACTTGTCGTCCCTGAGCACCACGTTGTAGCGGGGCTTGAGCCGCTTGATGAGATTGGCCTCGAGCAGCAGAGCCTCGGTCTCCGTGGGCGTGGTGACGAACTCCATGCTCGCCGTGTTGGCGATCATGGCGGCGATGCGATTGTTGTGGCTTCCCGCCCGCGCATAGCTCTGCACGCGCTTCTTCAGCCCGCGTGCCTTGCCGACATAAAGAACCTCGCCGGCGGCATCGATCATGCGGTAGACGCCGGGGCCGCCTGGCGCGGTCTTGGCGTGACGGGCGATGACGGACCGACCGGTCTCGATCCCGCTCATTGCCTTGCGGGCGCGGAACATGAGCGAAGGATTGGCGCTGTCGGGTTTCTCTTGGGACATGGGCGTAAGGTGAAGTATGGCCTTCGGGCCGGCAGCTTCAAGGCCCTGGCTTCATGCTTCGAGACGCGCCCTGGGGGCGCTCCTCAGCATGAGGATGCGCCCTCACCCTGAGGAGGGCCGAAGGCCCGTCTCGGAGGGTGAGGGGAACGCAAGGCATTGTCATCGCCAGGCAAGGTGCTGGCCGCTATCGAGCGCGATCATCTGTCCGGTCACCGAAGGGCTATCGAGCAGAAAACGCACGGCGCCGCATACCTCCTCCACAGTGGCGGCACGGCCAAGCGGCGCTGCGCGGCACTCGCGCTCGAAGTCGGCCTGACTTTGCCGCCGGCTCGGGAGCACAGGTCCGGGGCCGATCGCATTGACGCGAATGCGTGGGGCGAGCGCCTGGGCAAGCGTGCGCGTTGCCGTCCACAGCGCGGACTTGGCGATGGTATAGGAGAAGAACTCAGGAGTGAGACGCCAGACGCGCTGATCGATCATGTTGATCACGCATCCAGACGCGTCCTTCGGCAACGTTCGGGCGAAGGCCTGGGTGAGAAAAATCGGAGCGCGGAGGTTGACGTCGATCTCGGACTGCCAGGCCGCCCAGTCGAGCGTATCAATCGAATCCCGCTCGAACCGCGCGGCATTGTTGATGAGACAAATGGGAGGCCCGAGTTCCTCGGCGCAAGACTGAACCAGTCCTCGAAGCTGATCCTCGCGGGTGAGATCGGCGGGGAGCGCAACCGCCTTCGAGCCGAGACGCTCGATCTCTTCGACGAGACTTTGTGCCTCGGCGCCGGAGGTGTGGTGATGCACGCCAATGTCCCAGCCGCGCTTGGCCAAGTCGAGCGCGATGGCGCGGCCAAGCCGGAGCGCGGCTCCGGTCACAAGCGCGGTCGCGTGGTTTTGCGTTTCGGGCATGATGGTTTTGATGTGGGGCTAGCAGGCTCGGGCGATTCGCCGCCGACTATACTTCCGGGTTGCGTTTGAACAACCTACGAAGATCGGGAGTTCGCGGCAGACGGCGCCTTCTTTTTTGCGTAAAGGCGGTGTCGTAGGTTCCATCATGGCTCAAGATCAAGCGGGAGACAGCGGCGCGCCTAACGCCGCCGCGATCGAGGCGGCGCACGCCATCTACACGCCGCTCATGCTCTCCTTCTACGACCGCCTGGTCCATGGACTCTCAAACCGTTTCGCTTGGCGTTGTCCGACGGAGCGGATGCTTGAGCTCTACCGCAGCAACCTCTCCTCCCGCCATCTCGAGGCGGGGGTTGGCACGGGCTTCTTCATCGACCGGGCCGATCGGGGAGAGTTCGAGCAGCTTACCCTTCTCGACATCAATCGACATTGCCTGGCGCGGTCAGCGCGAAGACTCGCGCGTTACCAGCCGCTGCTCTGCGAGGCGAACCTGCTCGCACCCATCGCCATCGAGCTCGAACCGGCAGACAGCATCGGGCTCACCTACGTGCTGCATTGTCTGCCAGGCCGCATGGCCGAGAAACTGATAGTAATCGACCACTTGCGGCCGCTCATGAGCAAGGGCGCCGTGCTGTTCGGGGCGACGATCCTCGGCCGCGGGATCGAGCCGAACGGCGCCGCGCGATTTCTGCTGCGGCTCTACAATGCGAAGGGCGTGTTCAACAATCTCGATGACGACGTCGAGGCGCTCAGCAATGGTCTCAAGCGGCGCTTCGAACTCGTGGAAATCGAGACGAAAGGATGCGTCGCGCTGTTCCGGGCATGTTGAGCGGTCCGGCGCGGCCGCCCCCGGATGGCCACTAACTCGCCGTTAACCATACAGACTTTCGCCCCACTGGCTGGTTAACGCTTGGTAAGGGTACTCCCATACCCTGGGACCGCGAGCGCTTGGCCGGGCGCAATTCAGGCGCCGACGCGGTTATGGACCGAGCCTCAGATCGTGAGGGAGTCTGTTTTGCGCACACGATGTGACCAGGCTTTGGTCTTCGCCGCCGCGTTAGCGGTCGGCGCCGCGGTCTCTAGCCCCGTGCTCAGTGCCGACGTCATCAATGGCGGCCCTCCGCCGCTTCTTTACGAGACGCCGCCCGTAACACAGGATCTCTTCGCCGGCTGGTGGATCGGCGGCACGCTCGGCGGCGCCACTGCCAATTTCGATTTCTCTCCGTCGAGCGTCGCGATTGAGTCGAGCGGCGTGCTTGGCGGCATTACCGGCGGCTATAATTGGCAGAATGGGCCGATCGTGATCGGGCTTGAGGGCGACGTGCTTGGCGCCGGGATCAGCGGCAGCGGCCGCTTCAATAGCGGCGCCAATGCCGCCAATCCGGATATCGACGCCATGGCGAACTTGCGCTTGCGCGCCGGAGTCACCGTGGTGCCGCAAGTGATGCTGTTCGTCACCGGGGGCGGGGCCTGGGCCGATGTCGATCTGCCGGTGAACGGACCTGGTGGCGGCTCCGGGAACGGAACGTTCTTCGGCTGGAGCGTCGGTGGTGGTGCCGAAGTCGCGTTCAGCCCGAATTGGAGCGCGCGCTTCGACTATCAATTTACCGACTTCGATTCCGATACCGTGTCCTATCCCGGCGGCGACGTGAAATACGATCCTGACGTCAACACCTATCGCGGCTCTCTGATCTACCGCTTCTAGTTTCGGCCGGGGTTCAGCGGCGCGGCGCCGCGGGCACGGTCACCCTTTCCAAGCGGCAAACGCGATTCTCTTCATTGGGTCCGCAAGCCTTCGGAAACAGGTCGCGGCCGAAGCAGATACGCACGTCGAGCAGATTTTGCCCGCGGCAGCTCACCACGATCATGTTCGGCTTGAGCCAAGCATTGGCTTTGAGGAATTCGCCCTCGATCTCCTGCTGGCTGAGCGTGAGCCGGCCGTCGGTGCCGGAGAATCGCTCGGGGATTCTGACCCGCTCGTAGAGGTCGCGTGCCAGCCCAAAGTACTGATCGGGCTCGAGGCCTGAACAGGTACCGTGGGTGCGGTATTCGTGGATGATCAGGTTCTTGCTCGGCATGATGTCGCGCAAATCGTCGATCACCGATTGCGGCACCCATGGGCGCTTCGGCGTTCGGCAATCCTCCGGCCATCCGTTGACGTTCTGCGGCCACAGCCCGTGCAGGGTGAAGGCATGGGCCCCTTCGGCATCGCATTCCCGGTCGTGCCGCTGTCTTCCTTCGGTCGCGCAGTAAGACGGCGTCCAGCCGAGCACCAGGACGTAGTAATCGAAGCGTCCTGGCTCCGCCCCTCGTCGGGCGATCGCCTGGCTCAATGCCAGCGCGGCAATCAGACAGAGGCAGAAGAGACAGGTGAGCCTAAGCCTTGCGGTTGCCATCGATCGCGCCGAGTTCGTCCAAGAGTCTCGCCCAGCTCCTGGCGCCCTTAGTGAAGCTCTTCACATTATACTTCTCGTTCGGCGCATGGATGCGGTCGTCGTCGAGCGCGAAGCCGATCAGCAGAGAGTCCATGGCGAGCCGCGAGCGGAACGACTCGACGATGGGGATCGACGCGCCGCAACCGATGATGACCGCCGGCTTGCCCCATTCTTGCTCGAGTGCGCTCGCGGCCGCCTGGAAAATGGGAGCAGACGTGTCGAAGCCGACCGCGGGCGAGCCTCCCTCGCCGGCGTAGGTGACGGTGCAATCGGCAGGGAGCCGCTCGGCGATGAAGCGATGCAGGCCATCGAGGATCTGGGCCGGCTGTTGATTGGGCACGAGCCGGAAGGAAAGCTTGGCGGTGGCGTGCGACGGGATGACGGTCTTGGTGCCGGGGCCGGTATAGCCGCCGAAGATGCCGTTGATCTCCGCGGTAGGCCGCGACCAGAGCTGCTCGATCACGCTCATGCCTTCTTCGCCGGCAGGGGTCGTCAGTCCGACCGCGCCGAGGAAGGCGGCGACGTCGAAGTCGAGCGCGCCCCATTGCGCAAGCTGTGCGAGGTGAGGGGTGACCACGCCCTCGTAGAAGCCGGGCAGCGTCACCCGCCCGCTTGCGTCGTGCATGTCGGCCAGAAGATTGGCGAGCACGCGGATGGGATTGCGCGCAGGCCCGCCATAGATGCCGGAGTGCAGGTCGCGCGACGGCCCGGTCACGGTGATCTCGGAGAAAGCCAGCCCACGCAGGAAGGCGGTGATGGCGGGCGTGTCGGCGTCCAACTGCCCGGTGTCGCAGACGAGGCAAATATCGGCCTTGAGCTCTTCGCCGTAGCTGTCGAGGAAGGAGGGGAGGCTTGGGCTGCCGGACTCCTCTTCGCCTTCGAGCAGGACCGTCACGTCGACCGGCAAGCGCCCATGCACGGCAAGCCAGGAGCGGCAAGCTTCGAGAAAGGTCATCACCTGCCCCTTATCGTCCGAGGCTCCGCGAGCGACGATCACCTCGCCGGCATGGGGATCCTCGGCGAGGCGCGGCGCGAAGGGTGGGGCGGTCCACTCCTGCAAGGGATCCGGCGGCTGCACGTCATAGTGGCCGTAGAACAGCACGCGCAACGGCGAACCTGAGCCGTGCCAATGGCCGACGACCATCGGCTTTCCGGCCGTCTTCTCGACCCGGGCCTGAAAGCCGATCTCGCGAAGGGCGTTGGCGCACCATTCGGCGGCGGCGGCGCAGGCCGGGTGATAAGCGGGATCGGTGGAGACGCTTGGGATGGCCAAGAATTGGAACAGCCGGTCGAGCGCTCCCTGCCGCTCGGTGGCGAGGCGATCGAGCACGCGCGCTAGGTCAGTCTGCGATGTGCGCGGTTGGTTCACTGCCGTCTCTCACCGTTCGGTGCCGGCACAACGGTTCGGTCCCGCAAGTGTGGCACGGGCCACGGGTGAGGGCGGCAGGTTTCGGTTGCCTGAGTTGTCGGGAGGTTATTCGCTGAGCTGCACGTTGACGGCTTGAGGACCTTTGCCACGGCGATCCGGCTCGGTTTCGAAGGTCACGCGCTGGCCTTCGTCGACGGCTGGTAGACCTGACCGCTGCAAAGCAGAGATGTGCAGGAACACGTCCTTGCCGCCGTCGTCCGGTGTGATAAAGCCAAAACCACGCGAATGATTGAAAAACTTGACCGTTCCGGTCTGGCGCATGGGAAGCTCCTCCCCCTTCAAATGATCCGCATGCCAATAGAATTGCGGACCAGATTACGCAACTCCAAAGACGGGGAAAGCAACCGCGATGCCTCACCGAGCGCACCGGGCCAATCTTCACCCGAACTCAACGCAAAGCGCCCCACTCTATGGTCGCGAGCCCGCCAAGTGCAAGGCCCATCTAGCTATTCGCGGGCGCGCGGCGAGAGGGATGACGCGGTTAGTTCGGATAGGGATCGTGGAGGGGAGGGCCGTTCAACGACTCAGGTGGGAAGTCGAAATGCGGCCCGAAATCTTTCGGCGCGGGCGGCATCTCGGGAAGTCCCCACACATCGCTCAAGGTCATCGAATAGCCGCCGACAGCAGGACCGGGAACGACGTTGAGCGTGCCAGGCCTGATGCGCGGCGACTGCTGAGCCTGCGCCAGATCGCCAGGCCAACCGAATAAGAAGCCGGCCGTCAGCAGAGCAGCCAGGGGGAGAAGCCGAGAAGGGGCGTTGCACTTGAACATGGCAAACAAGAATCCCTGGTTGATCCGAATCGGCTTCAGCCTAGCTTTCTACAAGCTACCATCATGTCACTGGCCGCCGATAGCGGCGATTTGAGCGTCATGGGCAGACGACCGCCGAGGTGGTGCACACGAACCCGCCAGGCGGCCCCTTTTGGCAGTTGGTCGAGCTGTTCTTGACCTTGCCGCGCAGGCTGGCAGCCCTTTGCGTGAGCTTGACGGCTGCCTTGGTGGTCGCAGTGGCCGGATCCGGCCCACGCCCCTTCACCGTCACCGGCACGCAGGTTCCCGCCAGCGCCGGTTCTGCAACGACGGCGAACGCGGCGACGGCGCTCAATAGAACGCCCGCGATCGAGACTTTATTCATGATCATGGCGCCCCCAGTCGGATGTACCCGTCCTTAGGGGCAAACCTTCGCCGAGGACGTGCAAACAAAGAGCGCGCCAGCCTTGCCCTTGCTGCAAGAGGTCGGAGCGTGTCCGGTGTGCACCGTCGCGAGTTTGTTCTTGTGAGCCCAATGACTGATGTTGTGCATCAATTTGGCCTGCGACCGCTTGGAAGCCGCAGCCTCGCCAAGGCCGCGGGCCTTGGCCGATACAAGGACGCAGCCTCCGGCTTCAACCGGCTGCGAAACAGCGGCAAACGCAACGATGACGCCCAAGGCGACCCCGGCAATCACAATTTTACGGATCATGACTATCCCCCAGATTTCCAACTAACCCCGCTTCCGGGCGACTATGCAGTCTTTTCGCCAAGTTGCCCAGCAGATTCCGTCTCGCACGAGCGCTCCTACATCACCTTCACGATCCCATGTTATAAGTATTTGCGAGCCTTTCAGTTTGATTTGTCGTCTAATGAGCTGTTCTGAATCGGCTCGCCGAGCTGCCGAGGCGGCGATGCGCAAACGGAGGACGTAGGATGAAGCCTATCCGACTGATAACGCTAGGAATTATTGCGGCTGGGACGATCATCGGTGCAGTCGGCGCCTTCGCCGCGCCGGCACCCACCCCCGCAATGCCAGAGGCAAATAGCTCGCTCGTGACCCCAGCCTACTATTGTTGCTGGTGGTCCTATGGGTACAAGCATTGCTCTTATAATTGCGGCGGGAGGACATACTATCGGCCCTACCGTTACCGGTACCGCTACTAGCGGCAGTCGTCCGGACGACTACTAGCCGAAATCAGCCGAACGCCGGGCCCCGTCGCCCGGCGTTCGCGCAGCTTGCGATGGACGGCCCGAGGGTGCCGCCCATCATTCTTTGCCAGGGGTCAATTGACGAAGCTCGCGCTGCGCACAAAGGCCCCATAGGGGTTGGCGGAGGATGCCAGAGTGATGCCCCTGGACGGGTCCCTGCGTCTCTTGCCAAACTCTCTGGAAGCAACCGCGACTGCCCTGCGCGCATTCGAGCGCGAGGCGTAAGTCTTGCGCGAGGCACGAGAGGCGACGCGCTCGAGGTCACGCGTCGACTTCATCAGCCCCGCGACGCTGCGCTTTTCGCTCTTGGCCGTGCTCTTGCCGGCTGACGCGATCACGATCTTCGCAGGCTTGCGGGATGCCTTTGCGATCTTGTTGAACTTGCTGCGGGATGCGCTTGCAACCTTGGTGGGCTTGCTGGACGCGGCGGCGACCTTGAGCGGCTTGCTAGCAGGGACGCCTTCCATCTTGGCGGACCTGACGACCGCCGTGCTGTCTGCCTTGGCGTCGCCAGAGGCGTCCCCCATCTTCGTAGTGGCGGTTGCGACCTCGACGAGGGCGCCCGACGAGCTTGCGATCTCAGGCGAGCCGCCGCCAGAGGTGCTGACCCTGACCTGCGCCGTGCCAGAGCCAAGCATGCCGAGACTGGACGCGGCGGCCTTGGACACGTCGATGATCCGCCCGGCTACGAAAGGTCCCCGGTCATTGATCCGCACGACCACCGAGTGGCCGTTGCTGAGGTTCTCCACCAGAACCTTGGTGCCGAAGGGCAGCGAGCGATGTGCCGCGGTCATTTCGCTAGGGTTCATCATTTCGCCGCTCGCCGTGCGTGAATGCAGGGCGTACCAGGACGCATGCCCGACCTGCTCAGCCTGAGCCAGCCCGGGTAGCAAAAGGACGCCGATGACGCCCATGGCAACGATGTTGGCGCGCATTTTGAACATGCGTTGAGCTCCTATTCGATTGTCTTGGGTTTGAAGGTGACCGACGACGAATCAAGCCGGTCTGCACGCATCAGTGCTGGCCGCTAACCTACGGCGGACCAAGGCGAAAAATCGGCTTCGTCTGGGTAATTGAAGGGCGATTTAGGGGCGCGGTGATTAATGTTACCGGGCTGCCCAGCGCCATCGGACGCCTGCGGCTGCGCGGCATTCCCTGTGGCCGCTCGGCGGGGAGACAGCAAAAAGGCGCCAGCACCTTGAGCTCGCGCCTCCACAGGGGCCACTCAATCACATGCGCGGGCGGGGACCTTTCCCGCGCCATGCGACGGCAGCAGGGTTAACGACCGGGCGCGTAGGAGTCGGGACCGTAGCCGGCGCAAGATCCCTTTAACCGGGAATCATAGCCGATGGTCTGGCAGATGTAGACCTTGGTAAGAGGATCGTTGTGGACCTGAGCAGCCGTGACTTTCGACCCATAGCTCCGTGCCACGAAGGCGATCTGCTCTTCCTCGCAATAGGGGGTGGCGATCAATCCATATTTGGTGACCTGAAAATTGCCGCGGCATTGGATCCGCGCCTCGGCCGGCTCCGTCAGCATCGTAGTCAGCGCGACCGCTGCGCACCCCGCCAACCCTGCCCGCAGAAATCCGCTCATCGTTTCCTCCTCGAATCGGCTCTTGGTCATTCCCCCCTGCCTCCAGTCTGACTGACTGAGGAACTCGCCTCAACGGTGATTTGGGGGCCGCTCATCGGTCTAGTTTGAAACCCGCGAGGGGCATGTAGTCGCTGAGTGGTGCACTTGCCACAGGCGCTGATGAATCCTGCTCAATCCTTGATCAAACCCCGCCTAATCATTGCCCTTTTTCGCGATTACCTGTATGGCATTGGAAACTACAAGGAATGGGCTGGGGCAGGAGCGAGATGCAAAAGAAAAAGACAGCAGAGACGCAGGTTCAGCAAGAGCTGAGCACAGAACCGTCGACGACCTTCATGAACCGGGTCAGCTGGGTGCTGGAGCGGGAGCCGATGACCGGCGCGCAGGCCGCCTCGCTTAGGCGCCTTGCCGAGGAGATCAGGGAGCCGCACGCATTCGATGCAGGCTTGAGCAAGAGCGAGGCCGCACGGCGCATCGAGCGGTTGCAGGAAAGACTTAGGCTCGGCGAGCTTCCGCCCCACACGGACTAGCTTTCCTGCGCTTGTTTCGCGGGGGAGTTAGGCTGTGCAAGACCTTGGCGAGTATCCGATCCCGGTCCACGCAGTTTGTTGTTGCTCTGGTGCTGACCTTCGGCGCTGGCGCGCTGTCTATCGAAGGAGCTGATGCAGCCTTGGCTCTGACGCTCACCTCTCCCGCTTTCAAGTCTGGCGCTGTCATGCCTTCGCGATATAGCTGCGAGGGCGAAGACATGTCGCCACCACTCGCCTGGGACGGTGTGCCGGCGGGGACCAAGAGCCTCGCGCTCGTTCTCGACGATCCGGATGCGCCAGATCCGAAGGCGCCGAAGCGCGTCTGGGTGCACTGGGTGCTCTACAATATCCCGCCTGAGGCGAAGGGGCTTGCCGAGAATGCCGACAAAGGCGGATTGCCCGGCGGCACCGTCCGCGGCGTTACGGATTTTCGCAAGGCCGAATACAGAGGACCGTGTCCACCGATCGGACGGCATCGCTATTTCCACAAACTCTATGCGCTCGACACCACGCTCGACCTCGCTCACGCAACGAAAGCCGAGCTCGAGGCGGCCATGAAAGGCCACGTCGTGGCGCAGGCCGAACTGATCGGCACCTACCAGAAAGGCGATCGCTGAGTGGCGGCGGTCGTGTCTCTTCCCTTGACCGAGGCTTTCCTCTTCGCTTCAAGTGCGGGCAAGGCAGGACATCAGAGGGGAGCCACCATGCGGAATTTCGTTTGCGCGGGCGCTGGCGTTGCGATGCTGATTGCGGCAACGAGCCCGGCTTTTGCGGCAGCCTGCGCGGGGCCTGCGGGATTCGGCGCTTGGGTGCAAGGCTTCAAGAAGGAAGCCGTCGCGCAAGGCATCTCGGCGCAGGTCGTTTCCGAGGCACTCGACGGGGTGACCTACGATCCATCCGTAATCGCCAAGGACCGTGGCCAGTCGGTGTTCGCGCAGACCTACCTGCAATTCTCCGATCGCATGGTCAGCGGCAATCGTCTTTCGGTTGGATCGAGCTTGCTGAAAAAAAATGCGGGGACCTTCGCCCAGATCCAGCAGAAATATGGCGTGCCGGGTCCGGTCCTAGTCGGCTTCTGGGGATTGGAGACCGATTTCGGCAAAGTGATGGGCAATATGGAGACGCTCCGCTCCCTTGCCACGCTGGCCTATGATTGCCGGCGGCCCGACGAGTTCAGAGAGCAGCTGCTCGACGCGCTCCGCGTGATTCAGCGCGGCGACCTCGCGCCGGTGGAGATGCGCGGACCCTGGGCCGGCGAGGTCGGCCAATTCCAGTTCGTGCCGAGCGTCTATTGGAAATATGCGGTCGACTTCGACGGCAGCGGCCGGCGCGATCTCATCCATAACACGCCCGACGCGCTCGCCTCGGCCGCCAATTATCTCGATGGGCTCGGCTGGCAGCCGGGCCAGCCCTGGCTAGAGGAAGTCCGCGTGCCAGCCGAGATGGATTGGAGCCAGGCCGACGTCACCATCAAGAAGCCGCGCAGCTATTGGGCACAGGCAGGCGTGACCTCGCGGAGCGGCAAGCCGCTGCCGGCCGACAGCATGCCGTCGTCTCTCGTGCTGCCGATGGGCCGCCATGGCCCCGCCTTCCTCGCCTATCCGAATTTCGACGTCTATCTTCAATGGAACCAGTCCTTGGTTTACTCGCTCACCGCAGGGTATTACGCGACGCGGCTTGCCGGCGCGCCCGCACTCAGCCGCGGCAGCGGCGAGGTCGAGACCTTGCCGCTCGCGCAGGCGAAGCAGGTGCAGCAGCTTCTCGCCAAGCGCGGCTATGATGTCGGCAAGATCGACGGCGTGATCGGCGCCGCGACGCGCAATGCCATCAGGGAGATGCAGGTGAAATACGGCCTGCCCGCCGACGGCTATCCGACAATGGAACTGCTCGCCGCGTTGCAGGGGCAGAGGTAGGGGGCTGTCTCCTCACCTCATGCCGGGTGGGCGCCGGCGTGGGCCGTGACGAAGGCCTGCATGCGCGCGATGTCGTGGTATTCGGTGAGCTTCACCGGCCAGCCGTCTTCCAGTGTCCAGAAATTCGCCTTGGTCGATTCGAACGGCGCGCCGGTTTGCCGGTGGCGATAGTGGATTGGCACTTCGACGGCGGCGCGGTTCTTGTCGATCAGAAGTTCGCTCGTGTCGAAGACCACGAAGTCGAACTGTTGCACGATGAGCTGCAAGCGCTCGAGCGCCTCCTTCTTGCCGCGGCGGGCTCCGCCCATAGGGTTCAGGTCGACTGGAATGTGGATCACGTGACAGAAGTCGTCGGGCAGATAGGTTGCCAGCCAGTCGAGATTCTGCGCCCGCCAAGCGTCGTAAATGTCGCCAAGGATCGCCCGCACCGTCTTCGCCATGATCCCCCTCCATGGTCCCCCGATGAATCAACGCTAACACGCGCTTAGGCCAGCGGCATCATAATTCGGTCTGCCCACGGATGATCTCCTCGCAACGGTCGCACGGAAAGCGGGCAGAACGGCAAAACGCTCCGGATGTGACGGTTTGTCTGTGGTAGAGTCACGCCGCGGTCCCTGGAGGGCCGCGTCGAGGCGATGGATGCGCGGCGGCATCCTAACCGGGAGGAGGGAGTGCCATGGAAGGGACTTTGGTCAATCTCATCATTCAGCTCATAGCCGGGGCCATCGGCGGCACGGCCGCAGGCAGCGCGCTAAAGGATCTCAGCATGGGCAAGGCCGGCGACGCCATCAGCGGGGCGGTCGGCGGCGGCGTTGTCGGTCAGATCTTGGCGGCCGTGCTTGGCGGGGCGGCGGCTCCTGATGCCGCCGCCGCGGCGAGCGGATTGGACATTGGCGGCATCGTCAAGGATTTAGTCGGCGGAGGCGTGGGCGGCGCGGTGGTGATGGCCATTATCGGTGCCATCCGCAACGCCATGGCGAAATAGCCGAGGCTCGTCGGAGCGTAATTCTGGGTCTCGCGCCTCGTCGTGCGAATCGGACGCAACGCTAGCGGGGCTTGTGGCTCTTCTGGCGCAGTGCCCGCGTGCCAGGTTTGCCGGCCTTCGAACGTCCGCCCGATTTGCGGAGCGCGGCGAGGGGGATCTCGCGATTGTGCGGACCCATCTCGTCGAGGCTCGGCTTGTGAGGGCGACTTATATTTGCGCTACTGGGCTCCGCGCTACTTGAGCGCATCTGCTCGAGCTCGCTCTGGCGCGCGAGCGGATCGTCGGCGATGGCAAGCTCCATCTGGCGCAGGCGCTTGACCTCGTCGCGGAGCCGCGCGGCTTCCTCGAATTCGAGATCGGCCGCGGCAGCGCGCATGCGCTTCTCCATGTCGGCGATGACGCTTTCGAGATTGTGCCCGATCAGCGCCTGGTCTTCCTCGCCGAATCCCACGCCGGCATCGACCAGAACGTGGTCGCGCTCATAGACCGAAGCCATGATGTCGCCGATGTGCTTCTTGATGCTTTCAGGGGTGATGCCGTTGGCCTCGTTCCACGCGGTCTGCTTCTCGCGGCGGCGGTTGGTCTCGGCCATGGCGCGCTCCATCGATCCGGTGATGCCGTCGGCATAGAGGATCACCCGGCCGTCGATATTGCGCGCGGCGCGGCCGATGGTCTGGATCAGCGAGGTTTCGGAGCGCAGGAAGCCTTCCTTGTCGGCATCGAGAATGGCCACCAGCGCGCATTCCGGAATATCGAGACCCTCGCGCAGCAAATTGATGCCGATGAGGACGTCGAAGGCGCCGAGTCGGAGATCGCGGATGATCTCGATGCGCTCGAGCGTTTCCACGTCGGAATGCATGTAGCGCACGCGCATGCCCTGCTCGTGCATGTATTCGGTGAGGTCCTCGGCCATGCGCTTGGTCAGTGTGGTGACCAGCACGCGATAGCCTTGCGCCACCACTTTGCGCGCCTCGTCGATCAGATCGTCGACCTGCGTCGAGGCTGGACGCACCTCGACCGGCGGGTCGATCAGGCCGGTGGGGCGGATCACCTGCTCGGCGAAAGCGCCTTGCGTCTGCTCCAGCTCCCAGCCGCTCGGTGTGGCCGAGACGTAGATGGTCTGCGGCCGCATGGCGTCCCATTCCTCGAAGCGGAGCGGCCGATTGTCCATGCAGGAAGGGAGGCGGAAGCCATATTCGGCGAGCGTCGATTTGCGCCGGTAGTCGCCGCGGAACATGCCGCCGATCTGCGGGATGGTGACGTGGCTCTCATCGACGAACACGAGCGCGTTGTCGGGCAGATATTCGAACAGGGTCGGCGGCGGTTCGCCGGGTTTGCGGCCGGTGAGATAGCGCGAATAGTTTTCGATGCCGGCGCAAGAGCCCGTCGCCTCCATCATCTCCAGATCGAACAGCGTGCGCTGCTCGAGCCGCTGCTGCTCCAGCAGACGGCCGGCTCGGTTCAGTTCGTCGAGCCGCTGCTTCAACTCCTCCTTGATGCCGCGCACCGCCTGTTTCAGCGTCGGCTTCGGCGTCACATAGTGGGAGTTGGCGTAGACCTTGACCATGCTGAACTCGTCGGTCTTGGCTCCGGTCAGAGGATCGAACTCGGTGAGGCTCTCAGCCACGTCGCCGAACAGCGAGATGCGCCAAGCGCGATCCTCCAAATGCGCGGGCCACAGCTCGATGGTGTCACCGCGCACGCGGAACGAGCCGCGGGCGAAGTTCATGTCGTTGCGCCGATAGTGCAGGGCGACCAGGTCGGCGATCAGCTGGCGCTGCTCTATTCTGTCGCCGCGCTTCAAGGAGAAAGTCATCGCCGTATAGGTCTCGACCGAGCCGATACCGTAGATGCACGACACGCTCGCCACGATGATCACGTCGTCGCGCTCGATCAAAGCGCGCGTCGCGGCGTGGCGCATGCGGTCGATCTGCTCGTTGATGGAGGAGTCCTTCTCGATATAGGTGTCGGTGCGCGGGATATAGGCCTCTGGCTGGTAGTAATCGTAATAGGAGACGAAATACTCGACCGCGTTGTCCGGGAAGAAGCTCTTGAACTCGCCATAGAGCTGAGCGGCGAGCGTCTTGTTGGGGGCGAGCACCAGCGCCGGACGCTGGGTCGCCTCGATGACCTTGGCCATGGTGAAGGTCTTGCCGGAGCCGGTGACGCCGAGCAGCACCTGGTCGCGCTCTTGCGCGTTGGCCTGGGCCACCAGCTCGGTGATGGCCTGAGGCTGATCGCCCTTCGGCGAAAGCTCGGATTGAATGTGCAAGGGCACGCCGCCCTCGCTCTTGTCGGGGCGTGGCGGGCGGTGCGGGGTGAAGGGCGCAGCCTCGCCGGTCACCAACGGGTGCTCTTGCATCAGCGGCTGCGCCGCCTCGCCGAAACCAGGCGGTCGGCGGTCGGCGCCGAGCGGCAGGCCGGTCGAGGGCAGGCCGGTGGCCTCGCCCGTGACGGCGCGCGGCTCGGCGCGCGAGCCAAAAGTCTTCGGTCCACGATAGGGCATTGCCGGAATATGGCGGCGGCGAGGGGACTTGGCTAGGGCCCGGCCCCCTCCGTTGGCCGTTACTTCGGCCACGCGGGTGATGGATTGGAAGCCGTTGCAGACGATCGCGCTGCAGATGGCGTTGTTGCCGATCGTGCAGGTTCGGCGTCTGCAGTCCGATCTCTCAACTCAAGGCTTCGGTGCAGTGCAGTATAGCCAGTTTGCAGGCGCGCGACCCCCGGATTTTGCAGACTCTTTTGCCACCGGCAGCACCAAGTCGACTGAGCGTTCGGCGAGACGCACCATGCGCCCGCCACAATGCCGCTTTCTGCTGCGATCGTCGTATAATGAAAAAAACAATTGACTCGTCGCGCGGGACGGCAAGCTTGGACCTGTAAAGAATGATTCGTGCATGCACGCGCCCGCTGTCGGCGGCCGCCTGCGCGCAGTAGATCAGAATCGGAGCAGAACCATGGCTACGAGAACGAGTGGGAAGAAGCGCTCAACGACCAAGAAAACGAGTGCACGCAAGACCACCCGCCGCGCGAGCGCCGCGCGGGCGGGCGCGAAGAAGACCAGCGCCAAGAAAAAGGCCCCGGCGCGCAAGAAGGCCGCGGCACGCAAGCCTGCCGCGCGAAAGACCGCGGCCCGCAAGGCGCCTGCGAAGCGCGCAGCGGCGAAGAAGCCGGCAGCGAAACGCGCCGCGCCGAAGAAGAAAGCCGCAGCGAAGAAGCCGACAGTGGCAGCACCGAAACCGATGGCCCCGGCGGCAAAACCGGCCGCGCCAGCGCCCCAACCGGCGCCGCGACCCATGGCGCAGCCTGCAATGGCAACGCCCACGGCTCCGCGTCCTGCCGCTCCCATGGGCGGTGGAGCAACGCCGCAGCGTCCTGCCGGCGGCATGGCTACGTCCGGGCCATCCTCCGGCGGTGGTATGCCGAGCTCAAGTCCAAGCCCAAGCGCGCAACCTTATCGGCCGTCCTGGGCGCGAGACGACGACGACATGTAGTTGCATGGGGAGGGGCGGCCACGCGCCGGCCCTCCCTTATGGTCATCCGGTCTCGCCGGCGAGGCCGCCGAGGTTCAGCCGTTCCGTGCCGTCGAGCCAATGCTCGGCGAGCTGCGGGTGGTCGAGCAGATAGTTCTCGGTCGGCACCTCGCGGCGCTCGAAGGCACGCGCCACAAGGTCGTTCCACTCTTCAGGCTCGCCGTCGCCGCGTCCGAGCCACATCAGGGCCACGAGCTCGGCCCGCTGGCGGGGCGTAGCCCCTGAATCTCCTCGATCACCTCCTCGCGGCTCAGATCTCCCTCCTCGTCCTGCAGTGCGCCGAGCGGGATATCGTCGTCGATGGGATTGGAGCCGTCGTTGGGGAGGTCAGTGTCCTCCTTGGCCATGAAGGATCGCACCTTGACGATCAGGTGACGGAGATAATCAGGGTCGATGGAAAGCTCGGCCATTTGGCCTTTACTCCGGTTTGACGCTCACAGACGTTATGTCCTATTCGCGAATGCCGCTAACCCAGTCTATCCCAGTGCGGGGTCCCACCATCCGCATGAGGGTCAAATGTCCCTTGCTTCCGAACTGATCAAGCCGGGCCTTTGGCCCTATGTTGCGCCGATCATTATGCTCTTCTGCTCGAATCTGTTCATGACCTTTGCGTGGTACGGCCACCTGAAATTCAAGGCGGTGCCGCTGGTCATTGTCGTGTTGGTGAGTTGGGGCATCGCCTTCGTCGAATATTGCTTCGCGGTGCCCGCCAACAGGATTGGCAGCGCGGTTTATTCGCCGGCCAAGCTCAAGACGATCCAGGAGGTGATTACGCTGATCGTGTTCGCCGGCTTCACCGCGACTTATTTCAACGAGCCGCTGAGCTGGACGCAAGCCTCGGGCTTTGCCCTGATCGCACTCGGCGCCGTGCTCGTGTTCCATGGGCAGGCCTGAGTGAGGCGGCCGCACCCCCGATCTCCGCACGAGGATGCCGCCCGGAGCGTCGCGCCGGAACTACACGCCCCGGAAGACGTTTCCCACCGCCAGGATGATATAGGCGATGATGGCCACCCAAAAGGCATTGGCGCTGATCAAGGGAATTGTGGCAAACGTGCCGATGATGGCGAGCACCGCCAAAATCAGCGAAATGATGAAAACCGCGGTCGTCGGCGGTGACAAATTCATCTCCAGCCCTCCCCTCTTATTGACGGGCGAAATGTAATCGGTTTCTGTCAAAAAGCGAGGCGCTTGGCCTGCTTGCGCACAGGCCGGACGCGCTGGGGCAGCTCGTCTGGGCACAATTGAGGAGAGAAGCGATGCGTCCCATCATGCGGTTGACCCTAGGGCTTTGTGCTCTCGCCGTGATTTTGGCGGGCGTGGCGCTTGCGCTTCCCGGACATGTGACGGTGGCGCGGTCGGTGGTGATAAATGCACCAGAGCCCGTCATTTTCCCCTACCTCGACAATCTGCGTCGCTTCGGCGACTGGTCGCCATGGGCGGCACGCGATCCGCAGCTCACCGTGGCCTATTCCGGTGCGGAGCAAGGCAAGGGTGCCAAGGTTGAATGGACGAGCGACAAGCCGTCCGTCGGCGCCGGCAGCATGGAAATCATCGAGAGCACTCCGAACCGACACGTCGATCTTGCCGTGAGCTTCAACGGCTTGGATGGAACGAGCTACTACGAAATCGTGCCTTCAGGCTCCGGCAGCAAGGTGACGTGGGGCTTCGGTTACGAGTCGGGCACGAGTCCGCTCAAGCGCTGGAAGGGTTTGATGCTCGATCGCTATATCGGGGCCGAATACCGCGATGCTCTCGCCAAGCTGAAGGACAAGATCGAGACTGAACGGAAGCCGCTGGCGCCTCCTCCGCCTCCGACCGCAACGCTCGGCGTGCCTGAGCAACCAGGCGTGGTCCCCGGCGCGCCGCTGCAAGATGGGACTGCTGCCCCGGCGGCTGACGCCGGCGCGGCGCAGCCGCAAGCGGCGCCTGCGGTAACCGACCCAGCTGCGACCCAAGCGGCGACCCCACCACCGGCGGCACAGGCGGCGCCATCGCAGCCCAAGACCCCCGCGAAGCGGCCGAGGCGTCCGTAACAGCTGAGGTCTAGAGCTTTCGCTGGATTTCGGTCGGGCCCGTTTGCTTGCGCACCAGAGTGGCGACACTACTCGCCATGAACCAGTTTCTGGGTGTCTCTCTTGTATTCGAGCAGCTGAGAGACAGCGTCGTAAGCGTGGGATCGGGCAAACACGCTTTTGGCATTTCTCTCGCGCAGATCTGCTAGGCGCTCGGACCAATATGCGATCAACGCTCGACGCATTCCAGGAAGCTTCAAGGCGCTCTCCGCTTCTGCGAAATCCGCCTGAAATTCAACCGTCACAGCCCTCTCTTTGGCACTGGCATACGGTGCATCTTCCACTTCGCCTTTGCGCTTGCCGAACCACAAGATGGTGTTGGGATATTCGAGAATAAGCCGATCCAACACGAGACAATGCCAATATTTTCCCTCTTCAGCGTGCCGCGTGCTAAATGCCACCTCGTGAGAACCGACGTTGAGGGTGAACCAACGGCCTCCAGCGGTTGAAGGCAGAATGCTCAAGCTCCATGCTCCCTGGATGTCGACACATCCAAAAAGACCAGTGAGTTGAAACAGCTTAAACAGAAACATCTTCACATCTTCGTTCTTGAAGATGGCGGCCGTTTTCTGATGACCGACACGTAGCGTGTCGTCCGTCAGTCGTAGTCGTTGCCTTGCCTCGTGTGGTCGAACATCAAAAAGCTCTCGCGTGCCTTCAGCATCGAGAACCTGATGCTCCCTGAAGTGTCGGTGGAGACCTCCTTCAACAAGACGCCAGTCCGTTACGTGCAAGAAGTCGGAAAGCTCCCAGGGCCCATGATCCGCGTAGGCTAGAGTTCCGTTGATCGCCCTGAGTCGTTGGCTAATGGGGTTCTCTGTGCCACCGATTTTGATGTAGTTGCTGTTCGAAGACGTGAGCACATAGACGAACCCTTGGGTCATATTTCCCCCCAACTCCTCGACCTGAACTTCTAGTTTAATCCAAAACTTCTCTGGGTTGTGCGTCGTCACAACCGCTAGGTCTACGACCGAGGCCTTCGATCGCAGCCGTGATAGTGGCAGGAGGCAGAGTGGGCAGATTACTCGACGCCGCTCTTGGGATGCCGGACCAGCAAGATAGGCGAGGTCTACAGCTTTCGCTCGATTTCGGTCGGGCTCGCCCAGTTTCCCTGAATCGCTTCGATCATCAGGTGGAGTGCGCCGGGGATGGAAGAGTCGAGAGGAGAGCAGTCGGCGGATGGGGTGGCGGCCGGTGGCGGCGCGCCTGGCTCCCAGAGCCGGTCATCGCGGTCTTGCTCGGCGAAACCCTCGTCGCCAGCGACCCCAACAGCATCGGCGTCCTCGACGATCATGGCACGGTCGGACACCAAATGCGGATCGCGTGCGTCGATCCCGCCCAGCTTGCGTGCGGTCTCGGAAATTCGCTCGGACGTCTTGGCGTCTTGGTCGCAGTGAATGGCCGCGCTGAGGCCAAGCCGCGGCACCACGGAATTAGCGGCGGGGGTGGATTGATCCCAAGGCCATGGCTTCGGCTGAGGCTCGCCGGCAAGGGCGTGCTTCCAGGCCGCTTGGCGCAGCGACTGGGCGAGGCCGGTCTTCGCTTTTTGGTACAGGCTCTCCTCTCCCGGCAGAAGCCCAAGCGTGGCGACCAAGGCGACCGCCAATCCAATCTTCCAGCCCGGCGTTTGGCGCAGGCGAAGGAAGTGGAGGAGGAACTGTACCGGCCCCCGTTCCGGCATCAGATCCCCCTCCTAATCCGCCGCGGGGAGGTAGAGTCGCGGCGGTGGCAACGCCACCATGCAAGCGCTACCACGCAAAGACTCGCAAGAAGCACCGCGAACAGAGTCGGCCCCCCCTCACGGGTCGCGAGCAGACCCGGCAGGCCGACTTGAAATACGAGGAGAGCGGAGAAGAGAAAAAGTGTCTGGAGGAGCGAGGTCGATAGCGGCACCCGCTTGTTCAAGTGCGGAGCCTGGCGTTGAATGGTCATTGCCTTGGCCTTTGATGATCCTCCGGCACCGAGCAAAGCGAACCATCCTATTGGGGCACATGCTTAACCGGATTGTGGCTATCCACGGCAAACCCGCCCCAACTATGGCGCAATTGAGGACGCGAGAACCTCACCCAATGTGGGGAACCTCACCCTGGTTCTGCAAGTTGGCGGCTCATCGCCATTGGAAAAAATGCCGAGCGGAGCGCGGTGCTGGACGGCGCGGGTCTTTCCCCCGCGCCGTCCTGCGTTTCGGCCTTAAGTCTTGCGCGGAGCGGGGGTCCGCGCTTAGGGTGCGCCGCGGCAGGCAAAGCGCTGTTCGCGGTCCATCACTTTAGCTCCAGGAGAATCAGCATGGGTCTCATCGCCCACGCACTTGAGAGGGTAAAGCCGTCGCCCACCATGGCGATCACCAGCAAGGCGCGCGAGATGAAAGCCGCCGGCTTCGACGTCATTGGCCTTGGCGCGGGCGAGCCCGACTTCGATACCCCTGACAACGTCAAGCAGGCGGCCATCGCTGCAATACAGCGCGGTGAAACCAAATACACGGCGGTCGACGGCATCCCCGAGCTGAAGCGGGCCATCGCTTCAAAGTTCGAGCGGGAGAATGACCTCACCTACAAGCCCGCGGAGATCACTGTGGGCAGCGGCGGCAAGCAGGTGCTCTATAACGCACTGCTTGCCACGCTCAATCCGGGCGACGAGGTGATCGTGCCGTCGCCTTATTGGGTCAGCTACCCCGACATCGTGCTGCTTGCCGGGGCAACGCCGGTGGTGGTTGAGACCAAGCTCGAGGACGGATTTAAGCTCAGCCCACAGGCGCTCGCCGCCGCCATCACGCCGCGAACGAAGTGGTTCATCTTCAACTCGCCGTCGAACCCGACCGGCGCCGCCTATACGCGCGAGGAGATCAAGGCGCTCACCGAATTGTTGCTCAAGCACGAGAATGTCTGGGTGCTTTCCGACGACATCTATGAGCACCTCGTCTATGACGGCTTCGCGTTCTCCACCCCGGCGCAAGTCGAGCCCAAGCTTAAGGGACGGACGCTCACCATGAACGGCGTCTCCAAAGCCTATTCCATGACCGGCTGGCGTATCGGCTATGCCGGAGGGCCAGAGCCGTTGATCAAGGCCATCGCCACGCTGCAATCGCAGTCGACGTCCAATCCCTGCTCGATCAGCCAGTGGGCTTCGGTCGAAGCGCTGGAAGGCCCGCAGGATTTCCTCAAGCGCTGGGTTGCCTCCTTCCAGGATCGCCGCGATCTCGTCGTCTCGATGCTCAACCAAGCAAAGGGGATCAGTTGCCCTACGCCGGAAGGAGCCTTCTACGTCTATCCGTCTTGCGCCGGCGTCATCGGCCGGACATCGCGGGACGGCAAGAAGATCGAGACCGATGAGGATTTTGCCGGCGCGCTGCTTCAGGAGGAGGGCGTCGCCGTGGTGCATGGCGCGGCGTTCGGGCTCTCGCCTTTCTTCCGCATCTCCTATGCGACCGGCATCGAGGCGCTGGAAGAGGCCTGCCGCCGCATCCAGCGCTTTTGCGCCAACGCGACCTAGGCGGAAGATCGGGCATAGGGGCGCAAATGAAGCTCAGCACGGGCAACCAGGTCAACGGCAAGATCATGGAGATCCGCAAAGGAGCGGTGACGGCCATCGTCTATGTCGCCATCGCCGGCGATGCCATGCTCGAAGCAAGCGTCACCATCGCCTCCTTGGAGACCCTTGGTCTGTACGAAGGCAAGAGCGTGATCTTGATGGTGAACCCCGGCGATATCATCATCGGTTGCGAATAGGCTGCCTGCCAGGCCGCTTTGCCTTCGAGCTGCCGCGTCGCATTGCTGCGACAGCGCTGCAAGGGAGTGATCGTCACGACCGGATCGCCGCCGCCGTTACGCATCCTCACGCTTCCCGACGGACGTCGCGTCGCTTGCGCCGAATACGGCGATCCGGGCGGTCTGCCGGTGCTCGCGCTGCACGGGACACCCGGCTCGCGCCTGATGTTTGCGCTGGCCGATAGAGCGGCGCGGGACAGGGGCATCCGTCTGATCGCGCCGGAGCGCCCCGGCTACGGACTGTCGGACTACCGTCACTCCGAGAGTCTCACACAAAGTGCCGAGGACCTAAGCGCCGTGGCCCACGCTTATCGGCTCGGCCGCTTCGCCCTCATCGGCGTCTCCGGCGGCGGACCCTATGCCGTGGCGGCGGCCGCGGCGATGGCGGACCGCATCGCGCTCTTGGCGCTTGTCGCCCCGATCGGCGAAGTGGCGGACACCAAACTCCGTCTCTCCAGATTTCAGAGGCTTCTTTTCAGGCGGCTTGCCCGCAGGCCGTGGGTGTCGCGGCTCTTCTTCCGCAGGCTGCGCTCCGTGCTGTTCAAGTCACCGGACACGGCCTATCGGTGGCTGATACGCCGGGTCCGCGCCCCCGATCGGGAACTGTTGGGGCGATCCAACGTGAAGATAAGTCTGCAGGCGGCCATGGGCGAAGGTCTGCGGCCTGGCGTGGAGGGGGTGGCGCAGGACCTCAGGCTCCATTGCTCGCCCTGGCGTTTGCGGTTTGCCGATATCGATGTCCCGACCATTATTTGGCAAGGCAGCGACGATCCGGTTGTGCCGCCGGAGGCTGCCTATGCTTTGGCGCGCGCGCTCCCCAATTGCCGGTTGGATGTCATCCCGGCCGCCGGACACTATTGGGTGTACTCCCGGTTCGGACTGATCCTCGATGCGGTCGCCGCGGTGCTGCGTGCCGATGCGGCAGCCGGCGGCGCAACGCCCGCGGAGCCGATTGAATGACGCCGGAATTCACCCATTGCGCCCTGCATGTGCGCGACCTCGATCAGTCGATTGCATTTTATGAGAGCTATTGCGGGCTTAGCATCGTCAAGGAGCACGGGCAGGGCGACGCGCGCACCGTGTGGATGGCGCATGGAGACGATGACCGCGCCGGGTTCGTGCTCGTTGTGCTCGGCGGCGGACCCGGCCATGCGCAAGGCAGGGACGACATGACGCATTACGGCTTTGCGGTTCCCTCTCGCGCCGATGTAGATGCCATTGCCGAGCGCGGCCGGCTGGAGGGGCGCCTATTCTGGGAACCACAGGAGTTCCCGCCGCCGACCGGCTATCTTTGCGCAGTCAGTGACCCGAGCGGCTACATCATCGAGTTCTCGTTCGGGCAGCCGCTCGGCCAGAACCGCTAGACCTCAATCGGGGTTCTCGCCGCCAGGGATGCGGCGTTCTGGCGCTGGAACGCGAACGGCCGAAGCGCGTAAATCCGCGTGGCCGGGGGTAAGGATCGAATCGCGCTAACCCTGACGGTGCGGACCCCCATGCTTGGCAAGCCAATCTTCTTCGACCCCACCGGCAAACGCGCGCGCCTATTGCAGGCTTTGGCGTGGGTCGCCGGCACCGTCAGCGCCGTCATCTTCGTGCTGTTTACCGCCATCCTTGTGGTCGTGCCCCGGCCCGAGGACAAAGGCTTCGACCAGCAGCTCTCAGCCCATATCTCGATCCGCTGCGCCTGGGCGCCGACCTGCTCGCCGGCGCATGCGATTGCCGACAGCGACGCCGCCGATCCAGAATTGCTGAAGACCGCCTACAAGCTCGCGTCAGACTTGCGCGAGCGGGAGCGGGGTCTGCGCACGCGCCACCCGCAAGCCGAGGTCGTGGATCGCCACCCTATTCCGGCGCCGCTCAGAGGGTCGAAAGACCGGTCCTTGAGCATCGGCTTCTACGTCAACTGGGACGACAACAGCTATCCGGCGCTCAAACGCGCACTTCCCCATCTCGATTGGGTGATCCCGAGCTGGCTCAGTCTCGAAGGATCCGACCTGGCACTGAAGGCTGATGTCGATGACCGGGTGTTGAAGCTGATCCAGGAGACCAAGCCGGATACGCCGATCCTTCCCATGATCCAGAATGCGGTCGAGGGCAAGTGGGACGGACCAGGCCTCGCGCGGCTGCTCGCCGATCCGTCAGCGCGAGCCGCGCGCATCGACGAGATCGTCGCTTTTCTCGAGGCCAACAAGTTTCAGGGGCTGACCATCGATTTCGAGGAGGTCCCGGCCGACTCGCAGAACGACCTGCAAGACTTTCTCCGCGAATTGTCGAGCGCGTTTGCCGCGCGCGGTCTCGTCATGGTGCTCGCGGTGCCGTTCGATGACGACAGCTGGTCTTACGCCACCTACGCGAAGATTGCCGATTACATGCTGCTGATGGGTTACGATCAGCACTGGGATCAAAGCAAGCCCGGAAGCATCGCCGGCGAAGATTGGTTCGAGAACACTCTCGACAAGCGCATGCTGGAGCTCGATCCCGACCGCACCATCCTTGCCATTGGCGGCTACGGCTACGATTGGGTCAAGGGACACCAGACCGAGGAGCTGACCTTCGAAGAGGCCGTGCTTTCGGCAAAGGATTCCGAAGCAAAGATAGAGTTCGATCCCAAGACGGCAAATCCGCATTTCTCTTTCATCGAGGACGACGGGAACCGTCACGACGTGTGGTTCCTCGATGGAGTGACGGCCTTTAACGAGGTCGAGGCCGGCGACTCCTATCGCATGGCCGGCTACGCGCTGTGGCGGGTCGGCTCGGAGGACCCTTCGGTCTGGTCGGTGCTCGGCCAGACTTACGGCGCGCCGCCTCCAGAGGGGTTGCGCGAGATCGGCACCAGCCAGGACATCGATTTCGAGGGCCGGGGCGAAGTGCTGCATGTGCGCGAAATGCCCGCTCCTGGGGCGCGAACCTTCGACATCGACCACGACACCGGCCAGATCGTCGACGAGACCTACATGGCGGTGCCGACCCCTTTCGTCATTGAGCGAACCGGCACCACGCCGGGCAAGCTGGCGCTCACTTTTGACGACGGTCCTGATCCGGACTGGACGCCCAAGATCCTCGATATCCTGAAGGCGAAGGGCGTCCACGCGAGCTTCTTCGTCATCGGCGAGAACGCGGAAGCCAACCCCGATCTCGTGCGGCGCATCCTCGCCGAGGGCCACGACGTCGGCAATCACACCTTCACCCACCCAAACCTGGGAGAGTTGCCCGACAGCCTCGTGACGCTCGAGATCAACGCCAACCAACGGCTGATCGAGGCGCTGACCGGGCGATCGATGCGGCTATTCCGCGCCCCTTTCCTTGGCGACGCGGAGCCCACCACGAGCGACGAGATCGTGCCGATCGAAATCGCCCAGTCGATGGGCTATGTGACCGTAGGCTTGCAAGTCGACCCGAATGACTGGCTGAGGCCACCGTCCGACACCATCGTCGAGCGCGTGATCGAGCAGGTGAGCGACCCGAACCCCGACAGCAGGGGTCACATCATCTTGCTGCATGATTCCGGCGGCGACCGATCGCAAACCGTCGCGGCGCTGCCGAACCTCATCGATAGTCTCAGGGCCAAGGGCTATGACTTCGTGCCGGTGTCGGAGCTTGCCGGACTTACCGGCGACCAGGCCATGCCGCCGCTGCCGCCGCGCTCTTACGCCCAGCTCATCAGCCTGCCGGTATTCATGACGCTGAGCTGGCTCGGGCAGCTTCTCACAGTGGTGTTCGTCCTCGCCATCGGCCTCGGCGTCGCCCGCCTCCTGTTTCTGAGCGGGGCCGGGCTCGGTAATCGGCGCGCCGAAGCTCGCCGGGTGCCGCCGCTACTCCCGCAACATCCGCCGCTGCAGTCGGTGCTCATCCCGGCGCGTAACGAAGGCAAGGTCATCGCCGGCGCGGTGCGCCACATCCTGGCGAGCGACTATCCGAATTTGGAGGTCATCGTCATCGACGACGGCTCGACCGATGACACCTCCGAGCAGGTCAGGGCGCATTACGCCGAAGACCCCCGCGTCAAGCTGTTCACCATCGCCAATGGCGGCAAGGCGGCGGCGCTCAATTTCGGCCTGAGGCACGCGCGCGGGCAAGTCGTCGTCGCGCTCGACGCCGACACCCATTTCGAGAAGGATGCGGTCTCAAAGCTCGTGCGCTGGTTCGGCGACCCGGCGGTCGGTGCCGTGGCGGGAAACGCCAAGGTCGGCAACCGCATCAACATGATCACGCGCTGGCAGGCGCTTGAATATGTCACCAGTCAGAACCTCGAGCGCCGGGCGCTTGCCGCGCTCGGTTGCGTCACGGTGGTTCCCGGAGCCATTGGCGCCTGGCAATGGGAGGCGCTCGAGCGCTTGGGCGGCTTCCCGCTCGACACGCTTGCCGAGGACCAGGACCTGACGATTGCGCTGCTGACCGCGGGTTACACAGTGCTCTACGACAGCTCTGCCATTGGCTGGACCGAAGCGCCCGACACAGTAAAGGGCCTCGTCAAGCAGCGCTTCCGCTGGGCCTATGGCACGCTGCAATGCCTGTGGAAGTACCGCCGGGTGACGCTCCGGCCGCGCTACGGCGCGCTCGGTCTTCTTGCGGTGCCGCAAACCTGGCTATTCCAGTTCCTGCTCACCGCGATCGCGCCCCTCGTGGACCTGGCGCTGATCTCGCGGCTCATTTCCGTCAGTCTGCAAATGCTGCAACATCAGGATCAATACGATCCGGACTCATTAAGGAAGGTCTTGATCTACTATCTCGTGTTCCTGCTGATCGACCTCGGCAGCGCCACGCTCGCTCTCATGATGGACCGGCGCGAAAAATGGAGGTTGGCGCCGTTGCTGTTGCTACAGCGCTTCGGATACCGGCAGCTCATGTATTGGGTGGTGGTGAAGGCGCTGTTCACCGCGGCGATCGGGCCGCTCGTCGGCTGGGGCAAGCTCGAGCGCAAAGCGACGGTCGGCGCGCAAGCCTAGGTTTTCCGAATAGCCGGATGATGAGGCCGACGTCGCTCGACGTCGTTCGATGGCTAAAGCTTGTCGTAGAGCAGACAGCAACAGTCCTTCAATCCGTCTTGACGCATCTTGCAGGCGAGTTTTTCCTCGGCACCCGCGCAGGGTTGAGGAGTGAAGTCGGCGGCGAGCCCGTTGCTGCAGGTCGCCGTGTAGTGAACGCAGTTGCCGCCCAACAGCTCTGAATCCTTCGGGCAGTGGCAGTTTGGCGGCGTGCCCACCATCCCGTGTTCGCAGCCCATATTGGTTGCCTCAGACGCTGCCTCCGGCGGTTCGCAATAACCACCGGACGCGTTCGGGGCGGCGAGAACTCTGTAGCCGGGAGGACATGAATGCTCGCCCGGCTGAACCGCCTCCTGGGCAGGGACGCCACTTGGGGCCCCCGTCGTGCCTTCGGGTGCTTCCACCGGAGTGTGCGTCTCATCGACACCCGGCGTAGCACTCTTGCCATGTACCGCTCCGCCTTGCGTTGCCTTGCATTGGAACTTTCCATCGAACATTCCGCAGGCGAAAATGGCTGCCGCCCTATCGCCACCGAGAGCCAAAGGCAGAACCCAAACCAGAGCCCCAAGCACGAAGGCGCAAACCAGGCGCATGGAATTCCCCGTTCGATGAAGCCGCTAGCATAATGACACAGGAAAGGGATCGGAACAGCCGGGTGAGGCCGCCTTGAGGACGACTTGAGGCTCGGCGTTCCAAAATCGGCCTCTTGCCAGAGGGCGCATCCCTTGACACGATAGGTTCACAAGACCGCGCGGGACGGTCGTCGGGCCTTCCCGCGGAAAAAGACCATGGGAGGAGAGCATGGGCCAAGCGCAGGGCCAACCAGCCCGCAGCGCCCGCTGCATCGCACTGGTTGGCCCCTATCTCAGCGGTAAAACGACACTTCTCGAAGCCATCCTTGCCCGCACCGGCGCCATCGGCCGGCAGGGCACCATGGCGGCCAAGAACACCGTCGGCGACGCATCGGCAGAGGCCAGGCATCACGGCATGAGCGTCGAGCTCAACGTGGCCACCGTCGATTTCCTCGGCGACAGTTACACCTTCCTCGATTGTCCAGGCTCGATCGAATTTCAGGCCGACGCCGCCAATGCGCTCGCGGCCTGTGACGGCGCCATCGTGGTGTGCGAGCCTGACGAGAAGAAGGTTCCGGCGCTTCAGTTGATCCTCAAGCAGCTCGAGGATCGCGGCATTCCCCACTTCCTGTTCATCAACAAGATCGACAAGGCCGAGGCGCGCATCCGCGACATCGTGCCGATGCTGCAGCCGGCCTCGACCAGGCCGCTCGTTCTGCGCCAGGTGCCGATCTGGGAGAACGACATCGTCACCGGCTTCATCGATCTTGCGCTTGAGCGTGCCTTTGTCTATCGCGAGCATGCGCCGAGCGAAGTCATCACCATTCCGGACGCGCTCGCCGACGGCGAGAAGCAGGCGCGGTTTTCCATGCTGGAGAAGCTCGCCGACTATGACGACGAGTTGATGGAGCAGCTGCTCGAGGATGTGCCCCCGCCGCGCGACAAGGTGTTCGACGACCTTTCCAAGGAGCTGCGCGAGGGGCTCATCTGTCCGGTGCTGATGGGCTCGGCGGAGAATGGCAACGGCATCCTGCGCCTGTTGAAGGCGCTGAGGCATGAAGCCCCTTTTGTCGCAACCACAGCCAAGCGCCTTAAGGTCGAGGGCGCGCCCTCTTGCGCCTATATCCTCAAGACCTTCCACACGGCGCATGGAGGCAAGCTCTCGCTCGCCCGTGTGCTCGCCGGCAATTTCGCTGACGGCACCACGGTGCAGGGCGGCGCCGACGATGAGCGCATCTCCGGGATCTTCACCCTCATGGGCCAGGAGCCGACAAAGCGCGGCGAGGCCAAGGCCGGCGATACCGTCGCCTTCGGCCGCCTCGACAGCGTGAAAACCGGGGACACGCTGGTCGCCGAGAAGGCGAAGCCGGCGAAGCTCGAAACCCTGCCGCCCAGCCAGCCGGTGTTTGGCCTCGCAATCGCCGCCAAGGAGAAGAAAGACGAGGTGAAGCTGACCGCGGCCATCGCCAAGATCATCGAGGAGGATCCCTCGATCTCGCTCACCCACAGCCAGGACATGGGCGAGATGGTGCTATGGGGCCAGGGCGAGATGCATCTTCGCGTGGCGCTCGAGAAGCTCACTAGCAAATACGGCATCGACGCCTCGACCAGGCCGCGGCAGATCCCCTACAAGGAGACCATCCGCAAATCGACCGAGGTGCGCGGCCGTCACAAGAAGCAGTCAGGCGGCCACGGCCAGTTCGGCGACGTGGTGGTGACCATCGGCCCGCGCCCGCGCGGGTCGGGCTTTGAGTTCAGCGACGAGATTACCGGCGGCGTGGTGCCGAAGAACTACATTCCATCCGTCGAGATCGGGGTGCGCGACTACCTCCACTCCGGCCCGCTTGGGTTCAACGTGGTCGATGTCGGCGTTTGCCTCATCGACGGCTCCTATCACTCGGTCGATTCCTCGGACATGGCCTTCCGCCAGGCCGGGCGCATCGCCATGAGCGAAGGCCTGCCGCAATGCTCTCCGGTGCTGCTCGAGCCGGTCATGGCGGTCGAAATTGCCGTGCCCTCCGACGCGACGGCCAAGATCAACGGCATCATCTCGTCGCGGCGTGGGCAGATCCTCGGTTTCGATGCGCGGCCGGGCTGGCCGGGATGGGACCTGGTGCAGGCGCAGATCCCGGAGGCCGAGATCCAGAACCTGATCGTGGAGGTCAGATCGGCGACCGCGGGAGTGGGGACCTTCACCGCCAAATTCGACCATCTCGCCGAGTTGACCGGTAAGATCGCCGACCAGGTGCTGGCAACCCGCGCGGCCAAGGCAGCCTAAACCGGGCTCGGCGGACTTGCCGCCAAGCCTCCAGCCCGCTAGACGATTAGCCGAATATTTGTGCGACGACCATTAGACCTTCGTGAGGGTTCCGAAAATGACGATTTATCCGCAGCTTGACATCCCTGAGACGCTTGCCGCCGGCCCAGGGCCGGGGAACACGGATCCTCGCGTGCTGGAACGCTTCGCCAGGACCGGCGTCGCCGATCACATGCAGAAGGACGTTCTGCGCGGCATGCTCGAAGCCAAGGAGATGTTGCGCGAGCTGTGGGGGACCAAGAACGTCTATACCTACGGCGTCGCCGGCACGGGCTTTTCGGGGCTCGACTGCGTGCTCTCCCTGATCCTGCCCGGCGATAAGGTGGTGGCCTTCCCCAACGGCACCTTCTCGGGCATCGACACGCTGACCATCCGCATGAAGGCCTCGACCGCCGAGGAGCTTGCCGCCGATTCGCTGAACCCGAAGCCGAAAAGCGTGGTGGTGATCGACACGCCACACAGCAAGTCGGTGACCAGCGAAACCGTCGACAAGGCGCTCGCCGAGCACAAGCCAATGTGGGCGTTCATGGCCCATTGGGAGACGGGATCGGGCCGCATCAACGACCTGAAAGGGTTCAGCGACGCCTGCCTCAAGCACGGCGTGATGGGCATCGTCGACGCGGTATCGAGCCTCGGCGTCGCCGACTTCAACATCGACGACTATCCGGGCGTGGTCGCCTGGGCGTCGTGTCCGCAGAAGGGCGTGCTGTCGCTTCCGCTCACTTATGCGCCGGTCAGCTTTACCGACAAGGCGATTGATATGGTGCGGAAGCGCGGCTGCCGCACGTATGTCCACCATCCCATCCTCGACGCCCGCCATTGGGGCATCATCGACGGCAAGGACACCCCGACGCCGGCCTATCACCAGACCCATTCCTGCTATGCGGTGGCAGCGTTCCACGAGGCCTTGCGCATCATTCTCGGCTACGGCCGCCGCCGCAAGGCGTCCGACTACGCCTATCACGAGAAGGCGCTGCGCCAGGCGGTGGAGGCCATGGGCTGCGACGTCACCTCCAATATGACGAGCCTTGTCGTGCTCAATCTGCCGGGCAAGCTCAAGGGCAAGGAGAAGGAGCTGGTGCAGGGCGCGCGCGCCCAGGGCTTCGGCATCTGGCCGACCCTGTCCGAGCCGGTGCAGGTGCGCATCGGCATCCTCAATCAGCTCAGCCCGGAGCAGATCGCCGAGATCACTGGCCGCTTCGCCGACGCCATGCTCGCCATGGGCGCCGAGTTCGACAAGGCCAAGGTGATGAACCAGCTCAAGGCGTACTACGCCAAGGCCGCGTAAAGCGCGCCGACGCAATGCGAAAGGCGGGGAAGCTTTGGCGCCTCGCCTTTTTCTTTGCCTAAAGTCGCCGAATTTGCGGCGCAGGAGTGATTGATGAGATGCGGTCCACTCCTGGTGCCCGGCAGAGTAATATCCCGAGCGCCTGGGAGAGCGGCCAGGGGGAGCTTGAACATGAACGCATTGCGCACCCTAGTCCTGATGTCATTTTCATTGCTCGCGATGGTCGCGGCGCCGCAAACCGTTGAGGCGGGCTCGGCCGTCGAGATCAACGCCGACGCCAATGCGACGCTGGCGAGCTTCGTCGGCCAAAATCCGTCCGCACGCGAGCTTGGC
Organism: Methyloceanibacter sp.; assembly: GCF_050728395.1. Classification (GTDB taxonomy): domain Bacteria; phylum Pseudomonadota; class Alphaproteobacteria; order Rhizobiales; family Methyloligellaceae; genus Methyloceanibacter. The sequence goes on from NZ_JBOHJB010000005.1 coordinate 36,859, forward strand.
CGGAAGGCTGCGGGCGTTCTGGTGTTTCCCTCAGTGATCAAGGCAGGCCTGGGTCTAGGCGGGGAATATGGAGAAGGGGTTCTTATCATTAGGGGAGAGCCGGCAGGCTACTACAACATTATCTCGGCCTCGTTCGGCTTCCAACTCGGGGTTCAGTCCAGGTCCGTGATCATCATGTTTATGACCGAAGAAGCGCTGGCCGGATTCCGGAACGCCTATGGTTGGAAGGTTGGCGTCGATGGATCGATCGTGGTGGTCACCGTCGGTGCCGGCGGTGCTATCGATACCGACACCCTCACCAGCCCAGTCATCGCCTTCATCTTCGATGCGCAGGGACTGATGTACAATTTGAGCCTCGAGGGCTCGAAGATCAGCCGTATCGAGCGCTGACCCTCGCCGCAAAAAAAGCTCTACGCCGCCGCGCGGTTCGCGCTGCTATCCCTTCATCGGCGATGGCTTATGAGCGCGAGCGGGGGCGGGCTCCACGCTCGTCGTGGGGCACTCCCCCAAGAAAATCGAACGAGTATTCGCGATCAAGGAGATGGACAACCCGCGGGCGCTCGCGCGGAACATCGCTCTCTTTGCAGGCTCGTGCGGGAATCTGGTGCAGATGGACATCATGGGCGGAGTGGCGACGCAGAATCTCCAGTGCCTGCTTTTCTCGCTCGGCATCGCGCGTTCTGACCCACAGCAGTAGGCCGCCGTGCTGCAGATGCTGATCGAGGTGCTTTGCATGCTCGTGTCCGATGAACCGCGCCAAAGCCGCCCCGATCAAGCCGCCGGCGCCGCCTGCAATCGCCGCAGCCGCGAAGACGCCGAGCAGCGTACCGCCGGAGGCTGCAACCGCTAGGCCGCCGAACATGGCCGGGAGATAGACGCCGGCTCCGATGACGGCACCCTCGGCATTGCCGATGGTTTCATTGGGGACATAGCCAATGCGGGGAACTTCGGGATCGTCCTCGAATTCGGCGGTCGACTGATACGGGGACCCGAATTTCGACGCGATCGTATCCTCGTGGGCAAGCACGTTGACGTCTGCGTGGTCGAAACCGACCGCTAGCAGATCGTCAATGGCCGCTTGAAAGGATTCAATATCGTGGAAGACCGCGACCGCTTCCGTCATGATCGAACTGTAGGCCGCTTCTGGCATGGGAGACCTCCCTTCAGCGCAGTTGCGGATTGCGGGAGGGCCCAAGGCGACCGCGGGTTGCGGCGCGCCGGCACCCCGCTCATGCTTTGAATCATAGCACGGAACGGACCTCCTGGCCTCCGCGTTAGCGGAGGAAGCGGTCAACTTTGCATCGTCGTTCTCGGTTGAGGGGCGCCAGACATGCAACGACCGGATCTCCGAGGGGTTTATCTTCGTGTCCGATGCCAGCGACAGTCTCGATCCTATTGAACTCGCTCAAGGAGAAATCTCCCGGTCGAAAGACGTTGTCGCGTCGGCAACCCAGGATCTCGATCAATACGATCGGTGGCTCAAGGACTTTGTCGCCTCGGAGGAGCGGAGTCGCACGCGGCATGCGCGCAGGGTCAAGCGCCAGCAGGCAAAAGAGCGACGGCAGCTCGCGCGCCAACGCTTGGCGCGGTCCGGCAGACGGACTGTCCTCCCGGTTGTCGTCTTCATTCGCTCGGTCTGGTTGTCCTCCCGGAGGGGGCTCGCTCATCTCGGCCACCTGACGTGGAAGAGCGCCGCGTGGATCGCGCTGAGCACCTACGCGCTTTCGGCATTCTCGCTCAAACAGCTCTTAATCGGCATCTCTTGGATTTCGGGCAGGACGCGCGCTGTCGCGCTCGCATCGCTTAGCGCCGTTTCGGCCGGCTCCTTGTGGATCGCCGCCCGAACAAGGGCACTGACGATCGCCTCGTTCAGGCGGTTGGCGATTGGCTATTCCTGGGCGCGCGGGAAGGCGCGCTTTCTAGCGCTCGCATTGTTCAAGGTTGCTTCGACCAGTTCGTCTTGGATCGCGGTGAGAATGCAAGAAGCTGCGCTTGCTTCTTTCAGCGCGCTTTCGCTCGGTTCGCTCTGGCTCGCTGCCAGAGTCCGCTCCCTGGCGACGGTGTCTGCCGGTGCGGCTTCGGCCGGTTTCGCCTGGACCCAGGCCAAATCTCAAGACTTGACCAAGACGTCGCGCAAGGGAGCGGCGGCCGCCGCCTCCTGGGCCGCCGTCAGGTCGACGGCCCTGGCGATCAGAACCCGCGAAGCATCGGCCACTGGTGCCGCTTGGACCGCAGCAAAAGCCCATTCGATTGCGCGCACTTCCTCCGAGTCGGCATTGACTGCCTTTTCTTTGGTGAGGGCCAAAGAAAAGGCGCTTGCGCTCGCATCTCGTGATGCAGCCATGGTCGGTTCTTCTTGGGCCGCCGCAACAACATGCTCGGTTGTGCAGACATCGTCCAAGGCGGCTTCAATGGCCGCGTCTTGGGCGCGCGCCGAGGGCGGTGCCTTGGCGATGGCAACGCGCGATGTGGGGGCGATCGGCGCGGCATGGACGGCCGAAAAGTCCCGCGATCTCGTGCGCGCGTCGCTGAGCGCTGCTTCGACCGGGACGTCCTGGCTGCGCTCGGAGGCGAACGGCCTCGCGCACAAGCTTCATCACGCCGGTACGACGACTTCGCCGTGGCTGCGCGCGAAGGCCGATGCGGCCACAGTGAGGCTCGAAAGGCTGAAGGCTGCCGCGCGAACGGTTGCGCAGCGCCAAGGCGAGCATGTGTCCCTCATGGCGCTGAGGCTGAGCGCGCAGGCCAAGGGCGAACTCGATGCGCTGAGGCGCGCGGCGCGCGCAGGCGAGCTGACCCCACCGGCATGGCGTAAATTCATGGCCACGGGCCTCAAGCTGAGACAGGAGCCAGGCGAGCCGATTGATGGCCGCGCCCAGGCCACTGCGGACCTCGACGGCTTGCAAAATGGCGCGCGGGCTTCGTCAAACGCCTTGATCTGCCTCGAGCCTTGGCGCTGCCGGCTTCCCGTGGTGCAAACAGGCAGCGCCAGTGGCAGGTTCGCCTCGCAAAGCTGAACGCTTCGCGCCACGTGACAGCGTCGGGCCTCGGGCCCTAGAGTCCGGGGATGAAAGCGCGCCATCCTGTGGTCGGCATTGTCTTGGCCGGCGGCAAATCGAGCCGCATGGGCGGCGGCGACAAATGTCTGCTGCCGCTTGCCGGCAGGCCGATTCTCGCCCATGTCGTCGAGCGCCTGAAACCTCAGGTCGCGGAGCTGATCATCAGCGCCAATGGCGATCCGGCACGCTTCTCGGCCTTCGGCTTGCCGGTGGTCGAGGATCGGCTCGGCAACCATGCCGGACCTCTTGCCGGCATTCTTGCCGGACTTGAATGGGCACGCATCAACCGGCCTGAGAGCCGCTTCGTGGTCACCGCCGCGAGCGACACGCCCTTCCTTCCCGCCGATCTCGCCGACCGGCTTTGGTCGGCGATCGGTGAGGGCGGACCGGACCTTGCTGTGGCCCGGTCGGCGGACGGGATGCACCCTGTGTTCGGGCTGTGGGCTGTGGCGCTTGCCCCCGATCTCGAAGCCTCGCTGATGAGTGGCGACCGCAAGGTCAGCGATTTGGTCCGGCAGCATCAGGCAAAAGAGGTGATGTTTCCGGCGATGAAGATCAGGAGCCGGATCATCGATCCCTTCTTCAATGTCAACCGGCCTGACGAGCTTGATGCGGCCGAAGCGTTTCTCCGGACAAGCGCCGTCTGATCCGTGATGTCCGGATTGAACTCGACGCAATGCTTGGATTGACGCTTCGGCCGCTCGCCTCAGATGCGGAACACGGCGCCGGCGACCGACCTCGGGCGCTCACGGACTGCGCCGCCGTCATTGCCTGATTTTACGATCCACTCTCCGCCGGCGGTCCGTCCGGTGATCATGCCGACGTGATGGGACCACACCACGACCGCGCCGACGCGTGGGCCGGTCGGGTGGCCCCAATGCCGCCAATTGGCGGCAAGGTTGAGCTCAGGACCGCCGCCTTTCTGGGTGCGCATCCACCAGCCGCACCAGCGCGCCGGCCGCCCGGCGACGCCGCTCCTTGCGGTGTGCGTGCGATAAGAGCGGCTCGAATGTTGCCGGTGATGGCTTGTGCCATATCCGCTTCGGGCGTGGTGCGCACCGTAACGGCTGCCGCCCTGGTATGCGGAACGGGAAGCTCGGTAGTGGTGGCTGAGCGAATAGTTCGAGCCGGTCCACGCTTGGTAGTACGGCCGCGCCTCACCCTCGGTGGCAAAAGCCGTTACAACAAAAATACTCGCGACGGCGAAAAGAAACGCCTTCATTACACGCCCTCGTGCTGTTTTTTGGGAAGGCGTCATCCTCAAAAATAATGAGGCGAAACAAGGAAATAGCTGGGGCCATATCGAGCCTCGGCCGCCTCATTCCTGACGTGGTTGGACGTGCGCGCAGGTAATGTCATGCCCGCGAACGCGGGCATCCAGTAATCACGGCTCTGCGGATTACTGGATCGCCCGGATCATCAAGCATGTGCTCGGGCTGGCGAAGCCAGACCCGAGTGCCGGGCGATGACAAGGAGGGGATTGGGTGAGCCCCGACTACTCGGCGGCCTGATGCAGCGGCTCGATGACGGCGAGATATTTCTCGGCTTCCAGCGCCGCCATGCAGCCGAGGCCTGCTGCGGTTACCGCCTGGCGATAGACGTCGTCGGCCACGTCACCAGCGGCATAGACACCGGGGATATTGGTCGCGGTCGAGAACGGCGCGGTCTTGATGTAGCCGTTGGGCTTCATCTCGATCTGGTCCTTGAACAGCTCGGTCTGCGGCACATGGCCGATGGCGATGAAGATGCCGTCGATGGGAATGCCGGTCATGTCGCCGGTGAGCGTGCTCCTGAGCCGCGCCCCAGTCACGGTGCGCGGATCCTCGTGGCCCAGCACCTCGGCGAGCTCGGCGTTCCAAATCACGTCGACCTTCGGATTGGCGAACAGACGCTCCTGGAGGATTTTCTCCGCCCGCAAGGCGCCACGCCGGTGCACGAGCGTCACCTGCTTGGCGATGTTAGCGAGGTAAAGGGCCTCCTCCACGGCGGTATTGCCGCCGCCAACCACGAGCACGTTCTTGCCGCGAAAGAAGAAGCCGTCGCAGGTGGCGCAGCCCGAAACGCCATATCCCTTGAAGCGGTCCTCCGAGGGCAGGCCCAACCAGCGAGCTTGCGCGCCCGTGGCAATGATGAGGCTGTCGGCGGTGTACTTGGTACCGCGGTCGCCCTTGAGCCAGAAGGGCCGGCGGTTGAGATCGACCGCGTCGATATGGTCGGCGATAATCTCGGTGCCGACATGCAGCGCCTGCACCCGCATCTGATCCATCAGCCAGGGCCCCTGGATCACGTCGGCGAAGCCCGGATAGTTCTCGACGTCGGTGGTAATGGTCATCTGTCCACCGGGCTGGATGCCTTCGATGATGAGCGGCTTCAGCATGGCGCGGGCGGCGTAGATGCCGGCCGTGTAGCCGGCGGGACCCGAGCCGATGATGATCACCTTGGCGTGTCGCGACGTCATTGGGGTTGCCTTGGGGTGCGAATTGGAGCCAACAGGTAAGCTCAGTGGCCGCTTTTCGCAACCTACGCGCGGCAGGGAGCGACTTTACCCAAGGGTTTCAAGGCCGAGAGCGCGGCGGATGGCGCTTGCCACCACCTCGGTGTCGTTGATCGGGGCGTAGGACCACGATTCGATCTTGCCGGCGAACGGGCGGGTGGCGCCTCGCTCGCGCATTAGCTCGTGGAAGCGGCCGAGCCGTGTCGAGCCGCCCTTGAGGCGCTGCACATAGACCGGCTTGCCGGTGCCCGCCGCCTCGGTGACCATATTAACCGAATCCTCGGTGGTGACGATGGCGTCGGCGGTGGCGAGGAAAGCGAAATAGGGATTTTCTCCGGTGCCGTCCCAGACGAAATGTGGGACCTCGCCAATTGGAGCGACGAGGGCGCGAAGGGCCTCGGGCGAGGTTCGCCGGGACGGCGTGACGAGCAGCGATCCGCCGCTGTCACGCGCGGCTCGTTCGAGCGACGCGCCGAAGGAAGCGGCGAGATCCGGCGGGAAGCTGAAGGCCGCGCTGTCGCCGCCAAGCAGCACCGCGATACGCGGGCGGGGCAGGGGCTCGATCTTCGCGGCGAAACTCTGCGCCGCCTCGGCGAGCCGCTTTGGCGTGACGCTATGCACGGCGCCGAAGGTGTTGATCACGTTGGCGCCGGCATAGCCGTCGTGGAGCGGCGCCGCGATCAGGTCGAAGCGTTGCTTTGGCACTTTGGGGTTCTGGATGTGCAGGCCGAAGACCTTCAGGCCGGAGGCCTTCGCCACGCTTTTGAGCGCCAGCGCGATGGGCACGCTGCGCCGCCCGATGGAAATGATGAGGCGCGGCCAGGGCGGCGCGAGCGGCTCGCTGGAGGTGACGGAGCGGAGCAGGCGGGAAGGCGCCACGTAGATCTGAAGCCGTGCCGGCATGAGACGCATGGCGCCTGTCATCCGCACCCGCTTCAAGCTGTAGGGAAGGCCGACCGCTTCGGCGACCGCGATGCCTTGCGCCTCCATGCCGACCGAGCCATCGGTGACGATCCAAGTGGCGCCGTTTCCCGGCCCAGTCTCGGCATTCCTGGAATTTACGGAATGTTGGAGGCTCAATTTCTTTTCGATTCTTTTCGCTATTGGACCTAAAATTGCGCGATAAGGACCGCCATCTCTATTTCGGCCTTGAGCGCTCCGCTTCTAACGCGGGCGCCAGGCTATCGTCCAGGGAGCAAGCCCATGCGCCAAGCCCGCCTCGATCAAACTGACCGGCGCATCCTAAGCGAGCTGCAGGCCGATGGGCGCATTACCAATGTCGAACTTGCGCGCAAGGTGGGCATCTCGGCGCCGCCCTGCTTGCGCCGGGTTCGCGCGCTGGAGGAGGCGGGGCTCATCCGCGGCTATGCGGCGCTGCTCGACGACCGGGCGCTCGGCTTCGACGTTACGGCCTTCGCCATGGTCGGGCTGCACAGTCAGGCGGAGGCCGATCTCGTCGCCTTCGAGCAGCGCGTGCGCGGCTCTCCCATCGTGCGCGATTGTTACATGCTTTCCGGCGAGATCGACTTCATGTTGAAATGCGTGGCGCCCGATCTCACCGCGTTCCAGGACTTCATCATTCATGAGCTCACGGCCGCGCCGAATGTCGCCAGCGTCAAAACCTCTCTCGTCATCCGCGCCTCGAAGCACGATCCCGGCGTGCCTATCGAGATGGTTACGGCGGGCGACCGCACGACGCGGACAAGCGAGCGCGCACGACCTTAAATTTCCATCCTGAGCGGCATCGGCAAGAGCAAAGCAGTGCAGGACAATCCTATTCTGGTTGAAGTAACGCGCGGAGGGCTGGTGGAAAGCTGCCACCGCGGCGCCGTCGCCATCGCCGATGCCGATGGCCGCGTGTTGCTGGGGCTTGGCGACATCGAGCGTCCGGTCTATCCGCGCTCGGCGGTCAAGGCATTGCAGGCCATACCGCTGATCGAGAGCGGCGCCGCCGACGCCTTCGGTCTTGGACAGGCGGAACTCGCCATCGCCTGCGCTTCGCATAGTGGCGACGAGGCTCACATCAAAACCGTCCGCTCGCTGCTGGCCAAGGCTGGGCTCGACGAGTCGCAGCTTGCCTGCGGCGCGCATTGGCCAATCGGCGATCGGGCGTCGCGGGAACTCGCGCGCAAGGGCAAGAGTCCAATACCGATCCACAACAATTGCTCGGGCAAACATGCCGGAATGCTGGCGACCGCGGTTCACCTCGGGCTCGATCCAAGGGGCTATGAGAGGCCCGAGCACAAAATTCAGCAAGAGATCAGGCGCGTCATTTCGGAGATTTGCGACGTCACATTGGAGCAGGACGAGATCGGCATCGATGGCTGCTCGGTGCCGACCTTTGCCTTGCCACTTGCGGCGGTGGCGACGGGCTTCGCGCGGCTCGCCAGCGGCAGAGGGCTCGATGCCATGCACGCCAAGGCGGCGCGGCGGCTCATGGACGCTTGCTTCGCGGCGCCCGACCTCGTGGCAGGCGAGGGCCGGTTCGACACCATCGTCATGCGTGGGCTTCCCGGCACGGCCTTCGCCAAGGGTGGCGCGGAAGGAGTCCATTGCGCCGCGTTGCCGGCGCTCGGCATCGGCGTTGCCGTCAAGGTCGATGACGGTACCAAGCGGGGCGCGGAGATGGCGCTTGCAATGCTGCTCGCAAAACTCGTGGCCGGCGCCGAACACGTGCTTGCCGGGCCACTCGCCGGCGAGATGCGCACCTGGCGCGGCGTGCAGGTGGGCACGGTCGGCCCGTCGCCCGCGCTCAAGGCCGCAGTCCGCGCACTGCCGCGTCAGAACGCTGCCGCCGCGACGACGCCACGTTGACCGGTTAGGGGCCCAGCCCCGCTCAGGCCAACACGCCGGCCCAGACGGCAAGGTCAGGCCCGATCGGGGTAGGACCGCGCATGGCACGAATGCAGCCGTTCTGAGCGTTTGAAATCAGGTTGCCGGCGAGCCGCGCGGTCTCAGCGATCTCGGCCGCAACGCCGATGCCGATATGGGTGTTGCGGATACGATTGTCCGTGATGCTCACGTCTCGGCGAGCGGGGCCGATGAGAATGCCGAAAGCTGGAGCGTTCTCCACAATGTTGCCCTTCACCACGGCGTCGGCGTCAATCGCAATTCCATTACCGTGGGAGAGAGCGACTTTGCGGAAGAACAGGTTGCGGACGAGGTTCCCTAGGATGAGGGCGGGGGCCGCGCCTTGGCTGACGTTGGTCACGGCGATGCCGGTCGCGGCCTTGTCGACGATGTTGCTGGTGATGACCACATCCTCGCAGCGCGAGACGAGGATGCCGCCTGAGCCTGAGCGCAGAAAGCGGCAATTCGAGAGTTGAAGCCGTTCGACCAGCGTGGCGGCGAGCAGGGCGCCGTCGACGCCCATGTCCCTTCCGTCGCCGTCGAGCACGAGGCCATCGAGCCGTATGTCCGCTGCTTGCTCGACGCCGATCAACCCGCCGCCGCCGCGATAGTGCAGGATCGATTGGCCAGGGACGCCCGTCAGATGCGAGCCTGATCTCATCTCCAATCGCCGTGTCGAATAGGTCCCTGGCGGGAGAAACAGAGGGAGTCCTGACCCGGCGGCGGCGTCGATGGCGCTCTGCAGCATCTCCGTCTGGTCGGTGGCGCCGCCGGACGGCACCACCCCGAAGCTGTTGAAGCGACCGGGGCCTGTCCAGCCGGCGCGCGTGAACTGGGAGCCGGCTGCAAAAGCAACGCCGAGCCCGATGCCGGCAAGGATGGTCTCTCGGCGGGTGACGGTCATGATGTCCTGTTCAGCGCGTCATCGGCTCGCCAACGCGCATTCCGGGGTTAATTTCGCCGCCCGAGGTCTCGGCTCCGTCGCGGTCCAGCGCGAAGGCCAGAAGGTAATGCATGATCAGCTCGGCGCCACGTAACAGCTCCACCTCGCTCAAGGGGCCGCCTTGGCCGGGCCCAGGCGGGAGATGCACGAAGCAGACGTCGCACGCCCGGTTCTGCCCGCGCGCCCAGTGCAGCGAGAGATAATAGAGATAGTTGCAGAGATAGGTTCCCGCCGAGCGGGAGGCGACCGCCGGAAGGCCTCGCATGCGCAAATGCTTGGCGAGTTGCGAGGCGGGAATTGCCGTGTCGAGGCGGCGGTCGGATCGATCAAGGATCGTGCGCCGGTTGAGAACGGCGCCGCGCGCGTCCTCCCGGAGGTCAATCAGATTGTGTGCCGAGCGCTCGATGCGGAACCCTCGCGCGCGCTTGTGCAAGCCGAAATGCAGGGTCAGGCGAGGCCGGTGGTGCTGAACCAATCCTGGCCCAAGCCTCGCAATTTCCGCCCATTCGGTGGGCAGCACCTCGGCATGAAGATCGCATCCCAGGCGGGACGATTGGTGCTTGCCAGCGAATTCCTCCACGAGCCAAGCCGACGAATTCTCGGCGGCGCCGGGGAACGGGCCGAATCCGGTGAGGAGCACGCGCGGGCGAGCCATGATATCGGGCTTAACCCGGCTCCAGCATCGAAGGGAAGCAAATTTCGGGGGCGCGGCTAGCCTTCGCCGATGCCGGCGAGGCGCCCGAGCTTCTCCGCCGCTGCCGTCGGCGTCATCTCGCCGGCGCGCACCTTTTTCTCCATCTCGCTCCAGCGGCGGCCAACCTCCTTGCCGCCCTTGAACGCCGCGAGCAACCTTTGCTCGAATATCTCGCGCATCCACGCGACCGCCTGCTCGGCCCGGCGTGCAAGAAGCCCCCCGGACTTCACAAGCGCGGCATGCCGCTCCTCGACCTTGGTCCACAACGCATCAAGCCCGGTGTTGTCTCTTGCCGAGACGGTCAGCACTTCGGGAGACCAGTTCGGATTGCCGGCGGCAAGGATGTGCAGCGCGGTGCGGTATTCCATGGCGGCGCGATTGGCGCGCTCCACCTGATCGCCGTCGGCCTTGTTGACGGCGATGACGTCGGCGAGCTCGAGCAGCCCGCGCTTGATGCCTTGCAGTTCATCGCCGGCGCCTGGAATTCCCACCACCACAAAGACGTCGACCATGTTGGAGACGGCGGTTTCCGATTGGCCGACACCGACGGTCTCCACCAGAACCACGTCGTAGCCGGCCGCCTCGACAAGGGCGATGGTCTCGCGCGTCGTCTTGGTGACACCACCGAGGCTATCGCCGGCAGGGGAGGGACGGATGAAGGCGCCTTGCTCCGAAGCAAGCCGCCCCATGCGCGTCTTGTCGCCGAGGATGGAACCTCCGCTCCGCGTCGAGGTGGGATCGACGGCGAGCACGGCGACCTTCTTGCCCATGGCCACGAGGTTGAGCCCGATCTGATCGATCAGGGTGGATTTGCCTGCCCCGGGAACCCCGCTGATGCCGACGCGGATGGCCTTTCCGGTGCGGGGCAGGAGGTGCTCAAGCAGGCGTTGGGCGCGGACCTGGTCCTCGGGCTTGGCGCTTTCGACCAATGTGATGGCGCGGCCGAGCGCCACGCGGTCTCCGCCGACGACAGCCTTGGCCGCGTCGTCCAGATCGCTTCGGGAGGCGTGCTTGGCGCTCATGGAATGCGGCGTTAAGGGGAAAGCCGCCGGAGCGCAAGATGCATAATCAGCGGCGCAGCACGCCAATCACCTTGCTGGCGAAGCTCAAGCGCTCGGCCATCACCGTGACCACATAGCCGAGCAGAGCCTGGTGCAGCGGGCGGTTCTCGGATTTGAGGCGCTCATAAGCCTCGAAGCTGAGGGCATAGAGCACGCTGTCCAGCTCGGCCTGAATAGCGGCGCTACGCACCTGCCGGGTGATGAGCCCCATCTCGCCGATCGTGGTGTGCGGCCCGAGGCTGCGCACGCGGACGGAGCGTCCGTCGTCGAACTGGACCATGATGCCGACGCGCCCTTCGACAATGAAATGCATGCAATCGGCGGGGTCGCCTTGCGAGGCGATGATGTCGTTTTGGCGCACCTCGAGCCGCTGGCAATAGTCGGTGAGCTGCTCGGCGTATTCGGCACTGCCGAGCGCTTGCTTGAACCATTCGCGCAAGCTTCGTCCTTGCGCATCCTTCGCCGAATGGGCGGCAATGACCGCTTTTTCGCAGGTCTCCAAGGCGTGATCGAGATCGTCCGCCAGGATGACGTCGCCAGAGATGAATTCACGGTTGCGGAACGCGGAGATGAGCTCCGGCGACAGATTCACGAACACGAGGCGGGCGCCAATATCGTCGGCGGCGCGCTTGATCTGAGTGAAGCTATGCATGGCTGAGGAATCGATACCGGTCACCAGACGAAAGTCGAACAAGACGAAGCGGGTGTCGGGCCATTGCGCAAACAGTTCCTTGACCTGCTGGTAGAGGCGGTTGGCCGAGCCGAAGAAGAGATAGCTCTGCAGACTCATGCCTTGGATCTCGCGGCCGTGGTCCGCAAGAATTCTCAGCTCGCTTGGCCCACGGTCGAGCGAGGATCGGTATTCGGAGCCATCGAAACTGAATTTGACGGCATTCACCCGGCTCGCGCTGACAGCGAAGGTGGCGCAGCCGATGATCACGCCGATCAGCACGCCAGCGATAAAGCCGATTTGGATGATGAGCAAAGCAATGGCGAGCAGCGAGGCATATTCGAGCAGCGAAATGCGGCGCGCCGAGTCGACGAGCCAGCCATAGATCAATTGAGTGCCGAGATAGAGCAGGAGCCCTCCCAGCACGTATCGCGGCACATAGGCGAGAAAGCCGGGATCGGCCGTGAGCACCAAAGCCGAGACGGTCGCCACGACCATGCCGCACAGGCGCCCGCGGCCCCCCGCGGCATAGTTCACCGTGGTTCGGCTCAGCGAAATGCAGCTGACATAACCGCCGAGCACCGCGGCGCCCAGATTGGCGATGCCGAGCGTCGTCAACTCACGCTGCAAGTTCGCCTCCCGGCGGGTAATGAATTCAATGCCGGTGGTGTTGAGCAGCATGGTGATGGCGGTGACGAACATGACGGCGAGGATGTCGCCGCTCAGCGCCGGCAGCGCCTGCCAAGGAAACATGCGGAGATCGCTCAGGTCCCAGGTCCGTGTCAGCCCGACCGCCGCCGGAGCCTTGAACATCCAGCCTTCGGCCCTGGCCTCGGCAAGCGTGACGCCGGTCAGGGCAAAGACGAGATGGGCCGCGGCAATACCCGCGAGCAGGATGGCCGGCAAGACGAAGGGACTCCGGGTGCGGCGCAAGGCGAGGTAGAGAGCAAGCGCCACGGCGCCGCCGGCTGCGAGCTTTGCCAAAGTGGGAGGCTCGATCAGGGTTTCCAGTGTGGCAAAGCCCAACCGGTGGTCGGTGATCACACGCACAGCGCCGCTGATCATCAGCCAGCCGGTGGCGCCGAGAAACCCTCCGATCACGGGGTAGGGGACAAAGCGGATGGCGGCGCCTGCACGCGCGAGGCCAAGCCCGCAGAGCAGAAGTCCGGTCAGGGCGGTCACGATCGCCAACACGATCATCACCGGAGCGAGCAGATCATCCGGCATTCCAGCGTTAGTGAGGCGCTCGATGAGCGCCGCCACCAGCGATGCGGTGACCGCCGCGGTGGCGCCATCGGGTCCGGCGATGGCGAAGGGTAACGAGCTGCGCACGGCTACGATGGCGGCGCTGATTGCCGTGGTCACAAAGGTCGCGGCGATGCCGTAGGCGATCCAGGGCGTCAGCGGCGGGGCGAAGATCAGCGCCGCAAAAGACAGGCCGTAGGCCACCGACATGATGCTGGTGACGAGGCCGGCGAAAATATCCTTGGAGAGTGTCGCGAAGCGGCCGGCTACGGGGAGTCCTTGAGTTCCAGCAACGCCATTGACGGTCATATCGATCCAGGCTTATTCCGCCGCCTGCTTAGCCTTGTCGCCGCCATCCGCGCCAAGCTTTTGCAGGAGATCGATTGCCGCCTCGGCGATGGGGGTGCCTGGGCCGAAGATGGCCTTGGCGCCTGCCGCGTAAAGAGCCGGATAATCCTGAGGCGGGATGACGCCGCCGACCACCACCATGATGTCGCCGCGGCCCAGCGTTTCGAGGGCCTCGCGCAGCGCCGGCACAAGCGTCAGGTGGCCGGCGGCAAGCGACGATACGCCGACGATATGAACGTCATTCTCCACTGCCTGACGGGCGGCTTCCTCGGGCGTTTGAAACAGCGGACCGATATCGACGTCGAAGCCGAGATCCGCAAAGGCGGATGCGATGACCTTCTGCCCGCGGTCGTGGCCGTCTTGGCCCATCTTGGCCACCAGGATGCGCGGCCTCCTTCCGTGGCCATGCTCGAAGCTGTCGATCAACGCCTTGACGCGGGTCAGGCTTCCATCCATGCGCCCCATCTCCGCCTTGTAGACTCCGGTCACCGCCGAAACCTCGGCACGGTGGCGGCCGAACACCTTCTCCAGCGCATACGATATCTCGCCGACGGTGGCCTTGGCCCGGGCGGCGCGAACGGCGCCTTCGAGAAGGTTGCCTTTGCCTGTCTTGGCGCATTCGGTGAGCGCGTCAAGAGCCTGTTGCACCTCCGCCTCGTTTCGCTCGGCTTTGAGCCGCTCGAGCTTGTCGAGCTGCTGGCGGCGGACGGAACGGTTATCGACCTTGAGAATAGCGATCTCGGCATCGCTGTCCTGCCGATACTTGTTCACGCCGACGATGGTCTGGCGGCCCGAGTCGATGCGGCCTTGGGTTGCCGTCGCCGCCTGCTCGATCATGCGCTTGGGGATGCCGGCTTCGATGGCGCGCGCCATGCCACCGAACTTCTCGACTTCCTCGATGTGCTTCAGCGCGCGGGCGGCAAGGTCATGGGTCAGCCGCTCGACATAGAAGCTGCCGCCCCACGGATCGATGATGCGGGTCGTGCCCGATTCCACCTGCAGCATGAGCTGGGTGTTGCGGGCGATGCGGGCGGAAAAATCGGTCGGCAAGGCCAAGGCTTCATCCAAGGCATTGGTGTGCAGCGACTGGGTGTGTCCTTGCGTGGCTGCCATGGCCTCCACGCAGGTGCGCACCACATTGTTGAACACGTCCTGGGCAGCGAGGCTCCAGCCGCTCGTCTGGCAGTGGGTGCGGAGCGCGAGCGAGCGCGGGTCCTTCGGCTTGAACTCCTCGGCCATCAGCTTGGCCCAGAGCAGACGGCCGGCGCGCATCTTGGCGATCTCCATGAAGAAATTCATGCCGATCGCCCAGAAGAAGGAGAGTCGCGGCGCGAAACTGTCGACGTCCATGCCGGCTTTGACGCCGGCGCGCACATATTCGATGCCGTCGGCAAGCGTGTAGCCGAGCTCGAGGTCGGCGGTAGCACCTGCCTCCTGCATGTGATAGCCGGAGATCGAGATCGAATTGAACTTCGGCATCTTCTTCGAGGTATAGGCGAAGATGTCCGAGACGATGCGCATCGAGGGTGCTGGCGGATAGATATAAGTGTTCCGCACCATGAACTCTTTCAGGATGTCGTTCTGAATGGTGCCGGACAGCTCCTCTGGCGGCACGCCTTGCTCCTCGCCGGCGACGATGAAGAGCGCGAGCACCGGCAGCACGGCGCCGTTCATGGTCATCGACACCGACACCTTATCGAGCGGGATGTGGTCGAACAGCGTGCGCATGTCGTAGATCGAATCGATGGCGACGCCGGCCATGCCGACATCGCCGGTCACGCGCGGGTGGTCGGAGTCGTAGCCGCGATGGGTGGCAAGATCGAAGGCGATGGATACGCCCTGCTGGCCGGCGGCGAGATTGCGCCGATAGAAGGCGTTGGAGTCCTCTGCCGTTGAGAAGCCGGAATATTGGCGGACGGTCCAGGGACGCTGCACGTACATGGTGGGGTAGGGACCGCGGAGATAAGGCGCGATACCGGGCAGCCCGTCGAGGAAGTCGAGCCGTGCGATGTCCTCAGGCCCGTAGACGGGCTTCACGGCAATGCCTTCGGGCGTCTGCCAGGGCGCAGCCCCGCTCGACATTGTCGCGCTGCCTTTGCGGGCGTCGAAGGCGATATCAGTGAAGGCGGGCATGCGGGTCATGCGCCCAGTCTCTCATAAGCATCCTGCAATAACCCAAGCGTATCACAGCCTTGATAAAGGAATGGTCCAATCCCGGCAGCTTCCCAATCCTTCTTGCGATCTCCTGGCTTGCCTGCCAGATAGATGTGAGTTGCACCGGAAGCGGCGAGCGCGCTCGCCGCACTGACAGCCTCGCTCGCGTAAACCCTATCCGATGAGCAGAGGCAGGCGAGCCTCGCCCCTGAATCTTCGAATCGTTTCATCAGATTGTCGCCGCTTCCTTCCGCCGCCTCGATGCCGCCGGCCTCGAACAGGCTCTTGGCGAAGCTCGCGCGTGCGGCGAAGTCTGAGGCGCGGCCTAGGCAGGCAAGGAACACCTTGGGACGTTGGCCGGTGCGGGCGAGATAGGCGTCGCTCAGGTCGCGCAGGCGCTCGAACGGCTCGGCGAGGCGGAAGCGGGCGAGCGGCTCGATGGGTTGCCCTCCAGCCGCGCCGGGTGTGGAAGACTTTGGAGCGCCGAGCGCGGCCACCGGCTCCTCGCCAAGATCGGGGAAGTCGCTGCTGCCAATCACCGGGTCCTTCCGGCTTGCGATATTGGCCTCGCGTTCGGCCCGCACCTTGGCAACCGCCTTCTGGATCAACCCGGCCTTTAGCGCCTCGAAGGAACCGCCCAAGCGCTCGATCTCCTGAAACAACGCCCAGGCCTTTTCGCAGAGCTGCTCGGTGAGAGATTCGATGGCCCCTGAGCCCGCGGCAGCATCGGCGACACGGTGCAGATTGGCTTCCTCGATGAGAATGGTCTGTGTGTTGCGGGCGATGCGCCGGGCAAACGCATCGGGAATCCCGAGTGCCGCGCTGAACGGCAGAACGGTGATCGCGTCGGCGCCGCCAACGGCGGCGGCCAGCGCTGCAATGGTGCCGCGCACGATGTTTCCATGCGGGTCGCGCCTGGTCATCATGCGCCATGCCGTCTCACCCACGACGCAGGCAGGCGAGGGCGCGAGCCCACAGACCTCCTCGATGCGCGTCCAGAGTTTCCGCATCGCCCGGAATTTGGCGATGGTGAGGAACTGATCCTGGTCGGCGGCGAGACGGAAGAAGATCAAGCGGCGCGCGTCCTCGAGCGACATGCCTTGAGCCTCAAGCGCGCGCAAATAAGCGACGGCATTGGCAAGCGCAAAGGCAAGCTCTTGCGCTTCGGAGCCGCCAGCGGCGTGTACCGGCCTGCCGTCGCCGGCGCAGAAAGGACCGGTGAAGCCTTGCGACACAAGATTGGCGATGAGGCCGGACACCTCAGGTGCAAGCTCGCTCCAAGGCTTGGGCGCCACCCCACGTGTCGCCATCGCGCCGAAGGGATCGAAGGTGAAGCGGATGCTGACCGCGGAAGGCGAAAGTCCCTTCGCCTTTACATAATTCGCCACGATGACGGCCGCTTGACGCGACGGCGGACCGAAATCGAGCTCGAGCGGAATGCCCCAATCGAGGTGAACGCCGTTGAGCGACGCCTCGATGGCTGCTTCCGTGGCGGGGAGGGCATAGCCGTAATCGCCGACGGCGCCGTCAAACACGAGCACGATGCCGCTCGCGGCGTTGTTCAGATCGTCCATGATCTGCGCGTTGGCGGCTTCAGCGTCGGGCAGATCGATGCGCTGCATCACCGCCCAAGCCTCGCCGGGCGTGCGGCCGGGAATGACGCGTCCGTCTTTCGCGCGCGCATAAAGCGGCTCAATGACGATACCGTCATAGCTGGTTGAGCCGAGCGAGGTGAGCGGCGCGCCCTTCAGCGCCTCTTTGACCAGTGCCTGCCAGTCAGCCTCGCTGCTCGCCGGAAAGTCGCGCGCCAAGGATATTTCAGCCATTGTCGTCCTAGCTTTAGCCCCTTCAGTCTCCTCCTAGCACGAAGCCAAAGGCCCAAGAAAGCGCGCAAGGCCTGAGACATATCGGCCAAGACGCCACCTTTGCGGACGCCTCCGGCCTCGCTAGAGTGCTGGCAAGCAGCGAGGGAGGAGAAGCCATGGCCAAGCGCAAAGCGGCGACGACGGAGGATGCGCCGTCCGGCGATGCCGGCGAAATGGCGCCAACCGACAGCGTCTATCTCGGCAAGAGCGTCAAGCCTGAATTCATCTACCTGCGCCTCGCCAACCGCCATGGCCTGATCACCGGCGCCACCGGCACCGGCAAGACGGTCACTTTACAGGGGCTCGCCGAAGGTTTCTCCGACCAGGGCGTTGCGGTGTTCTGCGCCGACGTGAAGAGCGATCTCTCAGGCCTCGCCGAGGCGGGCGAAGCGAAACCATGGATCGAGGCGCGCGCCAAGGAGATCGGCTTCAAGAACGAATTCAAAGGATACCCTGTGATCTTTTGGGACCTATTCGGCGAGCAGGGCACACCGATCAGGTCCACGATCTCCGAGATGGGGCCGCTGCTGCTGTCGCGCCTCATGGATCTGAGCGAGGCGCAGGAAGGCGTGCTCAATATCGCCTTCAAGATTGCCGAGGAAGAGAAGCTTGCGCTTATCGATCTAAAGGACCTGCAGGCGCTGCTCGAGAACTTGGCGGCGCGCGCCGACACGCTCACCACGAAATACGGCAACATCACCAAGGCCTCGGTCGGCTCGATCCAGCGTTCGCTGCTGGTGCTCGAGCAGCAGGGCGGCGCGCATTTCTTCGGCGAGCCCGTGCTCGACATCGAGGATTTGATGCGGACGAACCCCGAGGGCCAGGGCTATATCGGCATTCTTGCTGCGCAAAAGCTGATGGACTCGCCGCGCCTCTACGCGACCTTCCTGCTGTTCCTGCTGTCGGAGCTGTTCGAGAAGTTGCCCGAGGTGGGCGACCCCGAGAAACCCAAGCTCGTATTCTTCTTCGACGAGGCGCATCTCCTGTTCAAGGATGCGCCGAAGGCGCTGCTGCAAAAGGTCGAGCAGGTGGTTCGCTTGATCAGGTCGAAAGGCGTCGGCGTCTATTTCGTGACGCAGAACCCGCTCGATGTACCAGACACCGTGTCGAGCCAGCTCGGCAACCGCGTGCAGCACGCGCTTCGCGCCTTCACGCCGTTGGAACAGAAGGCGGTGAAGGCGGCGGCGACGACCTTTCGTGCCAACCCTGCCTTCAATACCGAAAAGGCGATCATGGAGCTTGGCGTCGGCGAAGCTTTGGTCTCCACGCTCGACGCCAAGGGCCAGCCAACCGTGGTCGAGCGCACGCTGATCCATCCGCCAAACTCGCGCGTCGGTCCGATCACCGATGCCGAGCGCAAGGCGATCATCGCCGAGAGCCCAGTTGCCGGTGTCTACGACAAGCGCCTCGAGCGCGAGTCGGCCTCCGAGATTCTTGAGAAGCGCGCCGAGGACGAGGTGGCCACGCAGGACTCCAAGCCCGATGTGCAAAAAGCGGGGACGGCAAAGGAGGACAGCGGCGGCGGCATGTTCGATTGGATTCTCGGCACCGGATCACGCCGGCGACTCACGGGCGGCCAGAAGGTCGCTCGCGAGATGACGCGCCGCACCGGGGACGAAATCGGTGCAGCCATCGGCAAGAGCATCGGCGGAAAGACCGGCGAATCGCTCGGCCGCTCGGTGTTTCGCAGCATTATCGGCGGCTTCCTCAAGCGCTGAGGGTTGGGCATCGAAATTCGTTGAGAAATCAGACACGTCGGCTGAGGCGTAACAGCAAAGTTTGCAGTGTCGGGTTCGCGACAGCGACGATAGAATTGACAAGATCGAGCTTAGGTAGGGACGGCCCGGTGAAAAGATCGGCGTTGCTGGTAGAGGCGTAACTCGGGGGGATCTTAATGGTGAAGACGTACCTTCGCGGAGCGGCGGCGTTTGCCGTAACGTTCGCGGTGATGAACTGTTCGGTACAGGCCGCGCCATGCGGCAACAACAGCACGGGATTTGAAAGCTGGAAACGGGTCTTCGCCCAGGAGGCCGCAGCGCGAGGCATCGGGCAGAAGGCAATTTCCGCGCTTATGGGCACGACCTATTCGGTCGGCACCATCAGGGCCGACCGGGGCCAGAAGAGCTTCAAGCTCTCGCTCGATGCCTTCATGGCGAAGCGCGGAGCCGCGGGGATCGTGGCCAAGGGCAGGTCGCTCAAGGCGGCCAATGCCGCGCTCTTCGCCAATATCGAGAAGCGCTACGGCGTGCCGCCCGGACCTCTGCTCGCCATCTGGGGGATGGAGACCGGCTTCGGCAACTTCACGGGCAATGCGAATACGCTGTCGGCGGTGGCCACGCTCGCCTATGACTGCCGGCGGCCTGAATATTTCACCGAGCAGCTCTACGCGGCGCTGACGCTCGTCGACCGCGGCACGCTCAGCGCATCGACCCGCGGCGCCATGCATGGCGAGGTCGGACAGACGCAATTCCTGCCCAAGAACATCCTGCTCTACGGCACCGACGGCGAAGGCAATGGTGGCGTGAATCTCAATGCCAAGGCCGATGCGCTCGCCTCCACCGCCAATTTCCTTAAGGGCCACGGCTGGGTGCGTGGCGCCGGTTATCAGCCGGGCCAGCCGAATTTTGCCGCGATCCAGGGATGGAACGCCGCAGGCGTCTATCAGCAGGCGATCGCCATCATCGGCATGCGCATCGATGGATAGCAAGGCCGCAAGCGGCGTCACGCCGGTTATCGCGGCCACGCAAGCCTATGAGCGTTGGCTCCGCAAGAACGTCGACGTCGTCGAATCGGACCTCACGCTGAAGCACAAGCTGATGCGCGGCTCAGTATTCGTGTTTCTGCGCGGCACCTTCTATCGCTGGGCGGCGTTGTGGCCGGAGACGGTTCCTGACCTCGCCAAGGCGCCGCGTCTGCTCGCGGTCGGCGATCTTCATGTGGAGAATTTTGGCACCTGGCGCGACACCGAAGGCAGGCTCATTTGGGGCGTCAACGATTTCGACGAAGTTTCCCGCATGCCTTATGCCGTTGATCTCGTGCGGCTGGTCACTAGCGCCATATTCGCCAAGCGCGAGAATGATCTCGCCATTGCGGACGGCGACGCTGCAGACGCAGTGCTGCAAGGTTACGCCGCCTCGCTCGAATCCGGCGGCGGCCCGTTCGTGCTCGAAGAGAGCCATCCGAATTTGCGCGAGATGGCCTTGGGCGCCGAGCGCGATCCGGTGAAGTTCTGGGGAAAGCTCGTCAACCTTTCGAGCGTTGTGCCACCCAAGCGCATTCAGAAGCTGCTGGACGCGTGGCTGCCGGACGGCGCGGCGGAGACGCTGTTCTTCTCCCGCATCGCCGGGGTAGGCAGCCTCGGCCGTCCGCGCTACGTGGCGGTCGCCGAATGCAATGGCGGCTTGGCCGCGCGCGAGGCGAAGGCATGGCTGCCGTCAGCCTGGGGCTGGGCAAACGGCCGGCCGAAGGACCACGCTTTCGCGGTGCAGCTTCTGAAGCGCGCGGTGCGGCAACGCGATCCCTATTACGTCGTCAAGGATGGGTGGGTGGTGCGGAGGCTCGGTCCTCATTGCGGCAGAATCGAGCTCACCCAATTTCCCAAGCATCGCAACGAGAAAGAGATCCTCAAGGCCATGGGCGCGGAGACGGCCAATCTGCATCTTGCGACTGCCGGTGCGAGCGAGGAGGTGTTGCGCGATCTCAGCGAACGGAAGCCTGGTTGGCTGCATGACGCAGCCCAGGCCATGGCCAACGCGACCGAGCAGGACTGGAAGAGCTTCTGCTCGGCAGGCGAAGGGGCTTAGCGCCGGGTGGAGCAAGGACCTCGCCAAGCGGTGCCGTGGAAGCCCATGGCCATCGTCTTGGCAATTCTGCTGGTCGTGGTCCTGATCTGCCTGGCGCTGATCGTCGGAGGCGTGATGGACCTTGGATTCTCTCTCTTTTGATCGTCCCGCCGGCGGGAACCTCTCTTCCCGCCCGGCGTTTAGATCCCGAACCAAGAAAAAGGGGAAACGACCAATGAGGGATCAATCCACTCACGTCATGTGTGCGGTTGCCACCGCAAACGGATTCGCCATGCCTTACAGGCCCTCCACGCCTTCCGCTGATCCTGAGAAGAAGGACAAGGATGAGGCTCGCCCTGTGACGAGCCGTGCATCGCGGGTGGAGTGTTCGGCGCGCCGCGACGGCTAGCACCGCCGCATCGTCACGCTTTCGCTCGACCGCATGCCAATGGCGCGCGCCGCTCCCGATGACAGGTCGAGCGCAAGGCCCGGAGTATAGGGGCCGCGATCGTTGACGCGAACCGCAATACTCTTGCCGGTCTTTGGATTGCCGACCACAAGGCACGTGCCAAAAGGCAGAGATTTGTGTGCCGCAGTCAATCCATCCGGATTGAACATTTCACCTGACGCGGTGCGATGACCGCGAAGCTCGTTGCCGTACCAGGCGGCACGAACCTGCTGCTCGGCACGAGCGGCGGTTGCGAGCAGCATGAGGCTCGCGAGCACAAGCGCGATTCGAGTCATTGATGATCCCCTATCTATTGAGGTGCGTTGCGAGGGAAACGCTTCACGTTCGATTTTGTTCTTTTGTCGAAGGCGAGCCGGCTTTCGTGTGGCAGCGTTAACAACGGCGGAAACTCGGCGGATCGGCGGACGAAATATGGTCTGGGCGATGGGAGCCGTGGCGCTGTAAGGTCCGCGCCCATGCTCACCATCGATGGCATCACGCTGCGTCTTGGCGGCCACCTCATTCTCGATCGAGCGTACGCCGCGCTGCCGCCGAAGAGCCGCGTCGGCCTGGTCGGCCGCAACGGTGCCGGAAAATCGAGCCTGTTGAAGCTGATCGCCGGGATCTATGAGCCCGACGATGGATCGATCGAAACGCCGTCGGGCACACGGATCGGCTACGTGGCGCAGGAAGCGCCGGGAGGCTCCGGCACGCCCTTCGACACCGTGCTCGCCGCGGCGACCGAGCGGTCACGTCTGCTCGCTGAGGCCGAGCATGCATCCGACCCGCATCGCATCGGTGAGATCCACGAGCGGTTGAATGCGATCGATGCCCACGGTGCACCGGCCCGGGCCGCGCGCATTCTTGCCGGCCTTGGTTTCGACGAGGGGGCGCAACATCGGCCGCTCGACACGTTTTCCGGCGGCTGGCGCATGCGGGTGGCGCTTGCGGCGCTGCTGTTCTCCGAGCCCGACCTGCTGCTGCTCGACGAGCCGTCGAACCATCTCGATCTCGAGGCGGCCCTATGGCTCGAAGCCTTCCTCAAGAACTATCGCGCTAGCCTCATCGTAGTAAGTCACGAGCGCGATCTGTTGAACAGCGTCCCCGACCACATCCTGCATGTCAATCGGGGCGCGTTATCGCTCTATCCCGGCAATTATGATTCCTTCGCGCGGCTGCGGCGCGAGCGCGAGGCGCAAACTGAAGCCGCGCGCGCCGCGCAGGAAGCCAAGGCCAAGAAGCTGCAAGCCTATGTGGATCGCTGGCGCTACAAGGCGCACACCGCCCGGCAGGCGCAGAGCCGATTGAAGGCGCTCGCCAAGTTGCAGCCGGTCGCCGATGTCTCACAGGACGCCTCGGTGGTTTTCGATTTTCCGAGTCCGAAAGAACTGCGCCCTCCGCTGATCGTGCTCGATGACGCCTCGGCGGGATATGTGGCGAATACCAGCGTTCTATCGCGGCTCGATTTGCGCATCGACCCGGACGACCGCATCGCGCTGGTCGGACGCAACGGCAACGGCAAGACCACCTTGGCGCGCCTGCTTGCCGGCCAGCTCCGGCCGATGGGCGGCTCGCTTGTAGCCAGCAGCAAATTGCGGGTCGGCTATTTCGCCCAGCACCAGATCGAAGAGCTGATTGCCGACGAGACGCCGCTAAAGCATATGGAGCGCTTCTTGCCTGAGGCGAAGCCCGGCGAGGTGCGCGCCCAGCTCGGTCGCTTCGGCTTCTCGGGCGACAAGGCGAATCTCGCTGTGCGCCAGCTCTCGGGTGGCGAGCGGGCGCGGCTGTCGCTGGCGCTGATCACGCGCGACGCGCCGCATATTCTGATCCTGGACGAGCCGACCAATCACCTCGATATCGAAGCGCGCGAGGCGCTGGTGGAGGCGCTGGCCGGCTTCGGCGGCGCGGTAATCGTGGTCAGCCACGACCGCCATTTGCTCGGGCTGATTGCCGACCGGCTCGTTCTCGTCGACGGCGGGACGGCCAAGGACTTCGCCGGCAGCCTCGAGGATTATCGCGACTTGGTGCTCAAGTCCGGCAATGAAGGAGCTGACGGCGACGGTGATGGACGCGGCAAGCGCGGCAACCGCAAGGGCGAGCGGCGTTTG
>NZ_JBOHJB010000006.1:0-56972 GCF_050728395.1 Methyloceanibacter sp.
ACGCGAGCGCGGCAAAAAGCACAAGCCCGGCGTCCCGGTTCGATTTGAAAACGGCAAGGCACACGACGGGATTCTCAATGTCCAGCCGGCGTATCTGCCAGCCTAGATGCGCCGCAAAAACCATGAGTCCGATAGCGAAAATGAAACCGGCGCCGGCACTCCATCCCGCCAGTGCAATCAATATCACTGCGAGCCCATAAAAAACCGCCAGTATCGGCTTGGTGCGTTCGCGAAACAGGAGCGCAGTCGATTTGATGCCGATCAGCGCATCATCTTCGCGGTCCTGATGCGCATAGATGGTGTCGTAGCCGATCACCCAGGCGATCGCGCCGGCATAGAGCAGAAATGCCGGCAGATCGAGCCGGGCAAACACCGCCGGCCAGCCCATGAGCGCGCCCCACGAGAACGCAAGGCCGAGCACGATTTGCGGCCAGTACGTGATTCGCTTCATCAAGGGATAGATGGCGACAATGCCAAGCGACGCACAGCCAACATACCGCGTGAAGAGATTGAACTGCAGCAGGACTGCGAGACCGATCAAAGCTTGAAGAATCAGGAAGGCAATGGCCGCCCCAACCGTCACCTGGCCCGCCGGGATCGGTCGGGAGCGGGTGCGTTCGACGCGGCGGTCGAGATCGCGATCGACGATGTCATTCCAGGTGCAGCCGGCACCGCGCATCGCAAACGCACCGATGAAAAACAGAAGCAGATGCCACGCGTCCACGTGCCTGCCGGCATGAACCGCGGCAAGCCCCGAAGACCACCAGCATGGAAGGAGCAAAAGCCAGGAACCGATCGGCCGATCGAGCCGCGCGAGCCGCAGATAAGGACGCAGCCAAGCGGGGGCGAGGCCGTCGACCCAGTTGCCGGTGGAATCGGCGACGCGCCCGGCGCCGTCGTTCATCGCGCCAGTGCGCGTTTCGATGAAATGGAAGCAGCGAAGCGACAGGACTCCGTTGTCACCTCTCCCCGCAGGGGAGAGGTGAAGACTCATTCAGTTCGCCGGTAAGGCGACTCTTCGCCAAGCAGGGCGATTTCGTGGGCGACTGCGGCGCGCTCGCGCTTCAGATAATCGGCGATGGCCCGGCGCAGCGCCGGGTCTCTGATCCAATGGGCGCTATAGGTTTTTACCGGAAGATAGCCGCGGGCGAGCTTGTGCGCGCCTTGGGCACCTGCTTCGACGCGTGCGAGCTCATGGGCAATGGCAAAGTCGATGGCCTGGTAATAGCAGACCTCGAAATGCAGGCAGGGGTGCTCCTCGAGCGCGCCCCAATAGCGCCCGTAAAGCGCATCGCCGCCGATGAAATTGAGCGCCCCGGCGATGATGCGGTCCGCATGCTTGGCAAGCACCAGCAGGATCTCATCGCGCATGGTTTCGCCGATCAGGCTGAAGAACGTCCGCGTGAGATAGGGCGAACCCCATTTGCGCGAGCCGGTATCCATGTAGAAGGCGAAGAAGGCGTCCCAGTGCGCCTCGGTGAGGCCGGCGCCCGTCACCCACTCGATCTCGACCCCGCCCTCGATGGCGCGCTTGCGCTCGCCGCGGATCGATTTCCGCTTGCGTGAGGCAAGGGCGGCGAGAAAATCCTCGAAGCTCTGGTAGCCCTCGTTCCGCCAGTGGAACTGCTGGTCGTTGCGCTGGAGGAAGCCGAGCGAGCCGGCAAGCTCCCATTCCTCGAGCGTGGGGAAAGTGACGTGCAGCGAGGAGGCCTCGAGCCGCTCGGCGAGCGTCGCCGCGGCCTGCAGCAGGAGCGCTTCGCGCTCGGCGCGGTCAGGGCCATCGCGTACCAGCAGCCGCTGCCCCGTAACCGGCGTGAAGGGCACGGCGGCTTGCAGCTTCGGATAGTAGCTGCCGCCGGCGCGCTCATAGGCGTCGGCCCAGGCGTGATCGAAAACATATTCGCCGTATGAATGCGATTTCAGATAGCAGGGCATGCAGGCGGAGATGCCGCCAGCTGCGTCCTCTAGAACAAGATGCTGCGGCAGCCATCCGGTCGCCCGCGTCGCCGATCCGCTCTCTTCCAGCGCGTGCAGAAAGGCATGGCTGATGAACGGGTTGTCAGGGCGCGCTGCGTTGCCGCGCGAATCGGCGCCACGCGCGCAAGCATCCCACTCCAAAGCTGGAACCGTGGCGATGCGCGATACCACGCGTACGATGGCGCCGTCTTCGGCTCCTTGCTGGCGCTGTTCGATATCGCCCATGGCTGTTGTGCTCTAGGGCACGACTCCTTCGAAGATCATGGCGTCGGCGAAAAGCTGTGCGCTGGCCTTGTCGGCCTCGCTACGCACCGTCCAGGTGAGCAGCGGCAGGCGGAAGATGTCGCGCGCGATGCCGGGCGCGAGCGCAGGCAGCGCCCTGATATCGTAGGCAATGAAGTGGGGCCGCGCGATGACGACGGTCAAAAGGTGCCGCATGGCCAAGCGCCGGCCGAAGGAGAGATCGGACCAATAATGCTTGTCCTCGAAGCGCTCGGCGATCAATCCGCGCGGCAGAGACGGCGCCGCGCGGCGGAATGCCGCGACGCACTCGGGGTCGAACGACATCACCGCCACCTGGCCCTTATAGGGCCCAAGCGCCGCGGCGATGTTTCGCTCGTAACGATGGTCATCGCTCCAGGTGCTCTTCACTTCGATGAGGAGCGGGACGCGGCCGTCGACGATGCCGAGCAGCCCATCGAGAGATAGGATGCGGTCGTTGCTGTCGCGCAGGGGGATCTGGCACAGCTCAGCGGCGTCGCACTCGGACACAGGTCCGCTCTCCGCCGTCAGCCGGTCAAGAGTCCGGTCGTGGAATACGACGGGCGCTCCGTGGGCCGCGCATTGCAGATCGACCTCGACGGCATAGCCCTTGGCAATCGCCGCCTCGATCGCAGAAGCGCTGTTCTCGACGACGCCTTTCTTTTTATCATGCAGGCCGCGATGGGCGATCGGCCGCTTCAACCAATCGAGCGCATCCCGGGTCATGGGTGAGTGCCGGTTGCCGTTAATCCACCGCGAAGATGGCGTCGATTTCGACGGCGGCGCCAAGCGGCAAGCTCGCGCAGCCGACGGCGATCCGGGTATGGCGACCCTTTTGCCCGAGCACCTTCACGATCAGCTCGGAGGCGCCGTTGATCACTTTGGGGTGATCCACGAAGCCCGGCGCCGAGCTGACAAAGCCGTTCAGCCGCAGGCACTGCACGATCCGGTCGAGATCGCCGAGCGCCGCCTTGGCCTGGGCGAGAATATTGAGCGCACAGAGGCGCGCCGCGTCCTGGCCCTGGGCGATATCGAGGCCGGCCCCGAGCGTGCCGGTCACCGCAAGTTTTCCGTCCTTGAGCGGCAATTGACCCGCCACGAAGAGCTGGCCGTTAAGGTGCAGAAACGAGACGTAGTCCGCGACGGGGAGGGGAACCTCGGGAAGAGCGAGGTCCAGCGCCTTCAGTCTTGCTTCGATCTCTCCGGCCATGCCGCCTCCAATCTGAGGTTGTACGCGCATTGGGCGCATCGTGTCGCGAACATCGGGCAAAACCCGACCCTCCGCAAGCTAAGCGCTGGACCCTTGTCCCGGGCGTCCGTTGGTGCCAAGAATCGCTGCCCCACGCGAAAATTCGGGGTCTGATCAGGCGAGGAGCGGCATGGTGTCTGTGGCTTGGAGAGTGATAC
Source organism: Methyloceanibacter sp. (assembly GCF_050728395.1). GTDB lineage: Bacteria > Pseudomonadota > Alphaproteobacteria > Rhizobiales > Methyloligellaceae > Methyloceanibacter. The sequence continues at coordinate 3,646 of NZ_JBOHJB010000006.1, forward strand.
TCACAATTGCGTCGGCGGCGATGCTGGCGGGAGGCTTGGCACGGCCGGCGGAAGCCTTTGCGGCCAAGGAGCCGATCAAGCTCACGCCTCACCGTGCCGTCTACGAAGTGACGCTCGACGATGCCCGCTCAGCCTCAGGCATCACCGGCATCGACGGGCGCATGGTGTTCGAGTTCACGGGCTCCGAATGCGACGGCTATACACTCAATATGCGCATGGTCACGCAGATGACCGATTCGCAAGGGCAAACCAACCTGACCGATCTCCGATCATCGACCTGGGAGCAGGGCGATGGGCAGAAGTTTCGCTTCCAGTCGGCGCAATATCTGAACGACAAGCTCGGCGACGTCACCATGGGGCGAGCGACGCGCAACCCTGACGCCGCGGTCCAGGTCAAGCTCAGCCAGCCGAGCCATGCCGAGCTCAACCTGTCCGGCAAGGTGCTGTTCCCCACCCAGCACAGCCTCGCCTTGATGAACGCGGCTCTGGATGGACAGGACCTGCTGCAGGCGCAGATCTATGACGGCTCCGAGAAGGGCCAGAAGGTCTATGAGACCACGGCCTTTATCGGCAAGCCGGTGGCGCCCGGAACAGAGGACAAGCTCGAAGACCCGGCCAAGGAGAAGGGACTCGCCGGCCTCGTTTCATGGCCGGTATCGATCGGCTATTTCGAGTCGAAAACCGGAGACCTGACGCCGAGCTATCAGATCGATTTTCGACTTTACGCCAATGGCGTGAGCCGCGAACTCCTGATCGATTACGGCGACTTTTCGGTACATGGCACGCTCACGTCTCTCGAATATTTGAAGGCCGCGGAGTGTCGGGACCCGACGGCCACTCGATAAGGTGAGTCGACGCCAGAAAATCGCCAATTCCCGCGATCTTTGGAGTTTTCCGAAAGCATTTGGTTACAGGTTTTGCGGTCAAATCCGACCCCAGAAGATGGGGAGTGCGACGTATGGTGTGGAAGGGTGGGTCAGCTCTCAGCGCCATAGCGCAGCGAGGCAAGATCGCCCATCATGGATCGACCGAATCGCCTGAGCCGCAGCCGATGGCCAAAACCGTTCTGATCGTCGAGGACAACGAGCTGAACATGAAGCTCTTTCATGATCTGCTCGACGCCCACGGCTACAAGACCCTGCAGACAAGAAACGGCATGGAGGCACTTTCTCTCGCCCGCGAGCACAGGCCTGACCTCATCCTCATGGATATTCAGCTACCTGAGGTCTCGGGGCTCGAAGTGACCAAATGGCTGAAAGAAGACGATCAGCTGAGGACGATTCCGGTGGTGGCGGTGACCGCCTTTGCCATGAAGGGGGACGAAGAGCGCATTCGCGAGGGAGGCTGCGAAGCCTACATATCGAAGCCGATCTCGGTGTCGATGTTCCTCGCCACGGTGCGGCAGTTCATCGGCGAAGCCCGGTAGCCCCTCAATGACCGCACGCGTCCTCGTGGTCGACGACGTCGACGCCAATGTCAAGTTGCTCGAGGCGCGCCTGACCGCCGATTATTTCGAGGTGCGCACCGCGCGGAGCGGCCGGGAGGCGCTTGAGATCTGCGCCAACGAACGCGCCGACGTGGTGCTGCTCGACGTGATGATGCCCGGCATGGACGGGTTCGAGGTCTGCCGGAGGCTCAAGGCCGATACGCGCACCGAACATATTCCGGTGATCATGGTCACTGCGCTCGATCAGCCCACCGACCGGGTGAGGGGGTTCGAGGCGGGCGCCGACGACTTCCTCACCAAGCCTGTCGACGACGTCGCTCTGGTCAAGCGGGTGAGGAATCTCGCGCGTCTGAAGATGCTGACCGACGAGATGCTGATGCGCGCCTCTACCGAGGAGCAGTTGGGTTTCGCCGGCGCCAAACCTTTCGACCAGGTTGCACGCGGCGGCCGGATAATGCTCGTCGAGGACAATGACGGCTCCTATCGACGCATTCAGGACGCGCTCAGGGGCGAGTTCGAGCTCGCCCGGGAGGCCGATCCGGCGAGCGCATTGCTGCGACTTCCCGACGGCGACTTCGATCTCATAATCATAAGCCTCAGCCTGCAGGAGGCAGACGGCTTGCGGCTATGCTCGCAAGTTCGCTCGCTCGACCGGGCGCGCCACCTGCCGATCCTGATCATCGCCGAGCCTGGCAACGATGCGCCCCTGCTCAAGGGCCTGGACATGGGGGTCAACGACTACGTGGTGCGCCCGATCGATCCGAACGAGCTGCTGGCGAGGGTGCGCACCCAGGTCAAGCGCAAGCGCTATATCGACCATTTGCGGGTACGGCTCGAAGAGAGCGTGGAGATGGCCATCCTCGACCCACTCACCGGACTGCACAATCGCCGCTATATGACAAGCCATCTCGACACGCTGTTCGAAGACGCGTCGCAGCGCGGCAAGCCCCTTTCGGTGCTGCTTATCGACATCGACCATTTCAAGGTGGTCAACGACAGCCACGGCCACGACACCGGGGACGCGGTGTTGCGGGAGTTCGCCGCGAGGATTCGCCGTAACACCCGCGGTATCGATGTCGCCTGCCGGCTGGGCGGCGAGGAGTTCGTGGTGGTGATACCGGACTGCGACTTGGCCATGGCCTGTCAGGTCGGCGAGCGCCTGCGCCAATGCATCGCGGCGGCTCCTTTCGAGGTCGGGGGCAAGGTCGGCCTGTTGCAGGTCACGGCGAGCGTCGGCGTGGCGGCGGTCGAATTTGACGACGACGCCCCTGAGTTCATGCTGAAGCGGGCGGATCAGGCGCTCTATTGCGCGAAGCGCGATGGCCGCAACCGGGTTGTGGCCGACGCAGCCTAGAGGGCCTTGAGCGTAGGCATTTGCCGAATCACCCCGGATTTTCCTTGCTAGCCTTGGCTTTTCGACTTGACGTTGCGCTTGAAGCCTTCTGGGTAAGGCGTTAAACTGGCTGCGTTTTCGCCAGATTGGGTGTGCAATAGAGTTTGATTTTGTCGATTTGTCAGGTAGTTTGTATTTGACTTAACACCGGTAGGAATTGAGGCCGGAGGTAAAGTATGGGGTGAGGGGACATGCGCGTGTGGGGCTCGTGCGCGCGCATCTCGACATCATCGATGAGATAACCCTACGGAATGCTCAGGTCCGCCGCATCTCCTGGGTCCGTGGGGTTCGGTCGGCCGGAGCGCGGTTTGAGTGGCCTCCTCGTTAGCGCCGCGTTTCGGCCGACCACCTATTGCCAACAGTACGAACCTTGGCAGGTGGCCGGAGCTTCCTGTTCACGACGCAGCTTTCCGCGGCCCATCAGACAATGGGCATCCGCCGGCGACAGGGCTCTCGCCCTCTATTTGATCTTGCTTTCCTTGAACTCGACGTGCTTGCGGGCGACCGGATCGTATTTCTTGAATACGAGCTTCTCGGTCTGGTTCCGCGGGTTCTTCTTGGTGACGTAATAATAGCCGGTGCCCGCGCTGCTCACGAGCTTGATCTTTTGCGTGACGGGCTTTGCCATTTCATCCTCGCTCTCAAAAAAGTCCGGCGAACCCTACTCGCCGGGACCCGGAAGTCAAGACCAGGCCGTCAGCGGCCCCGGCCGTTGGATATTCCTGTGTCGAAGGGCTCGATCTTCTCCTCTTCGGCACTGGGATCGAATCCGTGCATGAGAAGCGCCCATTGCAGGCCGATCAGCGCGCCCTTGATCGGCGGCAGGAGGAGGAGCGCGAGCAAGACCGTGAGCGGCAGCCAGATCGCCGCATGCAGCCAAAGCGGCGGGCGGTAGGCCATCTCCACCGCGAGCATCAAGCCAACCACGACATGGCCGACAATGACGATGGTGAAATAGGGTGGTGCGTCGTCAGCCCGGTGATGGTGCAGCGCCTCGCCGCAAGTGGGGCACGCATCAGCCACCTTGAGATAGCGGCGGAACATGGCGCCTTTGCCGCAAGCCGGACAGGTGAGCCTTGCGCCTCGCAGCAGCGAAAGCGGGATCGAGCGCTCGCCCGTCGATCGCGCGCCGCCGCGGACGACGACCGCACTGTCAGGGGCTGATCTTTCTTGCATGCTCATTCCTTAGCGAAGTTCAGCAATCCTGCCAAATCGGATCGCGGTGCGCGGCCTCATGCCGCGCTTTGTTTCTAGCGGCGCCCGCGTGTCCGCCCCTTGCGGGGAGATTGCGGTTTCCGCCATTGTCCCTGGATGCGGCCGCGGGCCGGCTTGATGCCGATCATGCGGCCCTCGCTCAACAGCTCAAAACGGAGCGCTCCGGCAGATGGAATGGCCTCGACCAGGCGCACCTCGACGGGGTCGCCGAGCTGGAAGGCGGCGCCGGTCTCTTCGCCGATCAAGGCCTGGCGTTTTTCGTCATGATAGAAATATTCGTGGCCGATGGAGGAGGCCGGGACAAAGCCGTCGGCTCCGGTCTCGCTCAGCCGCACGAAGAGCCCGGTGCGAGTGAGCCCTGAGACGCGGGCGGCGAAGCGGGCGCCGATGCGGTCGGCGAGATAGGCGGCGATCAGCCGGTCTGCCGTCTCGCGTTCCGCCGCCATGGCTCGGCGCTCGGTGCCGGAGATCGCCTCGGCGACCTTTTCGAGGAGCGGCATCTCGGCGTCGGTCAGGCCGTCATTGCCGAGCTTATGCGCGCGGATCAGCGCCCGATGCACCATGAGATCGGCATAGCGGCGGATCGGCGAGGTGAAGTGAGCGTAGCGCCGCAGGTTCAGACCAAAATGACCGAAATTGCCGGCGCTGTACTCGGCCTGAGCCTGACTGCGCAGCACCATCTCGCCCGCCAGCTCGGCCACAGGGCTCGCCCGCGTCTCGGCGAGGATGCGGTTGAAATGCGCGGGCTTCAATTGCCCGGTCTTCGGCAGCTTCACACCCAACGTCGAGAGGAACTCCGAGAGGGCGGCGAGCTTCTCCTTCGAGGGCTGATCGTGCACGCGATAGATCAAGGGCGTGTGCTTCGCCTCCAATTCTTCCGCCGCGGCGACATTGGCAGCGATCATGAACTCCTCGATCAGACGATGGGCGTCGAGGCGGGGAGGGCTGGTGACGCCGCGCACGCGACCCTGCTCGTCGAGCTGGATCCTGCGCTCGGGCAGGTCGAGGTCGAGGGGGGCGCGTTCGGTACGCGCCCGGGTGAGGCTGCCGTAAGCGCCCCATAGCGGCAGAAGCACGGGCTCGAGCAACGGTCCGGTCACATCGTCGGGATTGCCGTCGATCGCGGCTTGCGCTTGCTCGTAGGCGAGCGCCGCCGCCGAGCGCATCAGGCCCCGCAGGAAGCGGTGACCGCGCTTCCGCCCATCCTTGTCGAAGACCATGCGCACAGCGAGACAGGGCCGCGCTTCCTTTGCCTGCAGAGAGCACAGATGGTTGGAGATGCGCTCGGGGAGCATCGGCACAACGCGGTCCGGGAAATAGACGGAATTGCCGCGTGCCCTCGCTTCCTTGTCGAGCGCGCTTCCAGGTTTGACGTAGGAGGCGACGTCGGCGATGGCGACCATGACCACCCAACCGCCTTTGTTCCTCGGATCGGGGTCCGCTTCCGCCCACACCGCGTCGTCGCGGTCGCGGGCGTCCACGGGGTCAAGAGTGACGAAGGGCAGATGCCGCAGATCCTCGCGGCGTTTCAGGTCAGGCTCTTTGGCCGCGTCAGCCTCGTTCAGCACCGCTTCCGGGAAGGTATCGGGAATGCCGTGGGCATGGATGGCGATGAGGCTCGTCGCCCGCTGATCTTGCGGATTGCCGAGCCTGTCGGTGATGCGGGCATTGGCGGCGCCGAAGCGTGCCGGGCCGCCGAGCTCGAAGCGCACGAGCTCGCCGTTCTCCGCATCGTTGGTTGCGCCGCGCGCCACCCGCCATTCCTTCAGCTGCTTGCGGTCGACCGGATCGATGATGCCACCACCACCCGGAAGGGCGCGGAAGATGCCGAGCTGGCTTCGCGTGGCGCGGGGAAGCCGCTTGATCGGCCGCGCCTGGTAAGGGGTGTCGGCGGCGGCGCCAAGCGGCGTGATGCGCGCCAGCACGCGATCGCCGATGCCGGAGGCCGGGCCCTTGTCCTGCTTGCTCTCGACAATGAGTATGCGCGGAGGCGGCCCATGCTCCTCCGACCAATTTGCGGGGCGGGCGATGAACTCGCCAAAGGAATCGCGCTCGACGATCTCGATAACGGTGACCGAGGGCAGCACGCCGGGCCGCTCGAGCTTGCGGCGCGAGCCCGCGATCAGCCCATCATCGGCCATGTCGCGCAACAACGCTTTCAGCGTGACGCGGTCGCCGCCTTTGATGCCGAAGGCGCGTGCGATCTCGCGCTTACCAGCCTGTTGGCTGGCACCTTGCAGAAAATCCAGTATCTCTTGCTTGGAAGGAAGTTTGCCCACTTTTTGGGATTTGGGAGCGTTCTTGGTCTTGGCCACCACTCGTTTTAGCACGCGCGGGTCAAAACTAGTGTGCGGTCTCCTCGATGACCTCTTTCTCTTTCTTCGTCTTTTTCGCTTTGCTCGTCTTGCGCACGGGCTTTTTGGCCGGTCCCTTGGCGGCTCTTGCGGCGATCAGCTCCACGGCGTCGGCGAGCGTGACCTCTTCAGGGTTCCGGTCCTTGGGCAAGGTGGCGTTGATCTTGCCGTGCTTCACGTAAGGTCCGTAGCGTCCGCTCAACACCTGCACGGCGCCCTTGATCTCGGGATGCTCGCCGAGGTCCTTGATCACGGTGGCGCCGCGCCGAATGCGGTTGGCGGCCTTCTCGGCGAGCAGGCTTACGGCGCGATTGATGCCGACGGTGAACACCTCATCGGCGCCGCTCAAACTCGCATATTTGCCGTCATGCTGGACGTAAGGCCCGAAGCGGCCGAAGCCGGCAGTGATCGGCTTGCCCGTCTCAGGATGAGCTCCAACCTCGCGCGGCAGTGACAGCAGCGAGAGTGCTCGGGAAAGATCGATGCCTTCCGGATCGAAGCCCTTCGGAATCGAGGCGCGCTTTGGCTTCTCCGCGCCGTTCTCGCCGAGCTGGACGTAAGGCCCGAAGCGCCCGGTGCGCAGGGTCACGTCGAGCTCGGTCTCTGGATCGGTTCCGAGCAGCTTGCCTTCGCTCCCCAGCGCGCCCGTTTTGTCGCCGCCATCGGCAAGCTGGCGGGTGAAGCGGCAATCGGGATAGTTCGAGCAGCCGATGAAGGCGCCGAACTTTCCGATCTTGAGGCTGAGGCGCCCGGCTCCGCAGGAGGGGCAGGCGCGCGGATCGCCGCCACCTTCCGTGCCGGGGAAGATGTGGGGCCCGAGCATGTCGTTCAGCGCATCGAGCACCTCGGTGATGCGTAATTCGCCGATGTCCTGCACGGCGGCGATGAAGTCGCGCCAGAAATCGCGGAGCACGTCCTTCCAGGCAAGCTGGCCGGCGGAGATCAGGTCGAGCTTCTCCTCGAGGTCCGCGGTGAAATCGTATTCGACGTAACGGCGGAAGAAGTTCTCGAGGAACGCCGTGACCAGCCGGCCCTTGTCCTCGGGGTGGAGCCGCTTCTTGTCGAGCCGGACATATTCGCGGTCGCGCAGGATGTTGAGGGTCGAGGCATAAGTCGACGGCCGGCCGATGCCCAACTCCTCCATCTTCTTGATCAGGCTCGCTTCAGAGTAACGGGGCGGCGGCTCGGTGAAATGCTGCTTGGCTTCGATCTTGCGGCCTTCGAGTTGATCGGCTTGGGCCAAAATGGGGAGCGCGCCGTCCTCGCCGATCACATCGTCGGTGCCTTCCTCATAGAGCTTGAGGAAGCCGTCGAAGCGGATCACCGAGCCCGTGGCGCGCAGACGATACGTCACGCCGTCATTGCCGGTGACGCCGATCTCGGCGGTGGTGCGCTCGATCTCGGCACTCGAAGCTTGGCTCGCCAGCGTGCGCTGCCAGACAAGCTTGTACAGCTTGAGAGAGTCGCTATCGAGAAAGCGGGCAACCTTCTCGGGCGGTTTGCCGAAGTCGGTCGGCCTGATGGCTTCGTGGGCCTCCTGCGCGTTCTTGGCCTTGGTTTCGTATTGGCGTGGGCTCGGGGGCACGTAGTTCCGCCCATAGAGCTGCTCGACCGTGCGCCTCGCAGCGGCGATCGCCTCAGGCACGATCTGCACGCCGTCGGTCCGCATATAGGTGATCAGGCCCTCGCTCTCGCCATCGAGGTCGACGCCCTCATAGAGGCGCTGGGCGAGCTGCATGGTATGGCGCGGAGAGAAGCCGAGCTTGCGCGAGGCCTCCTGTTGGAGTGTCGAGGTGGTGAAGGGCGGTGCCGGGTGGCGGCGCTGCGACTTGCTTTCCACGCTTTGCACGACGAAGCGGCCGCCTTCGAGCGCGGCCTTGAGGCGCATGGCGGTCGCCTCATCGGCGATATCGAATTTCTCGAGTTTCTTGCCGTCGACTGCCGTGAGGCGGGCGAGAAAGGTCTCGCTCTTGGCGGTGGCAAGCTCGGCGGCAAGCGACCAATATTCCTGCGCCCTGAACCGCTCGATTTCGAGCTCGCGGTCGCAGACGAGACGGAGCGCCACCGACTGCACGCGGCCTGCCGAGCGGGCGCCGGGCAGCTTCCGCCACAGCACCGGGGAAAGCGTGAAGCCGACGAGGTAGTCGAGCGCCCGGCGGGCGAGATAGGCATTGACCAGAGGCCCGTCGATCTCGCGCGGATGGCGCATGGCGTCGAGCACGGCTTCCTTGGTCACGGCGTTGAACACCACGCGCTCGACCGCGACCTTATCCAGGGCCTTCTTGCGGTTCAGCACCTGATAGACGTGCCAGGAGATGGCCTCGCCCTCGCGGTCGGGGTCGGTGGCGAGGATCAGCTTGTTCGCCCCCTTCACCGCCTTGGCGATCTCCTCCAGCCTTTTCGCGGCCTTGGGCTCAACGTCCCAATGCATCTCGAAGTCCTTGTCAGGCAGGACCGAGCCGTTCTTGGAGGGCAGGTCGCGAACGTGCCCGTAGGAGGCGAGCACGCGATAGCCCGACCCGAGATATTTGTTCACGGTCTTGGCCTTAGCCGGCGACTCAACGATGACAATGTTCATTAAGTGGTTCCATGGCCGGCACTGGAGGCGCCCGGCTCGAGGGGGAGGTTTGCCGCGTCTTGCCCTCGCATTGAGGCGAAAATGGTGTCTTGCACCACGAGTGTCAATTTCCGCTGAACGGGGAGTGCGGCATTGTAAGAACTCGAAATTGACAACTCTAGGGGGTATAGACTATTTAATGCAACCTGAAGATGTTGACACTATGGGAGAGCGCGTTTGGCGAACCGGCGTCAGAAAAAGCAAAATGGGGCGCCCCGGTCCAGGAAAGCGCCCGACAGAGAAGGCCCCATCAACGGATCCGATATGACGCGGCGGGAGGCCGCGGACTATATCGCCACCCTGGTCGATGAGTTGAAATCCATCGCCCAGGCCGCGGGACTGCCCCTGATCGCCTATCTGCTCGCCATGGCAAAAGAAGAGGAGCAAGTCGAGCGAGCGCGGGACGACTGAGGGCTAGTCCTCCCCGATCAATGACACAAGTTGCTGCCCGTGTCTTTGCAACTTTCCCGCGAGATCGAGTTCCAACAGAACAATATGCACCTTGCGCACCGCGATGCCAGTGACACGGGCGACCTCGTCGATGTCGACCGGGCTTGGGCCAAGCGCGCCGATGATCCGTTCCCGCTCACTTTGCGCGATTTCGGGCAACGGTTCAGGCGATGCCCCTTCCTCCGGGGCGGACAGCTCCGGGCCGAACGGCTCGACCGGGCGGCCAAGGATCGGCGCCAGAGCATCGACGATGTCACGGGTGCCGGTAACGAGGCAGGCGCCCTGCTTGAGCAGATTGTTGGTGCCGGCAGAGCGCGGGTCGAGAGGGCTGCCCGGAACGGCAAAGACCTCGCGGCCCTGCTCGCCGGCAAAGCGGGCGGTGATCAGCGAGCCTGACCGCTCGGCGGCCTCCACCACGACAACCCCGAGCGAGATGCCAGAGATCAGACGGTTGCGGCGGGGAAAGTCCTTGCCTCTCGGGGCAAAGCCAGGGCTGCGTTCGCTGAGCAAGAGCCCCTGTTCGCCGATGGCGCGCTGAAGGTCTGCATTCTCCGGCGGGTAGACGACGTCGATGCCACCGGCGAGTACGGCGATGGTACCGCGCTCGAGCGACGCAAGATGTGCGGCGGTGTCGATGCCGCGCGCAAGGCCTGAGGCAATGACGAACCCTTCGAGCCCAAGCTCGGTGGCAAGCTGCCTGGTGAGCTTCTGTCCAACGGCAGAACCGTTACGGGCGCCGACCATGGCGATGATCGGGCCTTCGGCGAGTTCCAGCCTGCCTTTGGCATAAAGCACTGGCGGCGGGGCATCGACATGGGAGAGCGCAGGCGGATAGCCCTTCTCTCCCATGACCACGAGATGGGCCCCGGCCTGCTCAGCGGCGGTAAGCTCGGCCTTGGCCTCAGCCTCGGTGAAGACCCGGATCGAGGCGCGGCCGCCGCGGCGCGACAGGGCAGGCAGGGCGTCGAGCGCCGCCTCGGCGCCGCCGAATTGATTGACCAGCGCGCGGAAGGTTGCCGGACCGACATTCTCGCTGCGGATCAGCCTGAGCCAGCTCAGTCGCTGGCGGTCGCTCAGCTGGATCGCGGAGTGGGCAGAGAGCATGTCCCTACCCGGATCAGGTCTTCTTCGCGCCAATGCGCCCCTCCTCGCCTCGCAGCAGGCGTCCGATATTGTCGGCGTGGCGCCAATAGAGAAGCACGGTGAAGACCAGGAACAACATCGCTATCCGCGGTTGCCCCATGAAGAGGAGCAGGCAGGGGATTGCGGCGCTCGCCGCGAGTGCCGCAAGGGATGAATAGCGGGTGAGGACGGCCACCAGAATCCAGATCGCGCAGAAGGCCATCGCTGCCGGCCAATACAATCCGAGCAGAACCCCGATATAGGTCGCGACACCCTTGCCGCCACGGAAGCCGATCCAGACCGGGAAGAGGTGCCCCAGGAAGGCGCCAAGGCCGCCAAGGATTGCGGCGTCAGGCCCGAAGCGCGCGCCGACGAGCACGGCGGTGGTGCCCTTCAACAGATCGAGCAGAAGGGTGAGGGCCGCGAGCGGCTTGTTGCCGGTGCGCAGCACATTGGTGGCGCCGATATTGCCTGAGCCGATGTCGCGCAGGTCGCCATGCCCGGCGAGCTTGGTGAGGATGAGGCCAAACGGGATCGAGCCGAGCAGATAACCGAGCGCAAGCGCGAGGGGATCGTAGAGGCTCCAATCGGCCGCGAGCATTGTCGGTCAGACCCCGGATAGAGAAAAGGCTAGCTGCCGCACTCACCGTAATTGTACACCGCGCGTCCGGCAACGAGGGTCATCAGCGCCCGGCCTTGCAGCCGCGCCTCGTCGAAGGGCGTGTTCTTCGACCGCGTGCGCAAAAGCTCGGGATTCACCACGAAGGGCGTGTCGAGATCGATGAGGACGAGGTCGGCCGGTGCTCCCTTGGCGAGGCGGCCGCTCGGAAGTCCGAGCAGGCGTGCGGGGTTCGCGGTCAAGGCGCGAAGCAAGGTAACAAGATCGACGCTGCCGTCATGATAGAGACGGAGTGCCGCCGAGAGCAGGGTCTCGACGCCGATGGCGCCGTCGGCTGCTTCGGCGAAGGGGCGGCGCTTGCCGTCGGCGTCCTGGGGATCGTGGGCCGACACGATCACGTCGATATCGCCGCTGGCGATGCCTTCGACCATGGCGGCGCGGTCGTTTTCGGAGCGGAGCGGCGGGCGCATCTTGAAGAAGGTCCGGTAGGGACCGATGTCGTTCTCGTTCAGCGTGAGATGATTGATGGAGACCCCGCAGGTCACGGGCAGGCCGCGAGCCTTGGCGGCGCGGATGATGTCGAGCGATGCGCGGCAGGAGATCTGGCCGGCGTGATAGCGGCCGCCGGTGAGTTCGGCGAGGCGCAAATCACGCTCGAGCATGATGGTCTCTGCCTCGCGCGGAATGCCGGGGAGGCCAAGCCGCGTTGCCACCTCGCCCTCGTTCATCACCCCGTTCTGGGCGAGTGTCGGCTCTTCCAAATGATGGATGATGAGCGCGCCGAAATCCTTGGCGTAGGCGAGCACGTTCCGCATCATCTTGGCGTCGGCGAGGCTCGTCTTGCCGTTGGTGAAGGCGATGGCGCCGGCGTCGCGCAAGAGACCGATCTCGGCCATCTCCTCGCTCTTCAGGCCCTTGGTCATCGCCGCCATGGGATGCACGTTGATCCGCGCCGTGTCGCGCGCGCGGCGCATGATGAAGTCGACCAGCGCCACGTCGTCGATCACGGGCTCGGTGTTGGGCATGCAGATGACGGTGGTGACGCCGCCGGCGGCGGCGGCCCGGCTCGTGGTGGACAGCGTCTCGCGGTGCTCATGCCCCGGCTCGCCGGAGAACACCAGCATGTCGATCAGGCCGGGAGCGAGCACATGACCGTCGCAGTCGATCGCTTGCGCATCACCAATGGAGCCGGCGGTTACGTTCGGGCCGAGATCGGCGATCATGCCGTCGGCGATCAGCACGCCGCCCGTCTCGTCGAGGCGAGTGCCAGGGTCGATCAGCCGCGCATGGAGGAGGGCCAGCGGCCGGCCGGTACGATCGGGGGTGGGCGCTTGCATCGTCATCAGTGGTTGGGCAGATGGCGGGCGAGCGCCTGAAGCACCGCCATACGCACGGCCACGCCCATCTCCACCTGCTCGCGGATCACGCTGCGCTGATCGTCGGCCACGCTCGAGTCGATCTCCACGCCTCTGTTCATCGGCCCCGGATGCATGATCAGGGCATCGGGCTTGGCGCAGGAAAGCTTCTCGTGGTCGAGCCCGAAGAAGTGGAAATATTCGCGCTGGCTCGGCACCAAATTCGAGGTCATGCGTTCGCGCTGAAGCCGAAGCATCATCACGATGTCGGCGTCCTTCAGCCCCTCCCGCATCGAGGAATAGACCTCGACCCCGAGCCGCGAGATGCCCGATGCGATCAGCGTCGACGGCGCGATGACGCGGACGCGCGCGCCGAGCGTGTTGAGTAGAAGGATGTTGGAGCGGGCGACCCGCGAATGCAGGATGTCGCCGCAGATCGCCACGATCAGGCCGGCAATGTGTCCTTTGTGCCGGCGAATGGTGAGGGCATCGAGCAGCGCCTGGGTCGGGTGCTCATGGCTGCCGTCGCCGGCATTGATCACCGAGCAATCGACTTTTTGGGCGAGCAGCTCGACGGCGCCCGCGGCATGGTGGCGAACGACGAGAAGGTCGGGCCGCATGGCGTTGAGCGTCACGGCGGTGTCGATCAGGGTCTCGCCCTTGGACATCGACGAGGTCCGCGTCGACATATTCATCACGTCGGCGCCGAGCCGCTTTCCGGCGAGCTCGAAGGAGCTTTGCGTCCTGGTCGAGGACTCGAAGAACAGGTTGATCAGGGTGCGGCCGCGGAGGTCGTCGCGCTTCTTGGCGACCTGGCGGCTGACGCTCGAGGCTTGTTCCGCTAGGTCGAGCAGACCCACGATCTCGTCGTGCGAAAGGCCTTCGATCCCAAGCAGATGGCGATGAGGGAAGGAGAATTCGGTCGCTTCGGCCGCAATGCTCATTAAAGTGGACTCTATAAGCCGACTTTGCCCGCGCGGCAAGCGCGCCGAGGCAATCGGCTTGAGCAGGGGCTGAGTCGAGAAGTTGAGTCGCCTAATTTCCATTTTTACCCTATGCCTCGGGCGCCGTCCCGAATGAGAGGACGTGCTCAGCCCGGGAGGAGATATGTCCAAGCTCGCGATTATTCTGGCTGCGACAGTGGCAGTACTGTCCGCGGGGCTTCTTGCTTGGAGCGCCGAAGCAACGACCAGCGGGACGGCTGCTATCGGCACCAAGGCCTACTCGCCGATGATTGTGGAAGCCGGTTGCCGGCTAAATGGCCCTTTGGTCGGGGCCAATGGCTGCCGCCGGGGGACGCACCAGGTCTGCAAGAAAAAGACTGGATGCTTGTGCGTCCCTTGCTAGTTTGACAGGAGTGGCAGCGGCCTCGCCGCGGCCGTTACGGTTTCGGGGGCGCCTTTAGTCGGCGCCCTCGTTTTTATTTCTGGGGACGCCGCCGCGCGATAAGCTTGAAGAAGATCGAAGGAGGTGCCGTGTCAACGGCTCGCGAGGCGGAAGGGGATTTGAACCAAAGCCCGGCCTTTACCGACGTGAACTTGTTCACGTCGGATATGGTCTTGCGCGAGGCGGTCGCGCGGGAGGGGGCGGCCGACGCCGCCGAGAACCTCACGGCCTTCGGCCGGATCGCCGGCAGCGCGGCTGCGGCCGAACTCGGGCGCCAGGCCAATGAGAACCCGCCACGGCTCCGCGCCTTCGACGCCCAGGGCCGCCGTCTCGACCGGGTCGACTATCACCCGGCCTATCACCGGCTGATGGGGTTCAGCACGGCGCAAGGGCTGCATTGCTCGACCTGGGACTATCTGACAGGGAACGGCCCACGCCCGGGAGCCCATGTCGCCAGGTGCGCCGGCGGTTATATGGCGGCGCAGATGGAAGCAGGACATTGCTGCCCGATCACCATGACCCACGCCGCCGCGGCGTCGCTCCTGCATGAGCCGGTTCTCGCCCGCACCGTGCTGCCGAAACTGCTCGTGCGCGGCTACGACCCGCGGTTTGCGCCGTGGCAGAAGAAGCAGGCCATCACCATCGGCATGGGCATGACGGAACGGCAGGGAGGTACCGACGTTCGCGCCAACACCACGGTCGCCACGGCGATCAACGGCACCGGCCCTGGCAAGGCCTATGCCATCACCGGTCACAAATGGTTTCTGTCGGCACCGATGTCCGACGCGTTTTTGGTGCTGGCGCAGGCCAAAGGCGGCCTGTCCTGCTTTTTCGTGCCGCGCTTTGCGCCCGACGGGTCGGTGAACAGGATCAAGCTTGAGCGGCTCAAGGACAAGCTCGGCAATCGCTCAAACGGCTCTGCCGAAGTGGGCTTCGACCGCGCCTTCGGCTATCTGATCAGCGAGGAGGGGAGAGGCGTCCAAACCATCATCGACATGGTGACGCTGACAAGGCTCGACTGCGCCGTGTCCTCGGCGGGGCTGATGCGACAGGCGCTCGCCCGCGCCATCCACCACGCGCAGCATCGCAGCGTGTCCCAGAAGAAGCTGATCGACCAGCCGCTAATGTTGCAGGTGCTCGCCGACATGGCGCTCGACGTGGAAGCTGCGACCGCGCTCGCCTTCAAGCTCGCAGCGTCCTTCGACGGCCACGACGACCCTGACGCGGCTGCCTATCGGCGGCTGATGACCCCGGTCACCAAATACTGGGTGTGCAAAATTGCCCCGCCGCTCGTCTATGAGGCGATGGAGTGCCTTGGCGGCAACGCCTATGTGGAGGAGGGCGGCTTCCCGCTGCTCTATCGCGAAGTTCCGGTCAACGCCATCTGGGAGGGATCGGGCAACGTCATGTGCCTGGATGTGCTCAGGGCGGTCGAGCGTTCGCCGGAAACCTTGGAGCGCGTGCTCGCCGGAATCGAGGCCGCAAGCGGCGGCGAGCAGCGATTGAAGTCGGCCGTCGATGGCGTGAGGATCCTGCTCGCCGAGGCCGCGCGGGACCAGGCGAGGGCGCGATCTGTGGTCGAGCTGCTCGCGCTCACGGCGGCCGGTGCCCTGTTGCAGGCTCATGCGCCGCCGGCCGTGAGCGATGCGTTCCTCGCGACGCGGCTCTATGGCGCCTTCAGGCACAGTTACGGCGTCGGGCTTGGCGGGGGAGATATCCACAGCATAGCCGCCCGCGCGGCTCCAGCGATGGCGTGAGCGAAGGCCCTGCAGCCCCTTTTGATTTTCATCAAGGCCGATTGCGCCCAGGACCGCAGTCTTAAGGTTAACCCTCGTCTACCGATCCGGGTCGAAATTTCAATAACTTGCAGTTTACGGTTGCGCGCGAATCATTGAGGATCGCGCGAGCGGTCTTCGAGGGACGCCGTCAAGTGGGTGATGGCGCTATCTGGAGGCATTGTTGCACGCGGGTTGCAGTAAGGCGTCAAAGGTTCGGTCTGGCGGAGGCTAAACCATGATGAGCTTGCCCTTCCTTCTGTTTGCCTGCGGTCTTGCCGCGGGATGGACGAGTCGGCGCGAGGCAGCGATGGGTTTCTGGGTTGCCGGCGTGTTGGTTCTGCTTGTGCTGTTCCGGTTTCACGCGACGGATGTGCTGAATCTCGGACTGTAGTCGCAGGAGCGTAGTGTGACGGCCGATCTGTCGAGGCTGCTCAACGCCTTGGGGCTCATGGCCGTCGACACGGTCTTGGTCCTCGCCTTTGCCGACCAGCTCTGGTTCCGCGACCTGCCGTGCCCGATCTGCATTCTGCAACGGGCTGGCTTCATCGCCGCTGGCTTTGGCATTGCCCTCAATCTGATCTTCGGGCCGCGGCCGAGCCACTACGGTCTCGCCATCCTCGGCGCCGCGGTCGGCGGCATCGTCTCGGCCGATCAGGTGCTGCACTATGTCGTTCCGGGGTCGGGCGCCTACGGCAATGCGATCTTTGGGCTGCACCTCTACACCTGGGCGCTGATCATGTTCGTGGCCATCCTCGTAGGCTGCGGCGTGATGCTGCTGTTCGATCGGCAATATGAGCCTTCGGGACCCATCCCTCTGCGCGAGGTCACGCTGCCGCTTTTGGCCGTTGCACTGCTCGCCCTGCTTGCGGTCGGCAATGTGCTGTCGACGCTCGCGATCTGCGGCGTGGGCCTTTGCCCCGAGACGCCTGGCGGCTATCTCATCTTTCACGAGAACCTGGGGCTAGCGCAGCTCAAGTCGCCTTAGCCGCTCGAGCGCGCCTTGCAGGATGTAGGCCGCGGCCATGCGGTCGACGACCTCCGCGCGGCGCTTGCGCGAGGCGTCGGCCTCGATCAGGTGGCGCTCGACGGCGGCGGTCGACAGCCTCTCGTCCCAGAACACCATGGGCACCTCGACATGAGGGCCAAGGTTCCTGGCGAAGGCGCGGGTCGATTGGGCACGCGGACCTTCACTGCCGTCGAGATTGAGAGGGAGCCCGATCACCAGGGCTCCGACCTGATTCTTTTCAACCACTTCGCGAATCGTCTTGGCATCGGCGGTGAACTTGCTGCGGCGGATGGTGTCGTAGGGGGTGGCGACGCTGCGGGTCACGTCGGAGAGCGCAAGGCCAATGGTCTTGGTGCCGAGGTCGAGGCCGAGCAGCCTTGCCTCGCGCGCCAAAAGCGGCGGCAAATCCTCAATGGCGGTGATCGCGTTTTTCGTCACGTCAGACACCCCTCACCCTTTCCGCCATGCGACTTGCGTATGCTTCGCGCCCAAGGTCGCGGCGGAAAGCCCTCTCCCACAAGGGGCGAGGGGATTTGAGACGTGGTCCGGCCTTTCCCCTCTCCCCTGTGGGAGAGGGTGGCAAGCCCCCGGATTGATCCGGGGCTCGCCG
Source organism: Methyloceanibacter sp. (assembly GCF_050728395.1). Taxonomy (GTDB): domain Bacteria; phylum Pseudomonadota; class Alphaproteobacteria; order Rhizobiales; family Methyloligellaceae; genus Methyloceanibacter. The sequence goes on from NZ_JBOHJB010000006.1 coordinate 20,998, forward strand.
GGTGAGGGGTCTTGTATGATTGTCAAAGGGCATCGCCTTCTTATAGTCCTGCAATAGTCAACTTGGGACACGCCATGCACATCACCTGGTTCGGCCATTCCTGCTTCCGCATCGACACGGGTAAATCGAGCATCCTGATCGATCCGTTCCTCAGCGGGAACCCAACCTTCGAGGAGTCGGGCCACACGGTGCGGCAGGTAGCGAAGGGCGTGACCCACGTAGCGCTGACCCATGGACATGAGGATCACACCGGCAACACCGTTGAAATCTGCAAAGAGACCGCAGCACCGCTCATCGCCGTCTTCGAGCTCGCCATGCATATGGCGAGCCTCGGGGTTGAGAAGATCGATCCGGGCAATACCGGCGGCACCATCCATCACCAGGATTTCGACATCACCTTCGTGCCTGCCTGGCATTCGTCAGGCGTGTTCCACGAGGGGCGGTCGATCTATCTCGGCGCCTGTTGCGGGCTCGTGATTGCCACGCGCGAGGGCAAGACGGTTTACCATATGGGCGACACCGCGATCTTTTCCGACATGGGGCTGATCAACGAGATCTATCGCCCCGATATCGGCATCGTGCCGATCGGGGACCGCTTCACCATGGGGGCGAAAACCGCGGCGCTCGCCTGCAAGCGCTTCTTCCAGTTCGAGAAGGTGATCCCCTGCCATTACGGGACGTTTCCCATCATCGACCAGACGGCGGACAAATTCGTCGCGGAAATGGGCGGGAATAGCGTGGTGGTGCCCAAGGTCGGGGTCCCCTTCGAGGCTTGAGTCCGGCCTCGCAGCAGCCAAGCCCCCAATTGAAGCGGCCCCGGCCCGGTGCTACAGAGCCCCTGAAACACGAAGTTCCCGTTGGCGCCAGAGTCCATGTCCGTCGATCGCGCGACCGTCCACCGCATCGCCCATCTCGCCCGCATTGCCGTCACCGAAGACGAGGCCGCGCGGCTTGAAAAGGAGCTGTCGGGCATCCTCGATTGGGTGGCGCAGCTTGATGAGATCGACACGTCGAATGTCGAGCCGATGACCCGCGTGGTCGCCATGACCATGAAGAAGCGGAAGGACGAAGTCACCGACGGCAATTGCGCCGACGATATCCTCAAGAATGCGCCTTCGGTCGACGATCATTATTTCGTCGTGCCCAAGATCGTGGAGTAGGGGAGCGGCGATGCGAAACGCCCTTCTGCTTGCGACCGGACTTTGGCTCGCCGGCGCCGGTTCGGCGCTGCCGCAAGCGCCGGAGAGCACCCTGCCGGAGGGCACTTTCGCCTCGACCAAAGAGGACTGCGCGCTGCTCGCGACCAAGACGCCGGCCGAGCTCGGCGAGGAATTCGATTTCGAGGTGCTGACCAAGAAGGGGCTCATCGGCTATCAGCAGGCCTGCGATTTCGTCAATGTGTTCGCCCACGACGCCAAGAGCTGGGTGGCGACGGCCTTCTGCGACGAGGCCGGCTACACCTATCCCGACCTGTTCTCGATCAAGCAGAAGGACGACGGCAAGCTCAATGTCACCAGAATTACCGATCTGACCCAGCAGGGCGGCTACGATGCGTCGGCGCAATCCGACAGCGGCGAGACGGACGCGCCTGAGGAGTCGGGCGGGGCGGGGGCGACCGGTGACCATTCCGGCGCGCAGGGCCGGACACTCGATCAACAGGCCGCGAGTGAATCCTACAGTGCCTTCGTCAAGTGCGACACCGTCAAGCCGTAGAGCATGGCCGACCCCACCGATCTTTCCATAGCTGAGGCGCGTGAGGCGCTTGCCCGCAAGGAGCTGTCCGCCGAAGAGCTTGCGCGCGCGCATATCGACGCCATTGCCCGCGCCAATGAGGCCCTCAACGCCTTCGTGCTTACCACGCCTGAGCGTGCGCTCGAAGCGGCGAAGGAGAGCGATACGCGACTCCGCAAAGGCGAGGCGCGTTCGCTCGAAGGCATCCCACTCGGCATCAAGGATCTGTTCGCCACCAAGGGCGTGCGCACCACAGCCTGCTCGCACATTCTCGACAGCTTTACGCCTCCTTACGAGTCGACGGTCACCGCCAATCTGTGGAATGCCGGTGCGGTGATGCTCGGCAAGCTCAACAATGACGAGTTTGCCATGGGGTCGTCCAACGAGACGAGCCATTACGGCCCCGTGGTCAATCCCTGGCGCCGCCTTGGCTCAAATGCCAAGCTCGTGCCTGGCGGTTCGTCGGGCGGCTCGTCGGCCGCGGTTGCCGCGCGTCTCTGCATGGGTGCCACCGCCACCGATACCGGCGGCTCGATCAGGCAGCCTGCCGCGGTCACCGGCACGGTCGGCATCAAGCCGACCTATGGCCGCTGCTCGCGCTGGGGCATCGTCGCCTTTGCCTCGTCGCTCGATCAGGCGGGGCCGATCGCACGCACCGTGCAAGACGCCGCGATCCTGCTGAAAGCCATGGCGAGCCACGACCCGAAGGACACGACAAGCGTTGATGAGCCGGTTCCCGACTACGAGGCCGCGGTGAACCTTGGCGTGAAGGGGCTGACCGTCGGCATTCCCAAGGAATACCGCGTGCCCGGCATGGCGGCGGAGATCGATGCTTTGTGGGAGCAGGGGGTGAAGTGGCTCGAGGCCGCAGGTGCCAAGATCAAGAAGGTGAGCCTGCCTCACACCAAATACGCGCTGCCGTCTTATTATATTGTCGCTCCGGCGGAGGCCTCTTCGAACCTCGCCCGCTATGACGGCGTGCGCTATGGCTTGCGCGAGCCCGGCAAGGATGTGATCTCGCTTTATGAGAACACGCGTTCGGCTGGCTTCGGCGCCGAGGTGAAGCGGCGCATCCTGATCGGCACCTATGTGCTGTCGGCCGGCTATTACGACGCCTATTATCTCAAGGCGCAGAAGGTGCGGAGCCTGATCAAGCGCGACTTCGATGCGGCCTTCGAGGAGGTGGATGTGATCCTGACGCCGACCACGCCGTCGCCGGCTTTCGCGCTTGGCGAGAAGTCGGGCGATCCGGTCGAGATGTATCTCAACGATATCTTCACGGTGACGGTGAATATGGCTGGTTTGCCGGGCATGTCGGTTCCGGCCGGTCTGTCGTCGGAAGGCACTCCGCTCGGCTTGCAGCTGATCGGCCGTCCCTTCGACGAGGAGACGCTGTTCCGCACCGCGCGGGCCATCGAAGAGGCGGCCGGCCCGCTGGCCAAGCCGCAAGACTGGTGGAGCAGGGCAGCATGACTATGCGACCGATCAAAGTCACGCGCTGGAGGGTCGTTTGATGGCGCCGCGCAAGCCAGAGGATTGCGACGATATGGAAGAGGTGAGGGCGGAGATCGACCGCATCGATGTGGAGCTCGTCGACCTCATCGGCGAGCGCTTCACCTATGTCGATCGCGCCTGGCAGCTCAAGCAGTCGCCGGCGGAAGCTCGGGTGCCGTGGCGCATCCAACAGGTGATCAACCGGGTGCGGGCGCGGGCGGTGGAGAAGGGGCTTCCGCCAGAGCTGGCCGAGGCCTTGTGGCGGCAGATGATCGGCTGGTTCGTCCAATACGAGGAAGAAAAGCTCAGCCGGCAGGGCGAGGACAACGCCTAGCTCCTGGATGGTTTCGTCATAGCCGGGCTTGTCCCGGCCATCTACATCGGCTGAAATTCGTGGATGCCCGGGCACAAGGGCTTGTGCTCGGGCCGGCAGAGCCGGACCCGAGTGCCGGGCATGACGATTTCCGGTTGGACTGAATGCACTCTAATATGCGGCTGAAATGCAGGAACGTGCAAAGCAGAGCAATCTGATCGAAGGCGCGACCGGCCCGTGGGAGGTGGTGATCGGCATGGAGGTGCATGCCCAGGTCACCTCCAAATCGAAGCTGTTCTCCGGCGCTTCAGCCGCATTCGGCGGCGAGCCCAACTCCCATGTCAGCCTGGTCGATGCGGCCATGCCCGGCATGCTGCCGGTGATCAACGAGGAGTGCATTGCGCAGGCGATCCGCACCGGGCTCGGGCTTAAAGCCAAGATCAACCTCAATTCGGTGTTCGACCGGAAGAACTATTTCTACCCCGACCTGCCCCAGGGCTATCAGATCTCCCAGTACAAGAGCCCGGTGGTCGGCGAGGGCGAGGTCGTCGTCGATCTGCTCGACGGCGAGCGGGTCGTGGTCGGCATCGAGCGGCTGCATCTTGAGCAGGACGCCGGCAAGAGCCTGCACGACCAGCATCCTAAATTTTCCTACGTGGATTTCAACCGCTCGGGCGTGGCGCTGATGGAGATCGTGTCGAAGCCTGACCTGCGGTCGTCCGAGCAGGCCAAGGCCTATCTCACCAAGCTCCGCACCATCATGCGCTATCTCGGCACCTGCGACGGCAACATGGAAGAAGGGAGCTTGCGCGCGGACGTCAACGTCTCGGTGCGGAAGCCAGGAGCGCCGCTTGGCACGCGCTGCGAGATCAAGAACGTCAATTCGATCCGCTTTATCGGTCAGGCCATCGAGCATGAGGCGCGGCGCCAGATTGAGATCATCGAGGACGGCGGCACGATCAAACAGGAGACGCGGCTGTTCGATGCCAGGACAGGCGAGACGCGGTCGATGCGCTCGAAGGAAGAGGCGCATGACTATCGCTATTTTCCCGACCCGGACCTCCTGCCGCTCGAGCTCAGCCAAGACTATGTGGACCGCCTTGCCGACAATCTGCCCGAGCTTCCCGACCGGAAGCGGGCGAGGTTCATCGAGACCTTCGGTCTGTCAGCCTATGACGCCGACGTTCTGGTGGCCGAGCGGGCCCGTGCGGACTACTTCGAAACCATAGTAAAGAACGGCATTCCCGCAAAGAGAGCAGCCAATTGGGTCACTAACGTTGTTCTGGGTTCCGGTGGCAAGGAGACGACTCCCGAAGTGGTGTTCGCTTCCGCGCAACCGGCTGCGAGAAACGTCCCGGCTAGCGTAAGCGGTGGCTCGGGCTCATTGTTGACCGAGCCTTCTGAAGGGATTGGCGGACCTCAAGGTCCCACCGGCCCAACTGCCCTACCGTGGTGGATTGACGTAGGACCGACGGGGCCGTCGAGCAGCAGCGCGATCCTTAGGATGGTTGAGGAAGGTAGACTATCGACCACGATGGCAAAGGATCTATACGAGACCATCCGGTTGTCTGGCCCAACAGATGATGAAGAGCTTCCCCTAAAAATTGCGGATGAGCGAGGACTTAAGCAGGTCACCAACCTCGCGGCAATCGAGCAGGCGGTGGATCAGGTCATCGCCGCCAACCCCGACAAGGCCGAGCAGGCCAAGGCGAAGCCCGCTCTTGCCGGCTGGTTCGTCGGACAGGTGATGAAGGCGACCGGCGGCAAAGCAAGCCCGCAAGCCGTGAACGAGCTGGTGAAGGCGAAGCTCGGGATCGAATAGGCTCCCCGGCTGTTGCGGCATTCATGATCCGTAGGCGTACAATCGCGCTATAGTTCGTCATGCCCGGCTTCAGCAATGACGCAGGCGATCCGCGTTCACGCCTATGGCGGGCCTGAGGCCCTCAAATGGGAGAAGGTCGAGGTCGGCGAGCCTGGTCCCGGCGAAGTCCGCATCAAGCAGACGGCTGTCGGCCTCAACTACATCGATGTCTATCAGAGGACCGGGTTCTATCCGCAGCCGTCACTCCCGTTCATCCCCGGAATGGAGGGCGCCGGCGTGGTGACCGCCGTCGGCCAAGGCGTGAAGGAGCTGAAAGTGGGGAGGCGCGTCGCCTATGCCGGGCCGATCGGCGCCTATGCCGAGGAGCGCCTGATCGCCGCGGATCGGGTGGTACGCTTGCCGGCTGCGCTGAGCGACGAGGTCGCAGCCTCGATCATGCTCAAAGGCATGACCGCGCAATATCTCTTGCGCAGGACCTACAACGTGGGGCCGAAGACGACGCTTCTGTTCCATGCCGCGGCGGGAGGCGTCGGGCTGATCGCCTGCCAATGGGCGGCCTCGCTCGGCGCCACGGTGATCGGCACGGTTGGCTCCGCTGGCAAGGCGCTGATCGCGCGGGCGCACGGCTGCGCCCATGTCATCAACTACCGCGAAGAAGACTTCGTCACCATGGTGAAGGCCTACACCAAGGGAAAGGGTGTGGACGTGGTCTACGACTCGATCGGCAAGGATACCTTTCCGGGCTCGCTCGACTGCCTCAAGCCTCTCGGGCTGTGGGTGAGCTTCGGCCAGGCTTCCGGCCCGGTGCCGGATTTCAAGATCACGCTTCTGTCGCAGAAGGGCTCGCTCTACGCCACCAGGCCGTCGATCGCCAACTATACGGCCACACGAAAAGACCTCGTCGCCACCGCCAACGATCTGTTCGATGTGGTGGGATCGAGCAAGGTGAAGATTACGGTCAACCAGACCTATCCTTTGGCAGAGGCCGCGCGCGCCCATCGCGATCTCGAGGCGCGGCTCACCACCGGCTCGACGGTGCTGTTGCCGGCGACGACGCCTGAGTTTTAGCGGCGCCCGCCGATCTCCCGCTTTTTAGGAAAATCGTTCTTGGTTAGCGGCATGTCACCTTGACTGGTGAAGGAGTCCTTGCCAGCCCCCCTCGATTAACCATTCAGCCCGGCAAAAGCGTTCCCGCGTAAACCAAGCTTACTGTCCCGTTTAGGACTGGTCAGTTTGCGTTAAGCACGCCCGTTCAGGTGTTGTTCAGAGCGCTTCGCCAAAGATCGCCCGCATCGAAGTTCGACACGGCCTGCCGGCGCCAAAGCAATCATGCAGCGTCTCGGCAGAAGCGGATCAGGAAGACAACAGGGGTAGGGTGATGGCACGGATGGACTTGGGCGTGGATCGGTTTGAGGTCGCGGCGCAGACGGGGGCCGCGGATGCACTGTTCGAGCTCGGGTTGCTGTATGCGACCGGCCTCGATGTAGAGCCGGACCTCGTGGTTGCGCATAAATGGTTCAACTTGGCGGCGCTGCGCGGCAATCGCGCTGCTCTTGTCCGCCGCATCGAGCTTGCTCGCGAAATGTCGGCAAACCAGATTGCGCTCGCTCAGAAGCTTGCCCGCGAGTGGCTTGCTACCAATTAGGGCTAATTCGGGGTTTGCGCCGTCTCGCTGCGGCAGTGGCGGAAGAGCGAGCGGACGCAGCGATAGGTGTTGCGCGCGATTGACCCGACACCGCGCTTGCGCTCCGGCGGCGGGGCGACAGTCTCCGCATGTGCCGCGCTCAAGGGGAGGGCCGGCGTCTCGCCCGGCAGTTCCGGCAGCGGGTCTTGCGCTGCTGATCTAGCCGGCGTGGCGGGGTTTGGCACCGAAGCTTGGTTCGCCTCGTTGCGGCCCGTGATCGAGGCGCGCATGTTGCGCCAGCCGCGCCGCGACGCGCTCACCGCCTGACCGGTGACCTCGACCAGGGACTTGTGCTCGTCCTCCTTGTCGAAGGCCTTCTGCTCCTTTTCGATCCGTCCCAGGACCTTCTTGAAGCGCGGATCCTCGGCAAGCCCGTCAGGGATGGCCGGCCCGTCGTAGCTGTAGATCTTCTCCACGCCGTTGCAGCCGGCAGTCGCCTCGCGCGCGCTGCAGGAGGCATGTCCGCCTTCCTTGGCGGTTCGCACCACGCAATAGAGCTTTGCCGCGTCGCTCCGGACGTCACCGTTGACCCGGCAGAGATAGATCTGGTCGGGGCCCTTGCAGGTGACGCAATAGGCGTCGCCGGCCTCGGCGCCTGGTGGGGCGCAGAAGAGCATGGCCGCCGCAAACGGGGCGGCCGAACTCAAGCGGGAGGCGTGAGCACGCATACGTAGAAGACTCCCCCTGTGACTCCCGTCACGTTGCAGTCTAGCACGCAGCGTCTGCGAGCCGATTATTTTCTAGGCAAAATGCGGAGACCAAAATTCGGGCCAAATCGGGCAAAATCGTGTGCCTGGCCCGCATTTTGGCGGAATGATCTCAGAGTGTCGGAGCAACGGTTTTTTGAGGAGCCGGGCGCAAGCTCCGGGAAGCCACACTTTCTCAAGCTTCTGTAAAGGGTAACGGCGTCTTGGCACGATCAATCTTTGCTACGCTCCTCAAATCGTTGCCGATCGGGATTGGTCTTTCACTGGCAACCCCGGCGCAAGCAATGGACGACAACCTTTATCTCATCGCATTGGCCGGGCAGTCGAACATGACCGGCGCTGGCGATGTGAGGCTGTTGCCGGCGAGCTTTCCCATGAACGGGCCGCGCATCTGGAATTTCACCAATGCCGACGCCTGGGAACCTGCCAGGGAGCCTATCGATAGCAACTATGGCCAGGTTGACACGGTCTCGCGCGACAAGCATCCCGGCGTCGGCCCGGCGCTGGCGATGGCCGATGCGTTCACCGCGAAATACCCCCACGTAAGCGTGGGCCTGATCCCTTGCGGGAAGAGCGGCAGCAGCATCGAGAAATGGCAACCCGACGCGTCGCGCTCATCGCTTTACGGTTCGTGTCTCTATCGGCAAAAGCAGGCCGAGCAGCAAGGCAGACTGCGCGCCTTGGTATTTTGGCAGGGTGGCCAAGACGGCAAGGACAAGAAGACCGCAAAGCAATGGGGGAAAAATTTCAAGGAGATGGTTGCGGCCTGGCGCGCCGATGCCGGAGATCCGAACCTGCCGGTGATCCTGCTCGTGCTCAAGCCTGGGACCGAGCAAACCTTGAAGAAATATCCCTACCGTGACGTGGTGCGCCAGCAGCAGCTGTCGTTGCAGATGCCGTACCTCACCAAGATCGAGACCGTCGACTATGACTATTACAGCGATGACATTCACCTGACGACGGCGGGTCAGCTCGCCTTGGGCCCGGTGATCGCCGCGGCTCTTCCCGCTCCTTGATTCGCCGAGCTAGAATCTCGTGACCTTGGTGCCCACGTTCCGGTCGATCCAGTCGAGGATCAAATCGGCGATCTGAAGATTGTTCTTATCCTGCATGATCAGGTGACTGTTGCCGTGGATGCCGAGGTCCGGCGGGTACAGCATTTTGACGTTGCCCTTGGCGGCGTTGACGCGCGCCATGAAGTCCTTGCAATTCTCGAAGGCGCCTAGCCAGTCCCGCGGCGCCACGCTCAGATGATCGCCAAACACGATGAGGATCGGCAAGCGCGCAAGCGTAGCGATTTGCTCATCCGTATAGTGAGCCGCGCCGCAGCCGCCCGGAGGCTCCATGACAATCATCCCGCGAATTCCGCCTGCATTGATTAGGGCTGCTTCCAACGGAGCGCGGCCCGATTCAGAGTGCCCCATGAGAACGGCGCCCTTCAAGCTCAGAGCCAGATCGGACAGAGCCTTGTGGGTTGGGTTGGGCGAACGCAGCATGGCGTTGAGATCAGGAACGACCTGTTTTGCGAATCTATCCATGGCCTCGACAGGAAACTGCTCGTCCGGGTAAGGAACGCCAAACGTCGGGCCGAAGCGGAACACCGTCCAAGCGTGCTCGTTGCTGAAATGGGAGATGGGGGGCTGCGTGCCCGGTGGCACGGCGCCGGACCGCACATCGTTGAAGACCGTCGGATCGAACCCCGATCTTGCCCGCGAGACCTGGTCAGCGAGATAGACGGCGTGTCCCTTGCGCACGAAATATTCGTCCCACCCCATCCGTCCGTCGGGCGTCGTCTCGTAGGACTTGCCGCTGAGGTCGGCGCCATGAACCATCACCACTGGCACCCGGCTTGATGGCGGGACCTTGTACTGCACGTACATCTGGTTGACCGCGATGTGGCCGCTGCCGCCCGTCCCCAGCGCATCGGAGACGATGATGTCGCCGCCAACGGTGAAGCTGCCTTGGGATTGCAACAAGAGGGGCGTCGCAGACGTCGTGAGATCTTGAAACTCTTGCGCCCCTACGCTGCTTGCCGCTGCCAGGGTCGCGGCGAGGAGGGCGAGAACCATAGGGCGCGGTGTTTGCGAAGACCGAAGGCGGCTCGCTAACATGGCTTCCTCCAGCACAGGCTTGCGGTTGGCGGCCTCGCTCAAACCTTCTTGGTCGCCATCACGATATATTCGCAGACATATCGGCTTGGATTTGCATCTTCCCGCCGTCTCGTGGCCACCACGGTGATGGCCTGTCTATCGGGATTGCACTCGCTCGAGCACGGAAAGAACGGCTTGCGTCGATTGGCGTCATCAGGGTCCTCGGTCACGAAGGTCGCGCTCACAACGTAATGGCCGACCTCGAGGCCAGGCGGGATCGCGATATCGGCCGACCGCACATTCTGGCGTGCCGGGTCGTCCGGCGTGTCCGCCAGCACCCGTCCGAACAGGGTGTATTTTCCGTGGCCGTGGTCGATGAGTTCGCTGAAGCATTCCTTCTTCACGATGAGTATCCTCCAAATCGGCTCGAGGACGGGCTGCGGCGTATTTTCCGGCGGATAACCGGGCAAGCCGTTTGGCGAACGGACATTTTTTGCATCGCACAGTGGCGCCCCAGACACACCGGCCGCCGCATGATTGTAATACGATGCTCGGCGTGGGGGTCGTCCCCTTCACAATGGAGAGCCTCGGTGTCTATCTCTTCGCCGGGGCTTTCCGTTGTCTAGGCACCGCTTGTGGCCTTGTGGCCGGCCAGAAAGCGCCGGTTGCCCGACGTCCCGATCTTGTCTTGAACCCCGAGTGGCAATTCTCACAGCGCCAATCTAAGCGACGAACCAATATCTCCTTTCAGCTCAAGATTGTCTTGAGCACGAAGACTGAGGAGGAATCTTCGCCGTCTGCGGGGCACGTGACGCTCTCTACATCGTCGTCCGGCCCCCGCGCGGGGTAGCATCTCCGGTGGAAAGGTGATGCTCGGTTTCTCCACTATATGGAGGATGGAATGGCGCACACTCAATACATTGTTGTTCGTGATCAGGGTCAGTGGAAAATCGCGTTAGATGGCATGCACTACGGGCCCTATGCGACACAGAGAGACGCTATCCGCGCTGCTGTGGACGCCACGCACGAAGCGGGCCGAAAGGGCCTTAACGGCCAAGTCCTGCTTCGGGATCAATTCAGAATCGAGTGGACCTACGGCAAAGATTCGTATCCGCCGAATAGCTCAGACTTCCTCTGACCGTATCCACGAGAAACCCGGCCCGCGTCGCGCTTCGCACACTATACCTAGTTTTTTCGTGAGGCGCGCCAGACTCGGGCTGCTTGTCTAGAAGCCAAGCCTCATGCTTGACACTTACGGGCACCCTATCAAGGGTGTTGAAGCGGCAGAGGGCGGCCATTGCATCCCTGCTCCGGAAGCGCTGATATTTGCATCGCGGAAAGTACCTTGTGGCGAAAGAGCCGCCGGTCAGCCCAGAGGATTTCAGGAAACAAGCTTGGGGAGCTGCTTGCGTTAAGGCGCGCGAGCTCGGGGTGGATTGTGTAGTCTTGGTGACCTCACAGGCCATAGTAGCGATCATCGCCGCATGCTACCTTTCCGTGCAAACAATCTCTAGGAAGCGCGATGCAGCAATTGCATGCGGGGGTGCAGAGTCCCAATGGGGCTGATACGATTCTATTTGGCACTCAGCGTGGTAACTTTTCACGCCTCGATCCTTTTGCGGAAAGAGTTCAAGCTTCCTTGGAACAAGGATCTCTTCCTCGGGATGGATGGCTGGCATGCGGTATTCCTATTCTATGTGATCAGCGGTTTCCTCATAAGCTTCGTGCTGGAGATAAAGTATCCCCGAGGCAAAACCTCAGCCTTCTATCAAGCCCGTTTCTATCGCATTTACCCGCTATGGTGGGCGGTTTGCCTTTTCTCCATTTTCATGTGGGGTGGAGGCGGACTTACAAGGCATGGCATTTTGCCGATGCTCTCTGTTTGGATTCTGTTCGGCCTAGACTGGTTGTTGCCGTTCTTGTCCTATCCGAAAATCGACTGGAGCTTCCTGCCGCCATACACGCTAATGGGTTGGACCCTCGGTGCCGAAGTCATGTTTTATGCCTTGGCGCCATTCCTGCTGCGAGCGCCAAAGATCGCAGCGGTCGCGTTCGTTGGGTCACTAACGCTTCGGATGATCGCATGGACGACTGCGGACGGATTCGACGCGGAAATGCGATGGAATTTTTACTTCTTCCCGACAGCGCTGTCGTTCTTTCTTGCCGGCCATTTCGCCCGCGAAATCTGCAAGCTGAGACCTGAGCTTTTATCGTACGGATTTTGGCTGGCGATTCCCGCCATCCTATGCATCTACAATATGCCGGCCATACCGTTCGACAGCGTCTATTTCTATTTTGGGACGCTACTCTTTGCTCTAGCTTTGCCGTCCATTTTCGAGGCGACTAAGGACAACCGAATCAGCAATTTCTTCGGCGATCTCACTTACCCGATCTACCTCATACACATTTTTTGCATCATCGCTGCGGCCGGACTACTTCGAACTTCGAGCGGTTCGGCTTTTTTAGATTACGTTCGGCAAATTCCCTCTACCAGCGTGCAGTCCTACGCTTGGATGCTCCCGTTCTTGGTGGCATGTACCGTTATGGCGGGCCTGGTGCATTATCTCGTCGAAATTCCTCTGGTCGCCGTTCTGCGCTTGGCATTTTCAGGACTAAGAAATCTCGGAATGTCCGCCGCGAAACGAGCGGCGTAGTCATGCCTTGCGGCATACCTGCGCCTCTATGCTGATTGCCGCCGGTGTTGACATTCTCACTATTCGCCGTCGCCTAGGGCACTCCAAGCCCAGTGTCGCGCTTGACACCTACGGACACCTCATCAAGGGTGCCGACGCAGCAGCGGCGGAAGCCATTGCATCCCTGCTGCCGAAGCGGTGATATGGCATCGCCCGGTTGCAATCCGGTTGCAGTTTCTGATTTGTTGCCAGAGGGCGCCGCAGTAACTACTTGAAATATTTAAGCGGAGACGTGGCCGAGAGGCTGAAGGCGGCGGTTTGCTAAACCGTTATACGGTCAAAAGCCGTATCGAGGGTTCGAATCCCTCCGTCTCCGCCAGCACCTGTCCGACCTCTTTCGGGCTTGGAAGGCCAGGCTTTATGCCTCCCTCCAAGAGACGGTGTCGGCATTGCCACGAACATCGGCGTTGGGTCCGGCCCCAAAACCTCCAAACAATTGGGCTAGTATAAAGCCATTGTGGTCGACCCTCTTGGAGGATCCACGATGCCAACGACCCGCTTCCCAACTTTGCTAGTGCTCCCGGCGACTTTGTTGCTTGCTGTCAGTCTGGGAGACGAGGATTGCAGCATCACTCGTCCGGATGGAGTGAAGGAGCCTGGCGTCACAAACATCAAAGGAGAATGTTGCAGCTCCTTCTACTCCAATAGCGGCAACGCAGATGACTGCGTGCCCCCGACGCCCGGTCGAGCGGATGGCGCAAAATTCTATACTTCGGTGTCAAAACACTGATCGTTCGCCTTGCCGTTCAGCCCAGGCCGGGGCCCGTTCATCGCATCACGCCGCGTTACGGCAGGCTGTGCTGATGCAGTCGACATGGCGGTGGTCGGTGCCGCAGCAGCCGCCAAGTACATTGATATGGGGGAACCGGCGAATGAGTTCGGCGTATTGGCCGCCAAGCTCAAACGGATCGCCCATGTCGAGCTCAGGCGCATTGTCGAGTTCGGCGTGACTCATGCGCGATGAGTTGGCGCGTATCCCGCGCAAGCGCCTCGTCCACTTTTCCCCAGCATCGAGCACATGATCGAAATGCGTGGGATGGGCGCAGTTGATCATGTAATAGGCCGGGCCGTTGCCGGTCGCTTCATCGACGCTCGTTATCGCCTTGGCCAGAGTGTCGCCCGTGGGCAGGCGCCCGTCGGTCTCGACCGTGAAGGAAATCACGCAAGGCATGTTTGCCGCCTTCGCGGCATGCGCGATGCCTTGCGCCTCGCCGATATTGGTCATGGTGAAGGCGGAGACGAGATCGACGCCGGCGTCGCGGAACAGACCGATCTGAAAGCCGTGATAGTCCGCGGCCTCATCCGGGCTCATCAGCGCGCCGGGATCGTATCCGTCGCCGCGCGGCCCGATGGCGCCGCTGACCACGAGGGGTGAGGCTGCCGTCTCATACTGGTCGCGAAGCTCGAGGAGGAGCGCGATCGCAGCGCGATTGCTGCGGGCGAGCGCCTCCCTGCCGTAGCCAACCTTCGCTCCCCAGTCCGGATTGGCGCGCCAAGTCGGGCTTTCCAGGATGAAGCCGGCGCCTGCGGCAATCGCCATCGGCACATAGCGGTCGAAATAGTCGCGGAGCGCTTTCCGCCCGCGCGCGCTGTCGAGCAGTACGAAGGCCGCGAAGCAGGGCAAATCCCAGCCTTCGTGGAAGACCAGTGTCGTCTCCAATCCCCCATCGGTGAGGAACAGGCCGCCGTCAAGCTGCGGCAGCCGCTCCCGGTATTTCGCTCGCATCGTCAAAGCTTGTCACTCCTTCAGGCTAAGGGGGCACCTTTCAGCGGTTTTCCTGTCGCCGCGACGCCACGCCTCCGGCCTCGGGTTTCTCCGGCTCCGCTACCCTGCTCCTGCGGCTGACCGTGGCCGGATTGGGCTCCCGAGGGTTGCCCGGTCCTGACTTCTGGGCCTGGTCGCCGGCTCGTGCGGGCGTTCCAAAAGCGCTGAGAAGGGTGAGGCTGCTCAGTGCAGCGAATTTCAAGGACATTGAGGATCTCCTTTTTGGCTCTCTGCTCCAGATCATTTTGAGCAGGAGGAATCATGCAGCATCCTCAGTAAGGTGAGCCCGCTTCAGACCGCCTTCCAGACGACTCGCGGTGCACCCCTGCCAATTCGGAATTGACGTGATATCAACGGGTTCGCGTTCCGCCAGTGGTGGCCGTCGGGTCCCGTCCCGTCCCGGGACGGTTTCAAGTGCACTCGTGGTACAGTTGACCCCCGCGCCTGCGTGGGAGAGAACGACAGATGCAGGAGACGCCGCGCAAGGGCAGCGATACACGCGAGCGCATTCTCGAAGTGGCCGAAACCGCCGTGCTCGAGAAGGGCTTTGCTGCCACCTCGATCGAGGAAGTGATTGCCGCCGTCGGGATCACCAAGAGCGGCTTCTTCTATCATTTCAAGGACAAGAACGAGCTCGCCAAGGCGCTTCTCGTCCGCTACGTGGGGCGCGAGGATGCGCTGTTTGACGAACTGTTCGCCCGTGCCGACGAGCTCAACGAGGATCCGCTGCATGGCTTTCTCGTCGGCCTCAAGATGATGTCCGAATTGATGGCCGATCTGCCCAATGGGCATCCTGGATGCATCGTCGCCTCCTATTGCTATCAGGATCGCCTGTTCGACAAGGAGGTGCGCGAGCTCAACGCGTCGGCGGTGCTCAATTGGCGAAAGAGGTTCCGGCAGCGCCTGGACCTGATCGCTGTGCGTTATCCGCCGCGCGTCGAGATCGACCTCGACGACCTTGCCGACATGCTTTCGGTCATCGCCGATGGCGGCATCATCCTGTCCAAGACCATAAAGGACAAGCAGGCGCTTGCCAGGCAGATCCTGCTCTACCGCGATTTCATCAAGGCGGTGTTCCTCGGCGTCCCTCCGATCTAGGCACAACATGAAGCTCATCGCCCATGTCATCGACGGCCACCACGTCGATATTCGCCCCGCGCCTGTCGAGCGCGACTGGATGGAGGCGACCGGCCAGCGCTTCGCCTATCGTTGCCTGCCGCTCAACATCGCCAATGCCTATGGCTGGGAGATTCTGTGCAATGCCGGCTTCCTTGCCATGTGGTGGGGAGGCGACGGCATCGATTCGATCGCGATCGAGCCAGACCCAGGCACCATCGCTCCGGCGATCAGCCATTTCGGCCACGGCATCCTCACCTTCCATCTGCCGTGCCTGTTCCGCACCGAGCCAGGCGCCGAGTTGATGGTGCAGGGGCCGATCAACCGGCCCAAGGATGGTATCGCCGCGCTCTCCGGCGTGATCGAAACCGACTGGTCGCCGTACAGCTTCACCATGAATTGGATGTTCACCCGGCCGGGCACGCCGGTCCGCTTCGAGAAGGGCGAGCCCTATTGTCACATTTTTCCGGTGCGATGCGGCGACATCGAAGGCATCGAGCCAGAGCTCGAGGTGCTCTCCGCGGACCCCGAGCTCAAGCGCCAGCACGATGCATGGACGGCAAGCCGCGCAGCCTTCAATGTCGACTTGAAGCAGCCAGGCTCAGATGCGCAATCCGACAAATGGCAGAAGCTCTATTATCGCGGGCTCGCGCCTGACGCTGCGCCGGCTGCGACGGAGACCCACCGCACGCGGCTGAGGCTTAAGCCGTTCAAGGCGCCGCCACGCTAGAGGGTCAGTGCGCGAGTTCGGCCACGGCCGCGGCGAGCCGATCGGGATAGACCGGCTTTGTCAGGATCGGCGATCCCGGCACCACCTCCCGGATGCGCTCGACAGTGGCGTCATCGGTATAAGCCGTCACGAACACGACCGAGGCGTCGCACACGTCGCGGAGCCATCGCGCGGTCTCGATGCCTTCGCGGGCTCCGCCGAGATAGACATCGACCAGAACGATGTCAGGCAGATGGTTCATGGCGAGCGAGCGGGCCTCCTCAGCATTGGGGGCTAGTCCGCAAATTTCGAAGCCAAGTCCTGTCATTGCGGCTTCGAGATCGAGCGCAATCAGAAACTCATCCTCCACGATGAGGGCACGATTGCGGTTTCCGTTTTTAACGTCGCTCATAGTCTCTGCTCCGGGCAGTGCCTACGAGATCAACGCCGTGAGCCGACTTTTGTGCCGTCTTATTTTTGCATTGCTGAGAATGAATTGCCGCATGCGGCAGAATTGCCACAGGCCGCGTTGTGCCAAAAGAGTCTAACGGAACGCATAGGGATTGAAGCCGTAGCGGAACGGCATCATGCGTCTTGCCGGCCGATATGAGAATCTTGGCAGGACCGGGCGGCTCACCCGTTTGATGCGCTTGAGATGCGCCGGGCGCTCATAACTCGCGACCCGCGTTTGGGCCGCGTTGCGCACCTCGACCCGGCTCGGTACGCCTTGCGGGTCCACCACCACGACGCCGGAATCGCTCCAGGCCCATTGCGCCTGCAGCTCTCCCCAGCGGCCAGGCTCGATCGCCATCAGTTTCTTGGCCCAAAGATCGACAACGGCGATGTATTCCAGCCGCGCTCCCTCGGGCGAGGCGCCGGCATAATAGTGAAGCAGACCGATGCCGCGCAGCGTTCCCTTGAGAACCTGCCAGTTCAGGACTTCCGGCTCGCCGGCGCCATACATCTCCAAACCAAGGCGCAGTTTTGGATAGTCGGAATTCGTCGCGACATATTGGCCGGCTTCAGTGAGCGCGACGGTCCAGCCCTCCAGTTCCGTGCTCACGGGACGGTCACCGGGTGACGGCGTATCGGTCGCCTGCTTGTCATCCTCGTCGCAGGGACCTTCGATCCTGTCGGAGGGGCCCTCTGGCTCCGCGGTTCCGAACAAAACCTCGTTGCTGGCGTGAAGCAGAAGCGAGTTCGGCGGGGGCGAACGGCGAGCCTCGGCGGTTTGCGCAAAGCTCTCCGACCCGTCGCCAAGCTGGTCTGCTCCCTCGCAAGGACTATTCGCCGCGGGTGAAGCCTTGACGCTTTCGGGGAGCGAACCGGTCTGTTCGGCCGCTGCCGGCGCCAAAGCCGGGTCGCGTTCTCTCGCCCTGGCCAAGTCGGCATAGCCCTTCCAGGGCTTGTTCAATGCGGTGTACGCCGCAGCCCTGCCCAAATAGACCTCGGTCGTCTCGACGCCGTACTCGATGGCAGAGCTGTAGTCGTTGGCCGCGTCGGCGTAGCGGCGGAGTGCCATGAGGGCCTCGGCCCGGTTGGCGTAAGCTTGGCCGTATCGCGCGTTGAGGACGATCGCGCGGGAGAAGTCGCGCATGGCGCCGGCCGGGCGCTTGAGCGCGAGCTGGGCCTTTCCCCGGCCGTTGAACGGCACCGCGTTCCCGGGCATGAGCGCGACCGCCTTGGTGTAATCGGCTATGGAGGCTGCCTGGTCGCCGAGGAGGAACCTGGCATTGCCGCGGTTGTTATAGGCCTGGCCGTAATTGGGGATGAGAGCGATGGCTTGGCTGAAGTCCTTGGCCGCCTCTTCGTAGTGGCGGAGATCAAGCAGCACATTGCCGCGATTGTTGTAGATCATGGCCTCTTCAGGAGAGAGCCTCAGGGCGGCGTTGAAGTCGTCCACGGCCGCCTGCGGGTCGTTCAGGCGCCAGCGCGCGATGCCACGATTGCCGAGGGCGGAGATCTCAGTCGGGACGGCAAGCGCGCCGGACGAGAGCGCCTCGGTCAGCAACCTCTCGGCCTCTTGATATTGGCCGCGAAGTATCGCCGCACGGCCGTGGGTTGCCTTCAACGAGGCCTCGCGCTGGTCACTCAGGGCTGAGGCTTCGGTGTTGATGAGGCCAGCGATGATGAGGAACAGAATTCCTAGGAGCCGCGCCGGCAGCGCGAGCTTCCTCGCGCACGACGTAGCACGCAGACTCCACATACCCGACGCCGCCGCAGACACCGGACCCCGCACCTTATCGGGTCCGCGGCACCGGTCATGCGTGCCGCACGCGCACCCGATCAAGTCACTCTCGTACGAGTTCGTGACGATGACAAATCACGTTTCGAAAATCGTCGCGCGAAATCGAAAATTGTGTCGCGACGCACACACCATGCGAGCGGCAGGGCGTGATGGCGAGGCGAGGCGGCAACAAAAAGCGACGGCGCTTTGACGGCGCCCTCGCTGCTCATGCCAATCGCCGGAAGCGAGACCTCCAGCGGTCCTTAAAAGTTTAGCGATGAGGGGCCTTCGACGATCCTCACGCGATGGGGCAGACGGACCGCCGAAGGCTTTGATCTCTGAGTGATCTCAGCGCATCAGTAGGTGCAGGCGTAATAGCGGTTCCACCAGTAGGAACTGCCGGTGATCAGGGCCTGACGGCGGAGCCAGGCGCAATTGCCGTAGCCATAACCGTAGGCGTAAGCGCCTCCGTACCACCGATAATTCCGATAGTAGCGGCCGTACCGGTAGGGGCGATGGTTGTAGTTATGGGCGTAGTAGTTCTTGTGGCCTTTATTGGCGTGGCGCCCGCCACCCCCGTGGTGCCAATTCTGCGCGTAGCCGCGGCCCCCATGACCGTAGCCGCCGCCGCCGCGCCATGACCACCGCCGCGGCCAACCAAGATGAGATTGTTATCGCCGATTGCACCGCCTGTGGTTCCGGCCGATTTGAGCCCGCCATAGACTTGCGCCTCGGCGGATTGCTGCGTAACAGGCGCGATCACCAATCCGCCCATCAAGGCCGTGATCGCAACCGCCATCAGTGCACTTTTCATGTCTCTCTCCTCGCTCGCGCTCTGTTCTTTGTAGCGCGCCACATCCTGAGCAAATCCGTCGCCGCTCTAGCGATAGGTAATCCCCCGAGGGCGCGGATCAAGTCCTACTAAGGGATAGCGGCCTAGAGCGGAGGGATAGACCTAGAACGCCGCGGCGATGGCGTCGTCGACGGTCGAGAGCCAGACGAAGTTCATCGCGTCGCGCGCAGCCTCCGGCACGTCTTCGTAGTCTTTCCGGTTGCGCTCAGGCAGAAGCACGGTGGTGATGCCGGCGCGCATGGCGGCGAGCACCTTGTTCTTGACACCGCCGATGGGCAGCACCAGGCCGCGGAGCGAGATCTCGCCGGTCATGGCCACGTCGCTTTTCACCGTGCGGCCGGTGAGCAGCGACACGATGGCGATGAACATGGCCACACCGGCGCTCGGGCCGTCCTTCGGGATAGCGCCGGCCGGCACGTGCAAATGAATGTCCGACTTCTCGAACATTGTTGCGTCGATACCGAGCGATGCGCTTCGCGCCTTCACCAGGCTAAGCGCGGCCTGCGCGCTTTCCTTCATCACATCGCCGAGCTGCCCTGTGAGGATCAGCTTGTCGTTGCCTGGCACGCGCGCGCATTCGACGAACAGGATATCGCCGCCGGTCGGCGTCCAGGCGAGCCCGGTCGACACGCCGGGCACGCTCGTGCGCATGGCGACTTCGCTCTCGAAACGGCGAGCGCCGAGGATCGCATGCAGATCGGAGGCGTCGATGCGCATGTGCTCCACCTTGCCCTCGGCCACGCGCGTGGCGACGTGACGGCAGATGGCGCCAATTTCACGCTCGAGATTGCGGACGCCGGCTTCGCGCGTGTAGTCCTGAATGATGGCGCGGATGGCATCGTCGGTGATCTCGCAAGCGCCAGGCTTCAAGCCCGTGGCCGTGAGCTGCCGCTTGAGCAGATAGCGCTTGGCGATCTCGACCTTCTCCTCTTCGGTATAACCGGGGAGCTCGATGATCTCCATGCGGTCGCGGAGCGGCCCGGGGATGGTGTCGATCACATTGGCGGTGCCGATGAACATCACCCGCGACAGGTCGAAGGGAACCGCGAGATAATTGTCGCGGAAGGTCGAGTTCTGCTCGGGATCGAGCACTTCGAGCAGGGCCGCCGACGGGTCGCCGTGGAAGCCCTGGCCGAGCTTGTCCATCTCGTCCAGCATCATCACCGGATTGCGCGTCTCGGCTTTGCGGATCGCCTGGATCACGTTGCCGGGCAGCGCGCCGATATAGGTGCGGCGATGGCCGCGGATCTCCGCCTCGTCATGCAAGCCGCCAAGGCTCAGCCGCACAAATTTGCGGCCGATGGCGCGCGCGATCGACTGGCCGAGCGAGGTCTTACCCACGCCGGGAGGGCCGACGAAGCACAGGATGGGGCTCTTGCCTTCGGGGTTGAGCTTGCGCACGGCGAGAAATTCGAGGATGCGCTGCTTGATCTTGGGCAGGCCGTAATGGTCGTCGTCGAGGATGCGCCGCGCCTCGGCGATGTCGATCCGCTCGTCGGACAGCTTCGACCAGGGCAGCTCGATCAGCCAGTCGAGGTAGCTGCGGATCATCGAGTGCTCGGCGCTCGCTTCGGGCGTGCGCTCGAGGCGCGCCAGCTCCTTCACCGCCTGCTTCTCGGCCTCCTCGGGCATCTTGGCCTTCTCGATCGCTTCGCGGAGCTCGGCGATCTCGGAGCCCGCGCCTTCGCCCTCGCCAAGCTCCTTCTGAATCTGGCGAAGCTGCTCGCGCAAAATGTGCTCGCGCTGGCGGCTTTGCAGCGATTCCTGTGTCTGCTCGCCGATCTGTTTGGAGAGGCGCAAGACTTCGATCTGCTGCGCGAGGATGCGCAACAGCTTGTCCAGGCGCTCCTGGACGTCGAAGGTCTCGAGCAGATCCTGCTTCTCGGCCGGCGTAAGATCGGAGGCATTGGCGACGAAATCGGCAAGCGCCGCAGGCGACTGAATCTGATCGATGGCGTCGGCAAGCTCCTTGGGAAATGCAGGCAGCAGCGATATTGCCTCGCGTGCCCGCTCCTTCAGCTGATGCATGCGGGCGGCGATTTCGGTTGAATAGACCTCGGCCTCTCCCACCTCATCGACGATGGCGACCAGGAATGGGTAACCGGCGAGAAAGTCGGTGATGCGGAAACGACGGGTGCCACGCGAGACGATGTGATGATTGCCGTCCGGCGTCGTCACATAGCGTAGGATCTCGGCCACGGTGCCGACGCGATGCAGGTGCTCGGGCCCAGGCGTGTCGATCGAGGCATCCTTCTGCAGCACCACGCCGATCGGCTTGTCGGCGCGCGCGGCGGCCTGGGCTCCGGCGATCGATTGCGGGCGGCCAAGACCGAGCGGCGCCACGACGCCTGGGAACAGCACGGCGTTGCGCGTCGGCAGGATGATCAGGGCGCGATCGGGCAGCTTGAGCTCGGAGGCTGACGCCTGCTCGGTCGCGGAAGTTTGGGTGGTGTCGTTCATGGGTTAGGCCTGCTCAGCCAAGCTTGACAAAGGTGAGCACGAGGCAACCGTTCACAAGCTCGCGTTGGTCGAGGCGCAAGCGGTTGAGTTGCAGTGCGACGCGCCGCTCGAAGCTGCCATAGGGAATCTCGAGCCGCACGATCTTGGTGTTCTCGCCGCAGGAGGGTAGGGGGCGGCTTCCTACGATGGTCAGGATCCCGCTGTCGGTCTGCACCTGCACGGCTTCCGGTGCGACGCCCGGGAGCGCCACGATGATGCGCAGCTGCCGCTCGGTCTCGAACACGTCGATCGGCGGCTCCCAGCGCGCATGGCGGCCGCCTTCGCGGGTCGGCTCGAAGAATTGCCGGTGGAGTTGCTCGGCCCTGTCCAGCAGGGCACAAGCCTCAGCCCACATCAGAGTTCGGGGATCACGCGTCACGCAAACCTCGATGAGTTACCGCAGCCGATCTTACCCGCCCGGCCCATCGTGTGAAAATAACGAGGGCCAATAGGCCGGCGCAATCAAGAGAGCGCAGAAAAGGGTTGAAGGGACGCTATATATTGGTGCCCCGCACCGCTCCTGCAAGTGCCTGCCGCGGCTCCGGCTAGGGCGCCCCGGCGCCTTCTGGGACGGCTTGGCAATCGGTAAGCGGGGCAGGCTCGCTCTCACGCGGGAAAAGGGCAAAGGCGCAAACCGGCGAGGATGCTGGCACTGCCGCGACGCCTCTCCAGCCGACGAGGCCGAGGTATCGCGCGGCAGCCTGTTCCACATCGGGACGGCGCGTGACCAAGGCCGCGGCCCCGATCGCCGTGTCGGTGCCGTCGACCAGGATGATGCACTCGGCCGCCACCCCATCCCGTTCTGCCCAGCCGGACAGTTCCAGCGCGCGGCCGTCGCCGCGGGACATCTTATAGGCCGATATCGTCTCGATCCGCCCCGCTGCGGAGCGAGCCGGCGCGGCGATGTGCTGGCCGAGCGCCTCTTCGCAACGCGACCGCCAATGGAATGGGGCATGCCGGGCGGCGCGGAGCATTTGCATCGACCGCTTCAGCTGGTTAGAGGCCGGGGTCACTGATTTGAGATGCTGATTGCCTTCGATCCCCTGCCGCAACGCGATTTCGGCGACCGCTTTCCGCTCATTGCGCGCCGTGTAGTTGACGACATAGGACCGGTCCAGCGCGATGAGGGCCGCGCAGACAAGAAGCACGCCGAAAGTCACGTTTCTCCACACGACGTCGCGACGCGACGAAGCGCTCTTCGGCAATGCGGCGAGCACGAGCACGATGGTGGCGATAAGCGTGATGGCGGTGACCGACTGGTAGCGGCTCGTCGCCGCGATCTTGACGCCATAGCCGAGGCGCGCGATGCCGGTCATCAGGGCGTTGAAGGGCGCGAAGAAGAACAGAATGACCCAGAGGAACGTCTCCTTGAGGCGTTGTTCGGCAGCGAGGCGCCAGATCGAAGCGGCACCTGCCGCTAGGATGACGAGGCCGGCCACGAGCCGCAACGGCCCGGTGGTCAACGCGTTGCCGAGATAGATCAGGACAAACTCGACAAGCCCCACGAGGTTGAAGGCGAGATCGGGCTTGGCCTTCGGCGCATTGCGAAAAGCCGCGCCAAAGCCAAGCACGAAGAGAGCGGCGGCGGCGGTGCCGAGGAGCAGAGGCCGCGAGCCTGGACCGGGCAGTTGCGCCCGCAAGAGCTTGGCCACGCAGAAGATCACAAGCACGATCAGCATATAGATGGCGGTACTGTAGGCGAGCACGCCAAGCACGCCGGCAAACAGCGAGACGAGCAGCCAGGGCGCGCTTTCGCTGGCGACGGCACGGGCAAGCGCCGCGGCGCTGACGATGACGAAGAGGTCGGCGGTGAGCCAAATCGTTCCGCTCATGCCGAGAAAATAGCTGTGGGTCAGCTTGGCGCTGAACATCGCCAACGGGAACAGCAGCGCGCAGAGCAGCAACCTCCACGGCGTGTCGAGCAGAAGCTCGCGCGCAAGGACGAGGAGGAGGGCGGTGCAGGCGATGCCGACCGCCAGCGAATAGACGATGAGCCCGGTGTTGCTGCCCGACGTGGCGAGATAGTTCGCCGCGTAGATCAATTTCGGGATGACGACGATGTGCTCGTTATTGTGGCGAAAGAGATTGGCGATGGTAAGTCTCACGCCGCTCTCGGTGATTAGCCCGGAAATGTTGCCCCAATAGTCCGAGTCAGGAAGCGTGGACCAGGGCGTGATGGCGCGGCGAAAGGTGAGGCCGGCGGCAATCGCGGTCATCAGCGCCGCAATTGACAGGATTGCGGCGTCGCTACGATTTCGCGATGAGGCAAAGCGTGTGAAACACGCTCCGACAAGATCCCGAGTCGAACTCAGCAGAGAGGTTAACCGGTCGCGCACGATGGCGTTGGGTCAGATAGAACCTCAGGCACGGCGGCTCCGCAATGGGGTCGACACCGCAGGTCACCTATCGCGCGAGCCTCCGAAGATGCCGCCCGCAGTATATCTACCCGAGTCGACGGTCCAGTTGCCAATCACGCCCTGCGGCACGCTCTTGGAGATAAGCTTACCATCTCTGAAATTGTCCGGACCACGAACGAAGGAGCCGTTGGCCGACCCGGACAGGTCCGAGAGATTCTCGGGCAGGTCTTTGCCCGAGAGGGTGCCGCCAAACTGATTGAGGCCGACCTCGCCCGGGGCTGTCATGTGTCCGATAAACGTCAAACCGCCGTCTATGTGCTGCGTATCGAACTTGCTGATCGTAAGGTCGCCCCCGCGCGTGCCGAAGTCCCAGGTCATCACCATGTCGCCTTTGGCGGTATAGGTCACCCAACCCATATCGTCGAGATTGCTCGCCACGTCGCCTATGGCCTTGCCTGTGTAACTGGCTGAACCTTCCGTCGGCATGTCGCTTTGGTCGATGATGTCGCCGGCGATCCACCAACCGTGGCCAAAGACGTTTGAGTTCCCCGATGCCGAACCTCCGCTATCGAACACAAGATGGGTATTCCAACTTCCCCATCGGAGGAAGCTACAGTCGTTGCAAAATATTTCACCGCCGCTCTTGAGTTCAGCACTCGCGCTATGGAGAACGGCTATGGCGCCGTTATCCGTGAAGACCGAAATTGAATCCTTCGTTGCACTCGAAGAAAAGTTCTGGTCGTCAGTAAAGCTCGACGTGCCTCCAAATTCCGAGTCTCCAAACCGCATACGCACCCCGCCGTTGGTAGCACTACCGTCGGCCTGCATCGAAACATCCGCCGTCACGGTCTGGTTGTCGGCGTCAAAGGTGGCGGTCACATCATTCGGTGACTTACTGCTCAGCGTCCCATTGGCACGACCTTCCGGGTCGCCTTTCTGCTCGTAGATCCCCGCCGAATAGCCCTGCACGGTTCCCCCTGTCCGCTCAGGCGGTGGTGGCGGAGGCGGAGGAGGTGGCGGCGGCGGCGGCGGCGGCGGAGGTGGCGGCGGCGGTGGCGGTGGCGGAGGTGGTGGCGGCGGAGGTGGCGGCGGAGGCGGCGGCGGCGAGAGCGCCGCTTCCTCCTCGTTGATCACCGCAACGTTTTGCGTCTGCCCAGCCTGAGCAATGAGTTGCTGCGCCTGGACGCGGTCCTTCGCGGCCCCGAAGTTGTTCTTCGGCGGCGCGACGTTGGTGTTAGTGAGGGCAATGACAGTCCCGGCTCCGGAGAACGACTGCGTGAACTTGGCGAATTCCTCGGGCCGCACCGGCCGCGTGGTTGGGCCGCCGGGGCCGGTCAGATCAACGCCGGTACCGTTGTAGAACGCGCGGCTTACCAAGCCTGTCGCGTTGTCCTTGTAGATCAGCTCCTCGCCGTAGATGAACGCCACCAGGTCTTTGTTGGCGAAAAACATGCCGCCGCGAATGGCGAGCGCGCCCGACGGCATGTTGACCTTCACGCCGCCCTCGTTCTTGGAAATCTTCCCGCCGACGAAGCGCAGCACGCCCTTGCCGAAGGTAGCGACGATCTCGCCCTTGTTCTTCTTGGGGTCGTAAACGAATTTGTCGATGACGAGATCCGAGCCAGGTCCAACGGTGAAAGTCGAGCCGTCGACCAGCAGCACCTGCACGATGCCGCTTCCGTCCGTGTTGATCCGCTGATTGTAGAAGACCGACGCGCCGATCTTGACTGGGGCGCCGTCGCTGAAGGCGTCGGGCTTGACGGCAGAGGTCACGCCCACCTTCTCGGCAAGCGCGGGGCTTGGCGCCCAGGCGAGCGAGAGCGCTGCGACCGAGGCGCTGGTGAGGAGGAGAGAGCTAAGCCTGCGTGACATGGTCCCTCGCATCAGAACCTCTTCTGCAAACCGACGAGAGCGGAGAAGTCGTCGAATCTGCTGATCTCATAGTTTGAATCCTGGTCGCGGATCTCGACCTGCGGGACCATGGCGAGCGTGTCATTGACCGGCACGATCAGCGCCGCGCGGCCCCAGAAGGTGCGATCGGTTTCAGACTGGGTCGGGCTGATGGTGGGGTCCGGATCGTCGTAACGGCGGTTAGTGCCGCCGGCTCCGACTTGCAGCGTCCACGGATAGCGGCCGGCAGCGGCAAGCGGATTGGCGAAGGTCCAGGCGATTCCGGCGGAAGCGCCGACTTCCCAGTTGGTGTAGAACCCAACCTCGGCGTCTTCTCGCTGGCCATAGCCCTGGACGATCAGCACGAGCCCGGGCGCGAGGTAATAGGAGTAGGAGCCGCCGAAGCGGGTTTGCGCGCCGTCGCGCAAGGTGTTGGTCGGGCGATCGCTGGTGTTGGTGAACTGGCGCACTCGCGTCTCAAGGCGGAGATCGAGCACGCTGCGCTCCGCGGCGAAGCTCAACAGACGGATGCCGCCGCCGCCTGCCGCGAAATATTGGTCGTTGCCGAGTAAAACCTCATCGCCGATTCCGTAGACGTAGAAGCGGCTCTTATCCCAGCCGATGCGCTTCAGATTGAAGGACGGACCAAGCGTGGCCTCGAAGAAGTTGAGGTCGATATCGGTCAACTTGAAGTAGTCCGCGTTGTAGGTGATGGCGTCGAACTCAATCCGGTCGCCTTGGTTCTTGAGGTCGTAGCCATAGTGCATCGTGCCGATATTGACGGCGCTCCAGTCGGGAGCTGCGACAGACTGGCTATCGAGGGTAAAGTCGATGCCGTTGAGGGTGACGGCCTGCGATGCCGGGGCTGAGTTCGCGTTGCTCTCCCAGCGAATGCCGCTGAAGATCGTGGCGGAGAAGGGCGGAGGCTCGGCCTCGATGGCGAGCTGTTGCAGATAGAGCCGGACCTTCGCGGCAATTTCGGGCGGGACATTGGGATTGGCGACCACTTGCGCGAAATAGCTGCGCGATACGCCGTAGCTGCCAAGACGGTAATAGAGGATGCCGAGCTCGAGCTGCAGGCGCGGGGTATTGGGCGCGAAGATGAGCATGCGCTCGATCGTGGAGACGGCCGCCTCGTAATCGCCGACCTGCGAGGACAGCGACGCATATTCGAAAGCGACATCGAGATTAGCCGGGTCCTGCAGCATCTGCTGCAGCAAGGCTTGGCGGCGCGCTTCGATCTGATCTCGCGATGCAGCAATCGAATCCGAGGCGGCAAAAGCGGGCGGGGTTCCGCTTACGCAGAAAGCGACAGCAACCGCCATCGCGGCTGCCAATCTGGCCCACCCACGCATCCCTCGGCCCGTCCGCCTCTTGTTCCCTCGGCAGTACAGGGAAGGTAGACAGTCGGAATTGAGGCAGCAAGCGCTTAGGCCGTTTTTTCTAAGGTTTTCTGGGCCCTGTGGCCGAAGCACCACGCGCCTGTGCTATGTTGGGACCATGGGGGAGGCCAGATCCGACCAGGCGGCGGTGCTCGATTTCATGGCCTCGCCGGAAGTCTATGGCTCGGTGCACGGCAAAGTTGAGCGTATCGAGACCCATGCCTCCGTTGTGTTCCTGGCCGGGCCTCGCGCCTACAAGGTCAAGCGTGCGGTAAAATACCCGTTTCTCGACTTCTCGACCCTGGAGCGGAGGCGGCGTGCGCTTCTCAACGAGTTGCACATCAATCGCCGCACGGCGCCTCAGCTTTATCTTGAGGTTCTTCCAATAACTGTCGGTGCTGGTGGACAATTCTACATTTCTGGCCAGGGGGAAATTGTCGAGTGGGTGCTGGTGATGCGCCGCTTCGACCAGTCGAACCTCTTGGACCGCATGGCGGAGCAAGGGCGTCTCTCTCTCACCACCATGCCGCAGCTTGCCGGGGTCATCGCCGAGTTCCACCGGAACGCGAATCGCTTTCTCGGCGCAAAGGAAAACGTATCGGCGTTGCTTGCGGTGATCGAGGACAATGCAGCCGTCCTCTCCGGCAAGGACGCCATCTTTCAAGCCGAAGCTCTTGCAACCGTCGATCATGCGAGCCGCCAAGCGCTCGCGGCACTTGCGCCTTTGCTCCAGGCGCGGGCGCAAGCAGGCTATGTGCGCCACTGCCATGGGGACCTGCACCTTGGCAACATCGTCGAGATCGAAGGCGCCCCGGTGTTGTTCGACGCCATCGAGTTCGACGACGCCATTGCCACCATCGACGTTCTCTACGACCTCGCCTTCCTGCTCATGGATCTCGGTGCGCGGGGCCTGCCGGCCCATGCCAATGCCGCTCTAAACGCGTATCTCGAAACGAGCGGCGATACCGGCAATCTTGTGGGTCTTGCGGCATTGCCGCTGTTCCTCTCGATGCGGGCGATGATCAGAGCCAAGGTCGAACTTTTGAGGGCGGACCTAAAGCCGGAGTCGCGTGCCGAGGCTGAAGCCCGCGCGGCCTCATACGTTCTGCTTGCGCGCAATCATCTCGAGCGGAAGCGGCCGCGGCTCATCGCGATCGGCGGTCTGTCGGGCAGCGGCAAATCGAGCGTGGCGCAGGCGCTTGCGCCGCAACTCGACGCGTTTCCGGGTGCGGTGCTGGTGCGGAGCGACGTCGAGCGCAAGCGTTTGTTCGGCGTCGCGAGCGAAGAGCGGCTTCCTCGATCTGCCTATGCCGCGGAGGTTTCCGACATCGTCTACACCATCTGCCGCAAGCGTGCCCTGATGGCGCTTGAGGGTGGGCATTCGGTCATCGTCGATGCTGTGCAGGCCAAGAGAGACGAGCGTGACGCCATCGCCGAGATTGCCGCGCATGCCGGTGTCGCCCTCATCGGTCTTTGGCTAGACGCGCCTGCCGAGACCATGCGAGGCCGGATTGCTCGCCGCGTGGGTGATGCGTCCGATGCCACGCCGGCGGTCCTCGATGAGCAGCTTCAATACGATCTCGGGCAGCAGAATTTTGCTGTGATCGATGCCGGCAGGCCGCTTCAGGAGGTGGTCGCATCCAGTCTTGATCTCATCAGGTCGGCGAAGACGTAGGCGCCGGCACGCCACTCACTCCATTCACGCTTTCCTAACCCTCTCGCCGGACAGTCGGCCGAGCGCCATCGGGCGCTCACTTCCGGGCGGCTTATGCGCGCCCGTTTGACGGGGTCGGTACGTTGGGTCGGGTGGGTCCAGTTGCGCGCGCGCTCGCGGCGGCGAGGCTGTCGTGGGACGCCGGCACCGTGCCGCTGATACGTCTCCTCTTCTCGCTCCTTCTGATCGGTTCGATCGGCGCGAGCGTCGTGGCCTGCCGCTCCGGCAATGGCGAGAGACTCGGCGAGCGGGTCATCCCCTTGGGCCAACCCGTTCCGAAGGGTGGGGGCAGGTACACCGCCGGCTCAGCCTATCAGGTCGACGGCGTGTGGTATCAGCCACGCGAGGATTCGACCTATGATCGCGTCGGCACGGCGTCATGGTATGGCGAGCTATTCCATGGCCGCCGCACCGCCAATGGCGAGATCTACGACATGGACCGGCTGTCGGCTGCCTCGCCGACCTTGCCCATGCCGGTCTTTGCGCGGGTGACCAATCTTCAGAACCGCCGGTCGATCATCGTCCGCGTCAACGATCGCGGCCCTTACCGGTCCGATCGCATCATCGATCTGTCGCGGCGATCGGCTGAAGCGCTCGGCTTCAGGGACAAGGGTACGGCGCAGGTGCGCGTTCAATATCTTGCCCGCGCGCCGCTCAATGGCGATGACAGCTACGAGCGGCGTTATCTCGCGAGCCAAGGCTGGGCGCAATTCGCCCCGCAGGGCAGGGTGAGAGAACCGGGTGCGGTGGGGAGCATTGCCGCCAGCACGCGGCAGCCGCCGAACCAGTTGCCTCTGGCGGATTCGGCTGGAGCGCCGTTGCCGCAGCAAGCGGTGCCGGGCGGGGCGCCGCAGCTCCATTGGCAGGCGAGCGCTCGTGCGCCAGGAGCCCCGTCGCCCCGAAAGCAATTGGCCGGCGGCGGCCGATTTCTCATTCAAGCCGGCTCCTTCAGGAGCGAGGATAACGCGGAGCGGGCGCGGTCGCTGCTTGGTGGCGTCGCCACGGTCGAGGTGGCGCCGGTCGAGGTCGGCGGTGAAACCCTGTTTCGCGTTAGGGTTGGCCCCTTCGCCGACGAAAACGCGGCCTCGGCGGCGCTCGCCCGGGTGACCGAGGCGGGCTATACCGGCGCGAAAATCGTTATGAACTAGAGTTCTTGCTCTCTCGGGTTGCTTTTTCGGGTCGCGCGCACAATAGTTGGGCCCCAAGGCCGGTGGGGTGGCCGGCGCCTGGCCAATCGATCCGATGTTGTCGAAACGTGCACGCATTGCGCCTTGATATCGTGATCAAGCTCGCCGTGGCATTGGCTATGCTTGCCGCGGGCGCCACAGGTCTCGCTGCGCCGGTAGATGCGGCGACCAAGGCTCCAGGCGGGTTCGAGACCAAGGCCAAGCACGCCATCCTGATGGATGCCGACGCCGATCTCGTGTTCTTCGAGAAGGAACCGGACGCGTTGGTGCCGCCCGCGAGCATGAGCAAGCTCATGACGCTCGCCGTTGTGTTCCGCGAGCTGAAGGCGGGCAGGATCAAGCTCGAGGATCAATTCAAAGTCACCGAGCACGCCTGGCGCACGGGCGGGGCGCCGTCCGGCAGCTCGGCCATGTTCGCGCCGCTCAACTCAATGGTGAGCGTTGCCGACCTCATCCAGGGCGTAGCCGTACAGTCCGGCAACGATGCCTGCATCATCCTGGCCGAAGGGATCTCAGGCTCGGAAGACGCCTTCGCCAAGGAGATGAACAAATATGCCAAGGAGATCGGCCTGACCAAGTCGCATTTCGTGAACTCGACGGGCCTGCCTGCCGACGGTCATGTGATGACCGCGCGCGAGCTCGCTTTCCTCGCTAACTTCCTGATCAAGTCCTATCCCGAGTACTATCATTATTTCGGCGAGAAAGAGTTCAACTTCGGCAAATGGCGGTTCACCAATCGCAATCCGCTCCTGTTCGAGGACCTCGGCGTCGACGGCTTGAAGACCGGATATATCGATGAGGCGGGATATGGCCTGGTGGCGAGCGCCAAGCGTGGCGATCAACGCGTCATTCTCGTGGTGAACGGTCTCGAGAGCAAGAAGGATCGCGAGGAAGAACCGCGTAGGCTGCTCGAATGGGGGTTCAAGAGCTTCAAACCCTACCGGCTGTTCGATCAAGGCGAAAAGGTGAGCGACGCGCTGGTATGGGGCGGCACCAGGCACTATGTGCCGCTCGTCGGCAACAGCAATATCGACATCATTCTGCCTTTCAACACGAGCGGCCAGGTCACGGCGCAGATCGTGTATGACGGGCCTATCAAGGCCCCGATCCGCAAGGGCGACCAGGTGGCGAAGCTACGGGTCACCGCGGCCGATACCAAGGCGACCAACGACATTCCCCTCTATGCCGGCGAGGACGTCGGCCAAAGCAATTTCGCCATGCGCGGCCTCGATTCGCTGTTCGTGCTGGCCTTCGGCTGGATGCTCTAGGAGCGTCGGCCCCGCGTCACTATTTCTAGGGTCAAGATGCGACACGAAACCGTCGAAGCCGGCAAGCTGATCACCCTCGAGGGGGGCGAAGGCGCTGGCAAGTCCACGCAAGTTTCGATCCTGGTGGAGCGGCTAAGGCGCGCCGGGCGTCAGGCGATCGCCACGCGCGAGCCTGGCGGGTCGCCGGCAGCCGAGGAGATCCGGGAAACCCTGCTCTCGGGCAAGATCAAGCCCTTCGGGCCCTTTGCCGAGGCGCTGCTATTCTCCATCGCGCGGCAGGATCATGTCGACACGGTCATCAGCGATGCGCTCGCGCGCGGGCAATGGGTGGTCTGCGATCGCTTTCTCGACTCGACACGCGCCTATCAGGGCGTCAGCGGCGGCGTGCCGGCGCCCGTGATCAGCGCGCTCGAGCGGCTGACGCTGCATGGGCTCATGCCCAATCTCACCATCGTGCTCGACATTCCTGTCGAGGAGGGGCTGGCGCGCGCGGGCCTTAGGCGAGCGGCTCTGGACCGCTTCGAGAGCCAAGATCTCTCCCAGCATGAGCGCATCCGCAAAGCCTTCCTCGATATCGCCGAGGAAGAGCAAGCTCGCTGCGTGGTGATCGATGCGCGCAAGCCGGAGGCCCTCGTTGCTGAAGACGTCTGGGAGGCGGTGGCGGAACGCTTGCGCCCATGAGCCGGGCTGCCGCCGAAAAGCGCACGGCTCCGGTCGAAGAGCCGGATCGCCTCGAAGGGTTTTCCGCTCCGCGTGAGGTCGATCGCCTGTTCGGTCACGACGCGGCGCGCGCCGAGTTCGGTGAAGCCTCGACGAGCGGCAGGCTGCATCACGCCTGGCTCTTGGTCGGACCTGAAGGCGTCGGCAAGGCGACCCTTGCCTATCATCTCGCCCGCGATGTGCTTGCCGCTGGCGCGGAGGATGCCGGTTCGATCGACGCCACCAACCCAGTATTCCGCAAGGTTGCTGGCCTCGCCCATCCAAACCTGCTCCTGATCAGGAGGTCCTGGAACGACAAGACCAAGCGCTATTCGCAATGGATCGGCGTCGACGAGGTTCGCCGCTTGCGCAGCTTCCTCGGCCATAGCGCAGGCGAAACCGGGTGGCGCGTGGTCATTGTCGATCGCGCCGACGATTTGAATCAGAACGCCGCCAATGCGCTGCTGAAGGCGCTTGAGGAGCCTCCATTGCGGAGCCTGTTCCTTCTGGTGGCGACCGCCGAGGGCCGAATTCCCGTCACCATCCGCTCCCGCTGCCGAACGCTTCGTGTGACCGCTTTGGGCGCAAAGGATCTGGAGGCGGCCGTGCGTGCCGCGCTCGAGCGCGACGATCACGAAGTCGATGCCAAGACGCTTTCGACCGCGCTTGCGCTCAGCCAGGGGAGCGTGCGCCGCGCGCTCGAGCTTGCCACCGGCGAGGGGATCGCGCTTTACCGCGACATCGTCGCGGCCTTCGGCAGGCTGCCGGAGCTTGATGGTCAGGCCGCGCACAAGCTTGCCGAACGGCTGGGAGGGTTTGGCGGAGACAGCGAGCGCCTCGACCTGTTCCTCTCGCTGCTGCTCGGCCTCATGGAGCGATTGATCCGGACGGCAGCCAACGGAGGAGGCGCGATCGGCGAAGAGGGAGCGCTTGCTCGCCGCTTGCTCGATCGCGCGACCTTGCCGCAATGGGTCGACGCCTGGGAAGCGATCGGCCAGGCAAAGGCCGATGCCGCGAGCCTCAACCTCGACCGCAGCCTTCTCGTGCTTGAGACTTTTTACCGATTGCAGCAGGCGGCGCGCGGAAGCCAGGTTTAGGCAAGGCGACGCTTGCCGGGGCGCGCGGCCAAGGCTATGCCATCACCGCCATGGCCCGGCCCTATTACATCACCACCGCCATCTCGTATCCCAACGATGCGCCCCATATCGGCCACGCCTATGAGGCCATCGCCACCGATGCGCTTGCGCGCTTCCGGCGCTTGCAGGGCATGGACGTGTTCTTTTTGACCGGCACCGACGAGCACGGGGTCAAGATGCTGCAAACCGCGAAGAAGCAGGGCATCACGCCGGCCGAGCTCGCCGACCGCAACACGCCGCGCTTCCAAGCCATGGTCGAGGCGCTCAATTGCTCGAATGACGATTTCATCCGCACGCGCGAGGAACGCCACAAGCGCGCCTGCGAGGAACTGTGGCGGCGCATGCAAGCCAACGGCGACATCTATCTCGACAAATATGCCGGCTGGTACTCGGTGCGCGACGAGGCCTATTACGACGAGAGCGAGCTGAAGGAGGCCGCGGACGGGCAGAAACTGTCGCCGCAAGGGACTCCGGTCGAATGGGTCGAGGAGGAGAGCTATTTCTTCCGGCTGTCGGCCTACCAGGAGAAGCTGCTCGCCCATTACGAGGCTCATCCGGAGTTCATCGGACCGGATACGCGTGCGAACGAGGTGAAGAGCTTCGTGCGCGGAGGGCTGCAGGATCTCTCGATCTCGCGCACCACCTTCGACTGGGGCATTCCGGTTCCCGGCGACCCGAAGCACATCATGTATGTGTGGGTCGACGCGCTCACCAATTATCTGACCGGCGTCGGCTTCCCCGACGAGGAGTCGCCGGCGTTCAAGCGCTATTGGCCTGCCGACGTGCACATCATCGGCAAGGACATCATTCGCTTTCATGCGGTCTACTGGCCCGCCTTCCTGATGTCGGCCGGCGTCGCGCTGCCTAAGCGCGTGTTCGGTCACGGCTTCCTCTACAATCGCGGAGAGAAGATGTCGAAGTCGGTCGGCAACGTGGTCGATCCCTTCGTTCTTGCCGGCGATTACGGCGTGGATCAGCTGCGCTATTTCCTGCTGCGCGAGGTGCCCTTCGGCCAGGACGGCAACTACAGCCGCGACGGCATCGTGCAGCGCATCAACGCCGACCTCGCCAACGATCTCGGCAATCTCGCCCAGCGCTCGCTATCGATGATCGCCAAGAACTGCGAAGGCATCGTGCCGGCGCCGGGAGAGTTCGCCGGCGACGATAAGATCATCCTGGCCGAAGCGGACAAATCCTACGACTGGGTCACGGAGGCAATTGACGCCTTCGCCATCCATCGTGCGCTCGAGGTCGTCTGGGCGTTGGTCGCAAACGCCAACCGCTATTTTGCGGCGCAGGAGCCTTGGGCCCATAAGAAGACGAACCCAAAGCGCATGGAGACCATCCTCTATGTAACGGCCGAGGTGCTGCGCCAGATCGCAATCCTGGTGCAGCCGGTCACGCCTGGGAGCGCGGCCAAGCTTCTCGATCAGCTTGGCGTGCCGCAAGACGCGCGCGATTTCGCGCATCTCGGGCCGGCAGGCCGGCTCAAGCCGGGCACCAAGCTTCCGCCGCCGATGCCGGTGTTCCCGCGCCATATCGAGGAAGACAGCGAGGCCGCGGCGTCGTAGGGCGCAAGCCTAGCGGCAGAGCTGCTTGATTCGCGCCTCGTCGACGCCTTCGACAAGCACGCCGCCGATCAGGGTCCGGGGGACGGACGTGTCGCCGAAGCGCTTGACCATGACAGCTTGAACTTGCGGGGTGGTCGCGTCGAGGATGCTGTATCTGATGTGATTGCGCGCGAGAATGGCCCTGACTTGCCCGCAATAGGGGCACCAAGAGGCGTTGTACATGATGACGCTTTTGCTGCACCCGGCCTCGGCCGGCGCCGCCGCAAGGCAGAGCAAGGCCGTTGCGGCGGCAGCGATCAGGCGCCAGCGGCTAGCAAGGAAGGCACGTCTGGGCATTCTCTTTCCCACTCCTGACCAAGTCCGATGCAAGGATTCGACCTCGCGAAGCGCTTATTGTCTCCTGGGCCCGCATGCTGCACATAGTGCTGCCAAGTGTGGCCGCTTGTGAGCCTAGCAGCACGAGGAACAAGGGTCTTTCATCTTTCCGTGATGCTCATCGATAGCCACTGCCATCTCGATTTTCCCGATCTCGCCACGAAGCGCGAGGCGGTGCTGGCGCGGGCCGAGGGTGCCGGCGTCGGGCTCATGCTGACCATCTCCACGCGGGTGCGGCGATTCTCCGATCTGCTCGAGATCGTCGAGCCGCACGGCAATGTGTATTGCTCGATCGGCACCCATCCGCACCATGCGGCGGAGGAGCGGGACGTCACACTGCAAGAGATCGTGAAGTTTGCCCACCATCCGAAGGTGGTGGCGATCGGCGAAGCCGGGCTCGACTATCACTACGACAATAGCCCGCGCGAGGATCAGGAGAGGGGCTTCCGCACCCATATCGCCGCGGCGCGGCAGACTGGGCTGCCGCTGGTCATCCACGCCCGCGACGCCGATGAGGACATTGCCAGCATCTTGGAAGAGGAGACGGCGGGCGGCGCTTTTCCCTTTGTGCTGCATTGCTTCACCGGAGGCCCTGAGCTCGCCCGCCGCGGGCTTGCGCTCGGCGGCTACGTCTCCTTCTCCGGCGTGTTGACCTTCAAGAACTCGGAAAGCTTGCGCGATATTGCCAGAGAG
>NZ_JBOHJB010000007.1:0-56783 GCF_050728395.1 Methyloceanibacter sp.
GCCGGAGCCATGGCAAACCCGCCGGCAATGTGTATCGACGCCCACAGCGCTGGGACTCCGGCAAACAGCCGGTTGACCGAAGCCTCGTCGGCGAGGTCCGCGGGACCCACCAGCTTGACCTGCTTCTTCTCACGATAGGAGAAGCGTTCGGCCTCCTGCTCGTGCAGCCAAGGCACGGTGCAGGCGGCACCCGCCTCGACAAGGGCCCCTACGACGGCTGCGCCGAGCGCGCCGGTGCCGCCCGTCACCACCACATCCCGACCGTCAAACGGCATGGCAACCTCCCAGCCTGACTAGACATTGGCGATGTTAGCAGGGCGGAGGCGCCCCGGCTATTTGACGGCAAGCACCTTGGCGGCGAGCGCGGTATCGAGAAACTCGATGAAGGAGGTGACCTGGCCGTTGGCCACGGTGATGAAGTCGGCGAGCTCCCGAGAACATCTGCCCGGTCTTGGTGTAGAGGAAGCTCGCCTGCCAGCGGACCGCGGCGCTCGGCCCGTCGATCAGCATCTCATTGATGGTAAAGTCGCTGACCTCGAAGTTTGCGATCATGCCCTGCATCAGGCTCCTGATGCCGGCATTGCCCTTGACCAAAGTCGGCATCGGGCTCGCATCGTCGGTGCCTGCGACCTGAAATGTCGCGTTGGGGGCGAACAGCCTGGTGATGGTCTCGAGGTCGCCGCGCACCCGCGCCGCGTAGAGTTCCTCCAACAGATCTTCGATGGCTTGCCGGCCGGTCACGGCGCCCCTCTCCTCTTTGCATCTTCAGGCGGAAGGTCAGGATCGGACTGATTGAGCAGGATCAGCACCGCGAGCACCGCCATGTAGAAGCGGAAAGCCGCTTCCTGGCCGTTCCAGGTCTTCGACTGCCACATGTCGAACCACTCGCCGGCGACGACCATGAAGCCGAAAAACCAAACGAAGAATGCGACCAGTCCACCGGCGATGGCATAGGCCTTGGCGCGATTGAACGCAGCGCCTGGAGCACGGAGCGCGCGCGTCATTTGGACGGCACCGGCGAGAAAGAGGGCGCCGGTGACACCCTCGGCAATGATGATCAGCGCGTACACCAACCGCCAAAGAGTCGGGTTGGTGATGGCACGGGACCTCAGCTCGTTGCCCGGGAAGGTCGTATCCATGCTCAACACATGCTGCACGAACTCGTAATTGGCGTTGTAGTCGGAGATGTTGTTGAAGGCGACGAGCAGGCAAAAGAGCGCGAGCACCAGGCACATCGCGATCTTGGTGAGGCGCGTGATCAGCATGGGTGAGGACTATTCATGATCGACCGCCCTCTGTCATGCCCGGCTTTGGACCGGGCATCTACGTCCTTTTCCAGCGTCCTTCGTAAAAACGTGGATGGCCGGGACAAGCCCGGCCATGACGAAGGTAACTGTGATGGCTGACGAAGTCAGTTCTTGCTCTTGTCGACCAAAGCGCGCTCGGCGATCCACGGCATCATGCCGCGCAGGCGCTTGCCAACCTCTTCCATCTCGTGGCTGTCGCATTTGGCGCGCATCGCCTTGAACGACGTCTGGTTGACGCGGTTCTCCAGCATCCAATCCTTGGCGAACTTGCCGGACTGGATGTCGTCGAGGATCTCTCTCATCGCCTCGCGGCTTGCCTTGCCCACCACGCGCGGGCCCGAGACATACTCGCCATACTCGGCAGTGTTCGACACGGAGTAGTTCATATTGGCGATGCCGCCCTCATAGATGAGATCGACGATCAGCTTCACCTCGTGCACGCATTCGAAATAGGCCATCTCCGGCGCGTAGCCGGCCTCGACCAAAGTCTCGTAGCCGTTCCGCATAAGCTCGACGAGGCCGCCGCACAGGACCGACTGCTCGCCGAAGAGATCGGTCTCGCATTCCTCGCGAAAGGTGGTCTCGATGATGCCGGCGCGGCCGCCGCCGATCCCTGCGGCGTAAGAGAGCGTCAGATCGTGGGCATTGCCCGAGGCGTCCTGGGCGATGGCCAAAAGACAGGGGACGCCCGCGCCGCGCACATATTCGGCGCGCACGGTGTGGCCCGGACCCTTCGGCGCCACCATGCAGATGTCCATGTCGGCGCGCGGCTCGATCAGATTGAAGTGGATGTTGAGGCCGTGGGCGAAGAACAGCGCCGTGCCCTGCCGCATATTGGGCTTGAGGTCGTGCTCCCAGATGCCGGCCTGGAGCTCGTCGGGCGCGAGCAGCATCACCACGTCGGCCCATTTGGCGGCTTCGGCCACGTCCATCACCTTCAGGCCTGCCTTCTCGGCCTTCGGCGCTGATTTGGAACCGGCCCGCAAGCCGACGGCGACGTTGGCCACGCCTGAATCGCGCAAATTCAGCGCGTGCGCGTGGCCCTGGCTGCCATAGCCGACGATGGCGACCTTCTTACCCTTGATCAGATTGAGATCGGCATCCCGATCGTAATAGACGCGCATGCGCTTTCCCCTACTCTGAAGTTCACTGACGCCTTGGTTCGCGCGCGTTTGTGCCGCCCGGCGGCGGAATTTGCAAGTGGCCCACTAGGCCGCGAAGTCACGAGTCGGGATGCCAAGCAATGAAGCCAACCGGCCGCGAACCTCGGCAAGAAAGTCTAATGGTACGGACTCCACGAAATCGAACATGCGCTGTGACCGATCTATCGTTCGTACTTGATCGACCAGAACGAAGCCTCGCGTGCTGCACGTCAGGGGAAGAGCGACGTCGAACGGCCATTCCCGCTTGGTCGTGGTGATGGGACAAACAACGGATCGATATGACATCTGATGATACGAAAGAGCAGTGATGAAAAGCGCGGGGCGACGGCCTGCTTGCTCAGTCCCCAGAATTGGGCCGAACTCAACCCAGGCGATGTCGCCGGCGTCGGGCAGCATGCTTCTCGTGGATATTTTCAGGTGTTATCTCGCCGCGCGAATACTCGTCCTCGGGAAGTATTTCAGCGCCAACGTCGGATCCCCAATCGACCATAGGGGGCGGCTCTGTGCCCGGCTTGATCTGCGCGAGGAGATCTTCCAGACGATAGTATGGAATCTTCGGCTCGTTTCCCGTCTCAATGACGAGCCGGGGCCCCTCAACTCTCAGGTCCAAGGTTTTTCCAGCCGTAAGGCCAGCCTCCTCGGCCAACGCCTTAGGCAGGCGAACCGCTAGGCTATTGCCCCATTTGGCAATTTTGACTTTCATCGCTCAAACCTCATCCGGATATACAATGTATATCCGAGCGCCTGGAAACTCAAGCGAGGCTACATTCGCTCGGCGCCGCGGGAGATGGCGGCAAGGCCGGTACGCGAGACTTCGACCAGTCCGAGCGGCTGCATCAGGACGATGAACTGCTCGATCTTGGAGAGCCTGCCGGTGATCTCGAAGATGAAATGCTCGGTCGAGGCGTCGATGACGGAGGCGCGGAAGGCTTCGGCGAGCCGCAAGGCCTCGACCCGCTTCTCGCCCTTGCCGGCCACCTTGACCAGGGCAAGCTCGCGCTCGACCGGATTGCCGAGAAGCGTGAGATCGGTGACCGAATGGACCGGGACCAGCCTTTCGAGCTGGTGCTTGATCTGCTCGATGACCATGGGCGGGCCCGAGGTGACGACGGTGATGCGCGACAGATGCGCCTCGTGCTCGGTCTCCGACACGGTAAGCGAGTCGATATTCCAGCCGCGCCCCGAGAACAGGCCGACGACGCGGGCGAGCACGCCAGGCTCGTTGTCGACGAGCACGCTCATGGTGTGCGTCTCGGGCTTCTCCTCGCGCTTCTCAAGCGGATATGCCGATCCAGGCTGGGTCATCACATTCATACCGTTCCGCGATGCGCGCTAGTGCGCGGCATCCTCCTCCTTCGCTCCCTCTTTGCTGCCAAGCTCGATCATGCGGAGCGCCACCGCGATCAGCAGGATCGAGGCAGGGAGCACCAGCATCGACCATTGCAGATGACCGTTGGCCTCCACCACGATGCGGGCGAAGATCACGATCAGCACCACGATGACGACCTCGGCCAACGTGGCCTTGAGCTGTCCGACGCCGCCGACCTTCATCCACACCGGCAGCCGGCCGCCATAGCCCTCAGGCAGCGTGAAGACGAAGCCGATGGCGATGCCATAGGCGAAGATCACGAGCACGATACCGAACAAGAAGGAATCCACTGCTTCCAGCACCGGCACTGTGACCTGCCTTTGCGCGGCGTCGCCCACGGTCATGATGGTGTGCCAGGCCTCGTGCAGATAGAAGCCGCCTTGCAGGAACATGAGCAACGCGCCGAGCATCGCTCCCGCGGAGCCGATCAGCATGATGGCTCTTAGGCTAAGGAAGACTGTGAGGAGTCGATGCGTGTCCATTACACCATCACCTTGCCTTCTTCGGTGATGGCCTTCTCCAGATCCTCTTCGGTGAGGTCGTCCCCCATCAGCATGTGATTATGGGCCTCGCCGCTCGGGATCATCGGGAAGCAATTGGCGTGCTTGTCGACGCGGCAGTCGAAGATCACCGGCCGCTTCACCGCGATCATCTCGCGAATGGCGTCGTCGAGCTCCGACGGCTTCTCGGCGCGGATGCCCACCCCTTGATAGGCCTCGGCCAGCTTGACGAAATCTGGCAACGCCGCGGTGTAGGAGTGCGAGTAGCGGCCGCCATGCAGGAGTTCCTGCCACTGACGTACCATGCCCATATATTCGTTGTTGATGATGAAGATCTTGATCGGCAGGTCGTACTGGGCCGCCGTCGACATCTCCTGCATGGTCATCAGTACAGAGGCTTCGCCGGCGATGTCGATGACGAGCGAGTCAGGGTGCGCCACCTGCACGCCGACCGCGGACGGCAGCCCATAGCCCATGGTGCCGAGACCGCCCGACGTCATCCAGCGGTTGGGCTCCTCGAATTTGAAGAACTGCGCCGCCCACATCTGGTGCTGGCCGACTTCGGTGGTGATGTAGGTGTCGTGGCCGCGGGTCAGCGCGTAAAGCCGCTCGATGGCGTATTGCGGCATGATCACGTCGTCGCGCCTGCGATAGTGCAGGCATTTGCGCCCCCGCCAGCGGTCGATCTCGGCCCACCAGGATTTTAGCGCGGCCTTGTCGATCTTCGGCTTCTTCGCCTTCCAGACCTCGATCATCTGCTCGAGCACGCGGGCGCAGTCGCCGACGATCGGCAGGTCGACATGCACGTTCTTGTTGATCGATGAGCGGTCGATATCGACGTGGATCTTCGTCGACCCGGGCGAGAAGGCGTCGACCCTGCCGGTGATGCGGTCGTCGAAGCGGGCGCCGATGCAGATCATCACGTCGCAATCGTGCATGGCGTTGTTCGCCTCGAAGGTACCATGCATGCCGAGCATGCCGAGCCATTGCTTGTCGGAAGCCGGATAGGCGCCGAGCCCCATCAGGGTCGAGGTTATGGGATAGCCGGTCATGCGCACGAATTCGCGCAAGCGCTTGCTCGCTTCGGGCCCTGAATTGATGATGCCGCCGCCGGAGTAGACGATCGGCCGCTTGGCATTGGCGATGAGGTCGATAGCGGCGGCAACCGCGCGCTCGTCGCCGTCCACCTGCGGCCGATAGCTCTTATGCTGCGAGTTGGTGAGGCCGGTGTAGAGGCCTCGCGCGAACTGGATGTCCTTGGGGATGTCCACGACGACAGGCCCGGGGCGCCCGGTGCGCGCGACGTAGAACGCCTCATGCAGGACGCGGCTCAGATTGTTCACGTCCTTCACGAGGTAATTGTGCTTGGTGCAGGGCCTGGTGATGCCGACCGTGTCGCATTCCTGGAACGCGTCATTGCCGATGAGGTGGGTCGGTACCTGGCCGGTGATGCAGACGATGGGGATCGAATCCATCAGCGCGTCGGTCAGGCCGGTCACCGCGTTGGTGGCGCCGGGGCCTGAGGTGACGAGCACGCAGCCGACCTTGCCGGTCGAGCGGGCATAGCCTTCGGCGGCGTGGACCGCGCC
This sequence comes from Methyloceanibacter sp., assembly GCF_050728395.1. Classification (GTDB taxonomy): domain Bacteria; phylum Pseudomonadota; class Alphaproteobacteria; order Rhizobiales; family Methyloligellaceae; genus Methyloceanibacter. Next base: position 5,929 of record NZ_JBOHJB010000007.1, read on the forward strand.
CTGCTCGTGACGGACGAGAATGTGCTTCAGCCTGGTTTGCTTGAACAGCTCGTCATAGATCGGAAGCACGGCGCCGCCCGGGTAGCCGAAAATAACCTCGACCCCTTGGTCGGCCAGAGCTTGCAGCACCATCTCGGCGCCAGTCATTGCGCGTGACATTTATACGTCTCTCAGTTTCGCTCGGCTTGCCGGCCTTGCGTGTCCACTTCCGTCAAATCTCGGGGAAGGCCCAAATGCGGCGCGACCCTACGGCTTCGAGGTCAGAGGGTCAACGTTAAATGCAAATGAATGAAAAATTTGGTGCCATATAGCTTTCTGAACATTTCAATTTGTCGATTTCTACGCAATTTTATTGCCTTTTGCCTAAGACGACCACCCTATTGGCCCTTGGCACTAGTCTGCCCCTAGGCACCTAGACATTCCTTGCCATTGCGCCTATGTGCATCGCACAAATGGATCGCGTCCGCCTCATCCGGCGTTAACGGTCAGCCTTTGTAACTTCCTCCCATCGCATTTCTGTGCGGAATGACGCGGGCCCTCAGCGAAACCCCTGCTGCAAACGGTACCGACAGCGAGGCGCAGCGGCGAACATTCTGGCCGCTGACGCTTGGCTGCATGGGCGTCGTTTACGGCGACATCGGCACCAGCCCGCTGTACGCGTTTCGCGTGGCGCTCGATGCGGCCGGCGGCTCGCAGGGCGATCTCTCGCGGGCAACGGTCATCGGCGTGTTGTCGCTGATCCTGTGGGCCCTGTTCCTCGTCGTCACCGCCAAATATGTGCTCATTTTGCTCCGCGCCGACAACAAGGGTGAAGGCGGCACATTGTCCCTGATGGCGCTTGCCCAACGGGCACTTCACTCGGCACGCGCGCAATTCGTGGTGTTGCTGCTCGGCATGATAGCGGCCGCCCTGTTCTACGGCGATGCGCTGCTCACCCCCGCCATTTCGGTGCTGTCGGCCGTGGAAGGCTTGGAGGTGGCGGCGCCGCAGCTCCAGAGTTACGTAGTGCCGATCACGGTGCTGATCCTGGTCGCGCTCTTTGCCGTGCAGTCGCGTGGCACCGCTCATGTCGCCTCGTTTTTCGGGCCGGTGATGACGCTGTGGTTCATCGCCCTCGGTGTGGCCGGGCTCATTCATATTGCCGACGATCCGGGCGTGCTCGCGGCTCTCAATCCGGTCCATGCCGTCGGCTTCATCGTCACCCATGGCACAATCGGGCTGGTCACGCTCGGAGCCGTGTTCCTCGCTGTTACCGGTGCCGAAGCGCTTTATGCCGACCTCGGCCATTTCGGGCGGAAGCCGATCCAAACTGCGTGGCTTTACTTCGTGCTGCCGGCGCTTGCCCTGAACTATCTCGGACAAGGGGCGCTTGTGTTGTCCGACCCGACGGCGATCGCCAACCCGTTCTACCGGATGGTTCCGCCATGGGCGCTTTACCCGATGATCGCGCTCGCCACCGCAGCCACGGTGATCGCGAGTCAAGCCGTGATCACCGGGGCCTTCTCGCTGACCAATCAGGCCGTGCAGCTCGGGCTGCTGCCGCGCCTCCAGATCAGGCGCACCTCGGAGACGCAGGCCGGTCAGATCTACATCCCGCGCATAAGAGGGCTCTTGCTCGTCGGCACGATCCTCCTGGTCGTCCTGTTCCAGTCGTCCAACGGTCTTGCCTCTGCCTATGGCGTGGCCGTTGCCGGCACCATGCTGGTCGACGGGGTGATGGCGTTCATCGTGATCTGGCGCGTGTGGAAGTGGGCCCTGTGGGCGGCAATGGCGCTAATGATTCCCTTTGTCCTGATCGACTTCACCTTCTTTGGGGCCAATTTGCTGAAGGTGCTGCATGGCGGCTGGGTGCCGCTTTTGATCGGCGTCTGTCTGCTGATTGTTATGCTCACCTGGCACCGAGGAGCGCGGATTCTCGCCGCCAAGACGCGGCGGCTCGAGACCCCCATCGACCTGCTGCTCAAGTCACTGGCGAAAAGCGAGCCTCGCCGCGTGCCCGGCACCGCCGTCTTCCTCACCGCGGCACCGGAGAGCGCGCCGACCGCGTTGCTGCACAGCCTCAAGCACTACAAGGTGCTGCATGAGAGCAATGTGATCCTCACCATCGTCACCGAGAACATCCCAAGGGTCTCTCCGCAGGACCGGGTGAAGATGGAACCGCTGAGTGACGGCTTCATGCGCGTCATCCTGCATTTTGGCTTCATGGAGACACCCAACATTCCGCGCGCGCTCGCCATCGCGCGGAAGCTCGGCTGGACCTTCGACATCATGTCGACCTCGTTCTTCCTGTCGCGGCGCTCGGTCAGGCCAGACGCGCGATCCGGCATGCCCGCATGGCAGGACAGGCTTTTCATCTTCCTCGCGCAAAACGCCGACGACGCGTCGAGCTATTTCCAGCTGCCCACTGATCGCGTGGTCGAAATCGGGACGCAGATCACAGTCTAGGTTTCAGTCCGCGCGGCCTTAACGGCACCGTTCTTGCCCATCAATCCTTTAGATGGACACTCACAATTCGACTACGTAGACAATGATCACGGTTAGGCCTATGCCGTCTCGGCTGAATGTGGACCGCGATCGACACGGTGTTCATGCCTTACCGCTTCGCGTCCCAGCGCCTCCAGATGCCCCACACCCTCACCGCAAACACGGCCGCTGACGGAGCGGCTTCCGAGGCTCCGGACAGGCCCAATTTTTGGGCGCTGACGCTCGGATGCATCGGCGTCGTCTACGGCGACATCGGCACGAGCCCGCTTTATGCCTTGCGCGAATCCGTGCTGGCGGCGACGGACGGCGACCATGCCGCGACCAAGCCCGTCATCCTCGGGATCCTGTCGCTCATCGTGTGGGCGCTGATCCTCATCGTCACGGTCAAGTACGTGCTGATCCTACTCCGCGCCGACAATGACGGAGAAGGCGGCACGCTTGCCTTGATGGCGCTCGCCAATCGTGCGCTCGGCGGCAGGAGCCTCGTTATCATTCTGCTCGGGATTGTTAGCGCCGCCCTGTTCTACGGCGACGCACTGATCACCCCGGCGATCTCGGTGCTGTCGGCGGTGGAAGGTCTTTCAATAGCCACGCCTGCTTTAGAGTCTTACGTCGTCCCGTTTACCTTTTTGATTCTGTTTGCCTTATTTGCCGTGCAGTCGCGCGGCACCGCAAGGGTGGCCGCCTTCTTCGGGCCGATCACACTCGTCTGGTTCATCGCCATCGCCGCCGCCGGAGGTGCGCACATCGCGCAGAACCTTGGCGTGCTCGCTGCGTTCAATCCCGCCCATGGCGTGAAATTCTTGGCCAGCCATGGATGGATTGGACTCGCGACGCTCGGCGCCGTGTTTCTCGCGGTCACCGGTTGCGAGGCGCTCTACGCCGATCTCGGTCATTTCGGCAAAGGCCCGATCCAGACTGCGTGGCTCACCGTCGCTCTGCCGGCCCTCACGCTCAATTATTTCGGTCAGGGAGCGTTGCTGCTCGCCACGCCGGAGGCGATCGAAAGCCCCTTCTATCTGCTTTTTCCCAGCTGGGCGCTGCTTCCCATGGTGGGGCTCGCCACCGCCGCCACGGTCATCGCCAGCCAAGCCGTCATCACAGGCGCCTTCTCGCTCACCAACCAGGCCATACAGCTCGGTCTCCTGCCGCGGCTGCACATCCAGCGCACCTCTGAGACGCTGGCCGGACAAATCTATATCCCGCGCGTCAACGGCATGCTGTTGATCGGCGTGCTCTTCCTTGTGGCGGAGTTCCAATCGTCAAGCGCTCTTGCCTCAGCCTATGGCATTGCCGTGAGTGGCACCATGGTGGTGACGGCGATGATGGCGTTCGTGGTGATCTGGAAAACCTGGAAGTGGCCGCTCTGGGCGGCTTCGGCGTTGATCGTGCCCTTCTTTCTCATCGACACCACCTTCCTCACCGCCAACATGCTCAAGGTGTTCCATGGCGGATGGGTACCGCTCCTCTTCGGCGGCTTTGTCATCGTGGTCATGCTGACGTGGCGGCGGGGCGCGAAGATCCTGGCCGCCAAGACGCGGAAGCTGGAAACGCCCATCCGCGAACTGATCGAGTCGCTGGAGAAGAAGCCGCGGGCGCGGGTGCCGGGCACCGCCGTGTTCCTGACCGCCACGCCTGACAGCGCGCCGACCGCGCTCCTGCACAGCCTGAAGCACTACAAGGTGCTGCACGCGAACAACGTGATCCTCACCATCATCACCGAGAGCGTCCCGAGGATCCCTGCCGAGGACCGCGTGGAGATCGAGCCGCTCGGCGATAGCTTCCTTCGGGTCGTGCTGCATTACGGCTTCATGGAAGCGCCGAACGTGCCAAAGGCGCTCGCCATCGCGCGGAAGCTTGGCTGGACCTTCGATATCATGTCGACATCGTTCTTCTTGTCGCGCCGCTCGGTGCGGCCGGATCCGCGATCAGGCATGCCGGCGTGGCAGGACAGGCTGTTCATCTTTCTTGCGCAAAACGCCGACGACGCGTCGAGCTATTTCCAGCTGCCAACCGACCGCGTGGTCGAGATCGGCACCCAGGTCACCGTGTAGCGAGCATAGCGGTCGCCGCCACGATGGCGGTGCTGGCGTCGGGAAACCACTGCCAATCGGACATGAAACGCCGCAGCCAAGTCATCTGCCGCTTGGCGTAGCGACGGCTCTCGGTCTTGACCTTCGCCACCGCCTCCTCCCGTGTCAGCACGCCCGACAAATACGCCGCCAGTTCGTGCACGCCGTGCGCCCGCATGGCCGGAAGTCCGGGATCGAGCTCAAGGTCGAGGAGCGCGCGCACCTCTTCGATCGCGCCTTGCTCGATCATGCGATCGAAGCGTGCATCGATCGCGGCGTAGAGCGGCTCCCGCTCCGGTGCAATGACGAGGCGCAGGACGTCACTTGGCGCGAGTAGCGGGGCGGCGTTTCCTCCCTGCCACTCGGCCAGCGAGATGCCTGTCGCGTCGATCACCTCGAGCGCACGCACGATGCGTTGCGGATCGGCCGGCCTGAGTCTGGACGCCATAGCCGGATCGCGCGTGGCAAGCTCTTTGTGCAGGGCCTCGCGGCTAGACTTGGCGGCTTGTTCCCGCCAATAGGACCGCATTTCGGCGGGGATATCGGGGACCGGCGCGAGCCCCTCGGTCAGCGCCTTGAAATAGAGGCCGGTGCCGCCGACCAGGATCGGCAACCTCCCCTCGCCACGCGCTTCTGCCAGGGCCTGGGCCACGTCATCGAGCCAGCGTCCGACGGAACAGGCTTGCGCCGCGGAGACGGTGCCGTAGAGGCGATGGGGGGCGCAGGCCTCTTCGCTTTGGCTCGGCCGCGCCGTGAGCACGCGAAGCTCGCGATAGACTTGCATGGAATCGGCGTTGATGACCGTGCCACCGAAGCGGGCGGCGAGCTCGAGGCCCACCCCCGATTTGCCGCTCGCCGTCGGACCCGCGATCAGGACGGCGCGCGTCACGCGGATCTGACCGCCGAGTGCTTTGTACTGGCTAGCCGAGGGGAAGCGCCACGAAATGGTAGACTCCCTTGGCATCCGCGACGAAAAGCACAACAGTCTGCCGCCCAGTCTTCTTGACCGCCGCGACCCGGGCAAGGACATCTTCCGGGTCGCTGACCGTCTGCTGGCCCACTTCGAGAATGACGTCACCAGGCTTCAACTTCTGGGCCGCAGGGCTATCCGCCTCGACTTTGGTGATCACTACGCCTTCGACGGTCTTGCCGATATGGAATTGGTCGCGCAGCTCTGCGGTGAGCGGGGCGATCGAGAGGCCGAGCAACTCTTCGTGGTCCGGCTCCTCTTGCGGCTCATCGGCGTCGGGACTTGGCTCGGCCTCGGCTTCTGCCTGCTCGGCTTCCTCGGGAAGCCTGCCAACGCTCACGGTCAAGTGGAGCACCTCGCCGGCACGCTGGACCTCGATGTCGACGGGTTTGCCGATGGGCGTGGAGGCGACCGCCTTCGGCAGGCTGCGCACGGTCTCAACCGGCTGGCCGTCAAATTTGAGGATGATGTCGCTCGGCTTCAAACCCGCGACTTCGGCGGGGCTTCCGGGTGCGATGCTCGCAACAAGAGCCCCTACCGGCTCCTGCAGCCCCATGCTCGTGGCGATTTCGCCGGTCACGTTTTGCACATGCACGCCGAGCCAGCCCCGGCGGGTCTCGCCGAATTGCTTCAGCTGGTCGACCACCTGCACCGCGCTGTTCGACGGCACGGCGAAGCCGATGCCGATCGAGCCGCCGGTCGGCGAGATGATGGCGGTGTTCACGCCGATGACCTCGCTGTCCATATTGAACAGCGGGCCGCCGGAATTGCCTCGGTTGATGGCGGCGTCGGTCTGGAGGAAATCGTCGTAGGGGCCTGAGTTGATGTCGCGCTTGGTGGCCGAGATGACGCCGACGGTGACCGTGCCGCCGAGGCCGAAGGGGTTGCCGATGGCCATGACCCAGTCCCCCACCCTCATCTTTGAGGAGTCCCCGAAGCGCGTGGCCTTAAGCGGCTGTTTAGGCTCGACCTTGAGCAGCGCAAGGTCGGTCTTCGGATCATGACCAAGGATCTTGGTGACCTTCAGTTTGGAACCGTCGGTAAAATTGACGATGATCTCGTCGGCGCCTTCGATGACGTGATTGTTGGTGACGATCAGCCCGGAGGGGTCGACGACAAAGCCCGAGCCGAGCGAGCTCACCTTGCGAGGCGGCCCCTCCTTGTTCTGATCGTCGAAGAAGTCGTTGAAGAACTCCTCGAAGGGCGAGCCTTTCGGTCCGGGGCCTGTCGGCTCGCTCTTCTCGGCGCTGCCCTTGAGCGTCTGGGTGGTGGAGATGTTGACCACGGTGTCCTGGAGGCCTTCGGCCACGCCAGCCACCGATTCAGGTCCGCGCGCCAGGCTCGCGGTGCCAAGCAGCGGCGGGACGGCAAAGACAAGCGCGAGCGCGGCAGCTTTGAGGCCGGAAGGCATGAATGGCCGCCTCCCCGCCGGAGCGCCGCGTGTCCACCCGCTCATCTCAACTGCTCCCAATCACCTAAGTGCAAGGGCGTCATGGTAGCGCAAATCACCGAGGCGTGGCAGAGAGAGTCGCGCGCCGCATCAAGAGCTAGCCGCGGACGAGCCAGACGACCGCAACGCCAACCGCAACGGCCACGGCGCCGGCCATGCGCAGGGAAGACTCGGGGGTTCCGGCGGTGGCCTCTAGCAGCTTTCGTCCAAGTCCGGGCCAGAGCGACCACAACAGGCCTTCGATCACAAGAACGAGGCCGATGGCAACGACAAGATCGCTCATGACGCCGGTGGCGGCGGCCTATTGCGGCGGCGGAGTGGGCGCACTCGGCTCCCCGGAGGCCGCGGCGCGCGGCTCGGCCGGCTGGGGCGTCGCCGCCTCAGGCGCGGGCTTCGACTCGGCCGGCGACGTGGGGTGCGCGCCGGCCTTGGCGCCCGACGGCGCTCTGCCACTTGCATCGTTGAAATATTTGAAGAAATCGGAGTCGGGGGTCAGCAGGAGACGCGTGTCTCCGGCTTGCAGACCCTTTTCATAGGCCTGCATCGAGCGATAGAAGCCGAAGAACTCGGGATCCTGGTTGTAGGCTTCCGCATAGATGCGGTTCCTCTGGGCATCGCCGTCGCCTCGAATGCGCTCGGACTCGCCGGTGGCATCGGCCTTGATCACGGTCACCTGACGGTCGGCGGTGGCGCGGATGCGGCGCGCGGCACCCTCGCCTTCGGCGCGGAACTCCGCCGCTTGTCTCTGCCGTTCGGTCTGCATGCGCCGATAGATCGCCTGCATGTTGGCTTCAGGCAGGTCGACGCGCTTGATGCGGACGTCGACGATCTGGACTCCAAACCCGCTCGCTTCCTGATTGACCTGACTCAGAATGGTGCGCATCAGCTCCTCGCGGCGGTCACGCACCACCGACTGGAAGCTCGCGCTGCCGAGCACGCGCCTGAGCGAGGCTTCAAGAATGGCGCCGATCCGCGAATTGGCGATGGACTCGTCCCGCACGCTTTGGAAGAACACCAGCGGGTCGATGATGCGGTAGCGCGCAAAGGCATCCACGACCAGCCGTTTCTGATCGGAGGCAATGACCTCTTGCGAGGCAGTGTCGATGTCGAGAATGCGCTTGTCGAAATATTCGACATTCTGGATGAAGGGAACTTTGTAGTGCAGCCCCGGGTCCTTGATCTCGCGCTTCGGCTTGCCGAATTCGAGCACGATCGCCTGCTGGGTCTGATCGACTGTAAACAGCGTCAGATAGGCCACGACCGCGGCGATGCCGAGGATGATGAGGCCGGTGGTGAGAGCGGTTCTGTTCATTGCTGGCTCTCCTCAGGGGCCTGGGCTGGGGCCTTCTTGGTGAATTCCGACAAAGGCAGGTAGGGCACCACGCCCGACCCGGCCTTCTCATCCACGATTACCTTGTCGGTGTCGCCGAGCACGCGCTCCATGGTCTCCAGGAACATGCGCTGGCGGGTCACGTCGGGGGCAAGCTTGTATTGCTGATAGATCTTGATGAAGCGGTCGGCCTCACCCTTGGATTCGGCCACCACCTTGTCGCGATAGCCTTGCGCCGCCTGCAGGATGCGCTCGGCCTCGCCCTTGGCTTCCGGGATGATGCGATTGGCATAGGCCTGCGCCTCGTTCTGCAGCCGCTCCTGATCGGCACGGGCTGCCTGCACGTCGCGGAAGGCGTCGATCACTTGCGCCGGCGGATCGACCTTCTGGAGCTGAACCTGGGTCACCTGCACGCCGGCGCCATAAGAGTCGAGCGTCTTCTGCATCAGCACCTGCACCGCCGCCTCGGTCTTGGCCCGCGCCTCGGTGAGGAGGGGTTCGATATCGCTCTGGCCCACGATCTCGCGCATGGCGCTTTCGGCGACATCCTTCACCGTCATCTCAGGATCCTGGATGTTGAATAGGAATTTGGGCGCATCGCTGATGCGCCAGAACACGACAAAGTCGACATCGACGATATTCTCGTCGCCGGTGAGCATCAGGCTTTCTTCGGGAACGTCGCGAACCGCGGCCGATGTCTCGCGATTCTCAGCCGAGCCGCGCATGCCGAGCTCGATGCGATTGACGCGGGTGACCTTGGGCAGCTCGACCGCTTCGATCGGATAGGGCCAGCGGAAATTGAGGCCGGGCGGAAGCAGGCGCACGAACTCGCCGAAGCGAAGCACAACGCCGAGCTCCTCAGGATTGACGCGCACGGTGAAGCCGAAAAAGCCGATCAACGCCACGAGCGCCACGGCGATCATCACCGCAAAAGGCCCGCCCATGCGCCCGCTCGGGATGGCCTGCCGGATGCGGTCCTGGCCCCGGCGCAGAAATTCCTCAAGGTCGGGCTGCTGATTTGGACCGCCGGGCCGCGGCCCCCAAGGGCCTCCGGATCCGCCCTTCCAACCGCCGCCGCCGCCGCTCTGATTGCTCCAAGGCATAATGGGATCCTGTTGTCGCTGAAGGATGGCGCTCGACCGCTCAAGGCGGGTCAGCGCTGGCGACGCACGACTATCAGCAGGAAGATGGCAGCCATGCGTCAGGGTTCTTGGGGGGTTATATGGCAGTTGGCGATGAAAGCGCAATGCGCCCTAAGGTGAAGGTTCAGAACCGTTCCAGGAGCACGAAACTGAACGGATATTGGTCCTTCGGCCCAGGCTCGTGCCTTTCGCGCGACAGCTCGCGCCAATCCCTCGAGTTGAAGTCCTTGAACCAGGTGTCGGCGTCGGGCGAGGCATGCACTTCGGTGAGGTAGATACGCTTCGCCAGCGGCATGACGGCGCGGAAGACGTCGCCGCCGCCGATCACCATGATCTCGCCGACGCCGGCCGCCTTTGCGGCGCGGCGTGCGTGCGCCAATCCCTCCTCCAGGCTGGCCGCCACGATGGCGCCAGGCGCCACGAAGCCGGGCTCGCGCGAGAGCACGATGTTGAGCCGGTGATCGAGCACGCGGGGAAGCGACTGGAAGGTGCGGCGGCCCATGAGGACCGGCTTGCCGAGGGTGACTTTGCGAAACTGCTTCAGATCGGTGGAAAGACGCCAAGGGAGATCGCCGCCGATGCCGATGGCGCCGTTCTCAGCCCGCGCCACGACGAGGGCAATGGCGGGATCGCGCGTGACAGCCGTCGCCTTACCGCTCACACGGCGACCTTGGCGTGAATGGCCGGGTGTGGGTCGTAGCCGATCAGCTTGAAATCCTCATAGACGAAGTCGAACAGCGAGCTCACGTCGGAATTGAGCTCAATGCGCGGCAACGCACGCGGCTTCCGCCGGAGCTGCTCGTCGGCCTGGTCGACATGGTTGAGATAGAGATGCACGTCGCCGAAGCTGTGCACGAACTCGCCCGGGCCGAGCCCTGTCACTTGCGCCATTATCATGGTCAGCAGCGCATAAGAGGCGACGTTGAAGGGCACGCCGAGGAAGATATCCGCCGAGCGCTGATAGAGCTGGCAGGAGAGCTTGCCCTCGGCCACATAGAACTGAAACAGGCAATGGCAGGGTGGGAGCGCCATCTGGTCGAGCTCGCCGACGTTCCAGGCGCATACCACATGGCGGCGCGAATCAGGGTCGCGCTTCAAGCGCTCCACGACCTGCGCCATCTGGTCGATCTGGCGGCCGTCAGGCGTGGGCCAGGACCGCCATTGACGGCCGTAGACGGGCCCAAGATCGCCGTTCTCGTCCGCCCACTCGTCCCATATGGTCACGCCATGCTCGTTGAGATAGCGCACATTGGTCGAGCCTTGCAGGAACCAGAGCAGCTCGTGGATGACCGATTTGACGTGTAGCTTCTTGGTGGTGACGAGCGGAAAACCTTGCGCCAGATCGAAGCGCATCTGCCGGCCGAACAGGCTCAAGGCACCGGTGCCGGTGCGGTCCCCCTTCCGCATGCCGGTATCGCGAATCTCCGCGAGAAGGTCGAGATATTGGCGCAAATGCTGGTCCTTTTCGGTCTCCGCTAGAGACCAAGCTAGGCACGATTCTCACACCGATATAGGCTCGGCAAAGCCATCCATCACCCCCAATCTTCCAAGAGGGACCCCGTCATGCGTCGATTCTTGTGGATCGTTCTTTTCGCCCTTTTCGCAGCCCCCGTGCCCGCCGCGGCCGCCAAGCACCTCACCATCGATGACGTTCGCAACATGGCCCTCGACAGGGGTGTCGTCACCATCAAGGAGATCGAGCTCGACCATGGCGTGTGGGAGGTCCAAGGCCGCGACGCTGGCGGCCACAAGATCGAGATGAAGGTCGACGCTTCGAGCGGCGAGATCGTGAAGATGAGGCGCAACGACTGAGTTTCGGCCACGGCGGCAAGAGCGCGGGCCGCGTTTATCCCCACGCCATCATGCCCGACTCATGAACCTTTTTTTTGCCTCCAGACCGGCTTATATATTGAGGGCCGGTGCAAGCCGGATATGGCGATAAACAGCCTTCGTAATAAACCATTCGGACCCGGGGGCAGTACCCGGCGCCTCCACCATCAGGGGACAGTGGTCAGAGATCAGAAAATCGGTTCGCACCTGACAACTGAAAACTGACTTCTGTTCCCTGACATGGGGGCGAAACAGGCTCGACGAGGGTGTAAAGGACGCGCTTTCGCTCGGCATGGTACCGCCGTTATCGGGCCAACCCTATAGTTGCCAATGACAACTATGCGGAGGCTGCTCTCGCTGCGTAAGCGGCGCGATAGCCTGAAAATGAAGTCCTAGCCGCTTCGCGGCGACTAGGCGCGGTTCGGAGGGCACCGGCCAACAGAAGCCCTCCACTTTAACGGGGGCCCTGCCTCAGGTCGCGGAGGGGCGACGAGGTCCATGGCAGACGACGAGATCCGATACGACCTTCTCACGCAGGACGCGTTGCGCGGCGTGATCAGGAGAGTGCTGACTCTCGTGCAGAGGAGCGGCCTTCCTGGGCAACACCACCTCTACATCGCCTTCGACACGGGGGCTGAGGGGGTTTCGGTGTCGAAGCGCCTCAAGGAGCAATACCCCGAGGAGATGACCATCGTCCTGCAATACCAGTTTTGGGACTTGCAGGTGACCAATGACCGCTTCGAGGTGAAGTTGTCCTTCGGCAGCCTGCCCGAAAGGCTGGTGGTTCCCTTCCAGGCGGTGAAGGCGTTCTACGACCCATCCGCCCAGTTCGGTTTGCAGTTCGGCAAGCCCGGCGCCGCCAACGACCTTGCCCGCCAGCACATGGCCTCGGCGCTGCCCGACTTTGTGGCTGACGCCGATGAGGCGGCGCAACAGCGCCCGCCGGCGTCTTCCGAGCCGCCACGCCCGGAGCCCGCGCCATTGCCCAAGCCTGCGGCCAGTGACGGACCGCCTGCCGACCGGCCTAGGTCCGGCGCCGAGGTGGTGCAGCTCGACCGGTTCCGCAAGAAATAGGCGGCCGCAGTCCGCGTGCGCTCTGCAGCACGAGGGTCCACGGCCGGCCGGCGCGGCCTGACCCGGGAACGAACCGCCTCTAGATGGACTCGGCGGGAGCCGGCAGCGATTTCGACCCGGTGTCCCGGGCAGGCTCGAGCGGCACGTTGAGCTCGACGTAAAGCCCGGTCGCCCTGAAATCGACCTTGGTGTCGCCGCCGAGATTGTGGCGGATGCCTTTGTCGATGAGCTGCATGCCGAAGCCGTTGCTGCGCTTGAGCACGACGCCGGCGCCGCGTTCCTCCCAGGTGAGCAGCAGGCGGTTCCCGCGCGCCGTCCGCCAGGAGACGCTGAGCTGGCCGGCAGGCGCCGAGAGCGCGCCGTACTTCACGGCGTTGGTTGCGAGCTCGTGCAAGGTCATGGCCAGGATCGAGGTGCATTGAGGGGGAAGCAGGACGTCGGGCCCCTTGATCAGGATCCTCGGGCCACCTTCGCGCTGGTAGGGCTCAAGCTCGCGCTCGACCATGGCCTTCAGGCTCGCGCCCGACCATTGCGCCTCGAGCAGAAGGTCATGCGCGCGATGGAGCGCGCGCAACCTCTCCGACAAGGTCTGGGCCATGGCCTGGGCCGGCCGGTTGGTGGCCTGACGCAGGCTCGCCTGCACCAGCGACTGCACGATGGCGAGCACGTTCTTGACCCGGTGATTGAGCTCGCCGACCAGCATGGTCTGTCGCTGCGCCGCCCGCCTCCGCTCGGTCACGTCGCGAAAGATCAGCACGGCACCGGCGAGCGAGCCGTCGAAACCAAGAATGGGCGCGCCGGAATCCTCGATGGGCAGCTCCTTATCATCACGGGTCTTGAGCAACGCTCCGGACTCAAGCCGCGTCGTGGCCCGCTCGCGCAAGGCGCGGAGCGCCGGATCGTCGAGTGGCTTGCGCGTTGCCTCATCGATCACCCGGAAGACCTCCCAGATCGGCTTGCCGCGGGCGTCGGCGAGCGGCCACCCGGTCAGCCGTTCAGCGACCTTGTTCAGGAGCAGCACGCTCCCAGAGGGATCGGTGGCGATCACCCCCTCGCCGATACTGCCGACGGTCGTGCTCAGCCATTCGCGCTGTCCTCTTAGCTCGATCAGCGCCTCGTTGCGGGCGCGGTCGGAGCGGCGCACGGCGTCGATGGTGGTCCAGCTGAAGGCCGCGAGCACGACGATGCTCGACACGGCGAAGATGGCGAGCGTCGCGGCGCTGTCGTAGTAGTCGGCGATCTCAGCCTGATGGGCGAACCAGCCGATGACCAGCGGCAGCACGAGGATGCCGGGCAACAGCCGCCGCAGCATCTCGCCGGCCGGCGATTTCTCGACGATGGCAGCGGCGATGCCTTCCTCTGGAGATGAGGCAAGCAGCCCGATGGCGAGCAGGAGCGTGCTCAGCAGGCCGTAAGGCGACATGGCGGTGAAGGGGAACTGGTAATAATGGGTGGCGACGCCGTAAGCATAGCCGGTGAGCACGATCAGCACCTGGGCCAGCATGGCGACGGCCAGGATTTGGCTGATGGCGGAGCCGAGCCTGTCTCCCTTGGCGCAGAGCAACGCGAGCCCAAACAGAATGAGCGAGCCGGCGCTGCCGGGAGCCATGCGACCGGTCGGCAGCTGACCGGAAGTCTCGGCAGCCGGAGGCGCATTGCCGAGCAAGATCCGGTCGATGCCGAGGTCAAATCCGTAAAGGTCCTGGATGACGGTCGCGCCGCCGAGTAGAACAAGCCCGAAACCGATGAGCCAAGCGAAGGGCCGTAAGCCGCGGAACGTCAGGCAGAAAAGCCCGATGCCGGCGGCGATGCCGCCTGCGGCCGCATTCGGCGCCATGCTGTGAAGATGGGGGAAGAGCGGCTCGAGCGCGGAGAGATCGAAATGCCAGCTCGCGAGCACCAGCGCCCCTGCGGCGCAAACCACCAGGGCACACAGGCGCGCCAAAGCCAGCGCCACTTTCACGGCGCGCGGCACCGGCAATGCCATCCTCACTGGGACCTCAATCACTCGCCTTCCTCACCCCAATATCGCGGGGTCGAAGCCCGGGCGAAGTTGGGCGCTCCTCGGCAGAAGGCCCCTAAAATCAGCAGCAATGAACGCGTTCTCCCACCCTTTTTGCGATGTTATAGCTTAGCCAAGGCCGAGCCGATAGGTCATGCAGACGGCCTGACCCTTGACTCGTTCGAAATGTCGCCGAAACGGAGACGTAAGTATGGCCGTGAGCAAGAACCCTCCTCGCAGTCCACAAGCTGCAACCCCGACGCGCATGGAATCCGATTCCTTTGGCCCAATCGAGGTCGCCGCCGACCGGTATTGGGGGGCGCAGACCGAGCGATCGCGCCGGAATTTCAGGATTGGCGAGGAGCGCATGCCTATGCCCCTGGTCAAGGCGTTGGCCATGGTCAAGAAGGCCGCGGCGCTTGCCAATCTCGAGCTCGGCCTGATCGACGAGCGCCTGGCACGCGCTATCGTGGCGGCGGCCGACGAGGTGATCGAAGGCCGGCACGACACCCATTTTCCGCTGCTCGTTTGGCAGACAGGTTCCGGCACGCAGTCGAACATGAATCTAAACGAGGTGATCGCCAACCGGGCGAGCGAGCTCCTTGGGGGCACCTTGGGGGCCAAACACCCGATCCATCCCAACGATCACGTCAATCTCGGCCAGTCGTCCAACGACACGTTTCCCACCGCCATGCATGTCGCGGCTGCGGTTGAGCTCGCTTATCGCTTGAACCCGGCGCTCGCCCGCCTCGATCAGGCGCTCAAGGACAAGGCGGAGGCGTTCCAGGACATCCTCAAGATCGGCCGGACCCACTTGCAGGACGCGACGCCGCTCACCCTCGGTCAGGAATTCGGCGCATATTCAGCGCAAGTTTCGCACGGCATGGAGCGGATCAAGCAGGCGCTCTACGGGCTCTACCAGCTTGCCCAAGGAGGCACCGCGGTCGGCACCGGGCTGAACGCGCACGCGAAGTTTCCCGAGCTGTTCGCCGCCAAGATCGCCGTGATGACGAAGTTGCCCTTCGTCACCGCGCCAAACAAATTCGAAGCGCTCGCAAGCCACGACGCCTACGTGTTCGCACACGGGGCGCTCAACACGGTTGCCGTCTCGCTGTTCAAGATCGCCAGCGATATTCGCCTGCTTGGCTCAGGCCCGCGCTCCGGCTTCGGCGAGCTTTTTCTGCCGGAAAACGAGCCCGGCTCCTCGATCATGCCGGGCAAGGTGAACCCAACGCAGTGCGAGGCGGTGACCATGGTCGCAGCCCAAGTCATGGGCAACAACGCCACCATGTCCTTCGCCGGCAGCCAAGGTCATCTCGAGTTGAACGTGTTCAAGCCGCTGATGGCCTATGCCATGCTTCAGTCGATCAGGTTGCTCAGCGATGTGGCGGAAAGCTTCACCGACAATTGCATCGTGGGC
Organism: Methyloceanibacter sp.; assembly: GCF_050728395.1. Taxonomy (GTDB): domain Bacteria; phylum Pseudomonadota; class Alphaproteobacteria; order Rhizobiales; family Methyloligellaceae; genus Methyloceanibacter. The sequence goes on from NZ_JBOHJB010000007.1 coordinate 21,703, forward strand.
ATCGAGGCCAATCGGGCGCGCATCAAGGAGCATCTCGACCGCTCGCTGATGCTGGTGACGGCGCTCGCCCCGCATATCGGCTACGACAAGGCGGCGGAGATCGCCAAGGCGGCCCATAAACGGGGAACTACCTTGCGGGAGGAAGCGGTGCGGCTTGGTGCCGTCAGCGAAGCCGAGTTCGACCGCCTGGTGCGCCCCGAGGACATGGTCGGTCCGAAACGGTGACACCCGACCCTATGGCCAGGTCGCGCCATAAGCGCTCGATCACCATTGCCCGTCACCGCACCAGCATCTCGCTTGAAGATGCGTTTTGGCAGGCTCTTAGCCGCCTGGCCAAGGCCGACGGCAGATCGGTGGCGGATCTTGTGAGCGAGATCGACCGGCGGCGAGAGACGAGCCGGTCGAACACCAGCCTCTCGGCGGCAATCCGGCTTTACGTATTGGAGCGAGTGGAAGCAAGCGGGGCCTAACCGCCTCCGAAAATGCTGATGCCCTTCTTCCAGTCATCGGGCGCCGGCCGCGGGCGGTTCGGTCTTTTCCTTGGCGCCACGGGTGCTGGGGCGGGTATGGCGTCATCAGCGGCAGCCGCCGGCGTCGGCTGCGGTTCGGCTGAAGGCGCAGTGGACTGAGAGGGTGGAACGGGGGCTGTGGCGCCCTGACTCCACGGCAATTGTTCAGACTGACCGGGTGATGGGACGTTTCCCTGCGCGGCGCCGTTTGCCTCCAGATCGGCGGCGCGGGGCGTTGGCGTGCTGGCAGCAGCTTTCGCTGCGGCGGCCCTCTCCGCAGCAACCTTCTCGGCGGCAAGCTTCTCGGCAGCTTCCTTCTCCGCAGCGGCCTTCTCCGCTGCAAGCTTCTCGGCAGCGGCCTTTTCCTCAGCGAGCTTATCGGCTGCAGCCTTCTCCGCAGCGGCCTTCTCAGCGGCGAGCTTGTCGGCAGCGACTTTTTCAGCCGCGCGCTTCTCGGCAGCTTCCTTCTCCGCAGCGGTCTTCTCCGCTGCAAGCTTCTCGGCAGCGGCTTTCTCGGCAGCGGCCTTTTCCTCAGCGAGCTTATCGGCTGCAGCCTTCTCCGCAGCGGCCTTCTCAGCGGCGAGCTTGTCGGCAGCTTCCTTCTCCGCAGCGGCCTTCTCAGCGGCGAGCTTGTCGGCAGCTTCCTTCTCCGCAGCGGCCTTCTCCGCAGCAAGCTTCTCGGCTGCTGCCTTTTCAGCGGCACGCTTCTCGGCAGCGGCTTTCTCGGCCGCGACCTTCTCAGCCGCACGTTTCTCAGCCGCGGCCTTCTCGACTGCACGTTTCTCTGCGGCTGCCTTCTCGGCGGCGAGCTTGTCGGCGGCAGCCTTTTCGGCAGCACGCTTTTTCTCGGCCGCCTTCTCTGCGGCAAGCTTCTCTTTGGCGGCCTTTTCCGCGGCGCGCTTTTCCTCGGCGGCCTTCTCAGCGGCAAGCTTCCCGGCCGTAGCCTTTTCCGCCGCACGCTTCTCCTCGGCGGCCTTCTCGGCGGCAAGCTTGTCGGCGGCAGCCTTCTCGGCCGCGCGCTGTTCTTCAGCCACCTTCTCCGCTGCGCGTTTCTCTTCGGCGGCCTTTTCTGAGGCCATACGCTTCACCTCGGCAGCCCGGTCAGCGGCACGCTGTTCGACGGCAGCCTTCTTGGCGGCAAGCTCCTCCGTCGTCGCCTGTGCTGTGGGCTCGCCTGAATCATCGGAGGCGTCCGCCTCGGCCGCATCCGGTTCGGCATCTGCTTCAGGCTGATTCCGGCCGCTCACGTCGAGCGTCTCGAGCCGCTCGACATCGGCCTGCATGCGGCGGACGGTGAGGAAGTTCTCCATCGGCTCCGTGTCGACCACCGAGGTGATGGCGCCGGGGTCCTGCAGAGACCCGGCAAGGACGAGGTTCACCGAAGGCATGTCTGCGTCATTGCTGCCGTTAAGGCGCAGTGCCCACTCGCTGTCGAGCCGGAGGCTCGCCAATTCCACATAGCCGTTGATGGTGGTCTCAGCGCCTTTGCCGGCAAGCACCGCTGGGTCAAGCTTGAGCGTGCCGTTCTTGATGGCAAAGGGAAGCGCGGTGGCGGTATAGGGGTAGGTCCCCCGCGTGAGCGTGTCCTGCACCGTGCTCATCCGGGCCGCGATCTGGTCCTTGTCCAGCTTGATCCGCTTCGACCGATTGGCCTCGGCGGCCACGCGCTTCAGCGGCTCAGGCGAAAGGGCTTGCAGCGCGCCAGGATCGAGAAAGAGCGCACCTTCGCCGTTCAACCCGGCAACGAGGCCGGGGGGACTGAGCCCCTCGCCTGAGACGTCGATCACGAACGTAAACGGACCTTTGGCAAGCACCCGCCCGGCTAGGGATTGCGAGAGCTGGTCCAACCTGCCGGAGGCAAGCTCGGCGTGAAGTTTGAGCTCGGCGCCAGCGCCTTTCGGCGTGAGCGTTCCAGACGCCGCGAACGAGCCGTCGAACAGGCGTCCCTGCAAGTCGGTGACGGAAAGCCCCTTGTGGTCGACGTGGGCGATCAGCGTGGCATCTTCGACCTGGAAGGGCGCGCCGAGCCCAAGCTCCTTCGCGCTCAGCGCAATCTCGCCTTCCGCGTTCACAAGCGGCTCGAGCGCGAAGCCGCGGGCGGGCCATACTTGCGAGGCGTTTTGGGCGAGCGAGCCGAGCATCTCCTCGGTTGATGGCGTGCGCTGCCAGGCGATGAGCGAGCCGAGCAGAGCGGGCAGCGAAACCGTGCCGGCGTCGGCCGCTACCCTGAAGCGCGTGCGGTCCCCGTTCGTGTCGAAGTGAGCGCTTCCTTCCACGGGCTCGCCCGCAATCTCGCCGGAGATGGATTTGAAGTCGACGCTGCCTGCGGTCTTCACCACATCGGCGCGAAGGTCGAGCGGTACGTCGGCGCTTGGCGAGGCATCAAGGCCGAGGAGCACAAGCGCCAAACCGGCATTGGTGCTCTTTGCCGAAGCCTGGCCGGCCAAGGCCACGCCTTCGGGCTGCAACGAGCCTTGGCCGTCAAAGGCGATTTGCAGGTCGGCGGTCGCGAGTTCTCCATGCCCGGTGATGCCCTTGCTCGGCACGCCTTGCGCCTTCAGCGTGAACCTGCCGCGGTCGGCGCCGGCGACGGCAAGCCGCTCAGGCGCAAGGCCGGGCACCAGAAAACCGAGAAGGATCTGCGGCTCATTGCCTTCGACGCCGCTGTCGATCTCAATTGCCGCGTCGGCAAGTTTGCCCGGGTCGCCGGTGGCCTTAGCGAGGATGGAGACATCGGTACCACCCGCCTTACCCTTCACCTCGATTGAAGCGCTGGTGGCATCGCCCTCGCGAACCGAAGTGAGCCCCATATGCAAATCGAGAGGCGCGAGGCTTGCGAGTTGCTTCGACTTGGTCACGCCGTCGCCAAGCCCAAGAAGCTCGCTCGTCACTTTGAGCCCATCGGCGGTCATGGCTTGCAGCGACAGATCGACCTGGCCTGCCGGCGCATCGCTTAAGTGCTCAATGCGGCCGTTGCCGTTAAGGGCGACGGCGCCGGGAGCCGCAAAGTCGAGGCGCTCGACGTCGAGGGTATCCTTGGCGAGGCCGAATTTCGCGTCGAGGCGCCCTGCCGGGATGTTGGGCAGCAGAAGCTCGCCGACACGCAAGGTGGCATGCACCTCATCGTCGCGCAGCGCTTCGAGCAGGCTCCGCTCGGACACCGGCGAGAAGTCCGGCTGTTTAGCATCGGAGTCCGGCAACCAGTTGCGCCACGCCGCGCTCTCGCCCATCACCTCTCGCAAATCGAGGCGGTCGCTGTCCAGCGTCAGATCGAGGATGCGCTGCTCGCCGCCGCGATAACGCAAGGAGCCGCTGAACTTCGTGCCGCTCAGCTCGCCGCTTGCGTCTTCAAGCATGAGATTGCCGGCGCCGATGGTGGTCTTGGCGGAGAGCGTGAAGGCGCCGACCGTCGCCTGGCCGGACATCTCGCGATCGCCGGCGGCCCAGCGGGCGAGGGTCCTGAGCTTGGAGCCTTCGAGTTTGATCGGGCCTTCGAACACCGGCCCCGCCTCGCCTCGCGTGAGACGCCCGGAGGCCTCGATGCGATTCTCGCCGGGAAGTTCTGCGTTGAGGCGCTCGATGACCACCACGCCATCCTTCGCCGCCACGGCGACATCGACGGCACCGACAAGATCGCCGCCAATGCTTGCCTGGTCGAGCTTGACGGTGAGCGCGCCGTCTCCCACCGAGGCGGCCTGTTCAAGCGCCCGTTCGGCGACGGCGTTCAACGCATCAGCGGTCGAAGGTCCGGCTTGCGCGTCGGCGGGTGCCGCGGCAGCAAGCAGCGTGTCGACATCGATCCAGCTCGCGGCCAGCTCGCCCACCGCCTTGGCATGCGCGCCGAAATCGAGCGCGAGCTTGCCCTTCATCATCTGCGAGCGGCCTTTAGAGTGAATGGCAATTTCGAAGGCTGGAAGCTCGGCATGATCCGGCGTCGCCTTGAGTTCGCCCTTGAGCTCGAAGGCTGAGAGATTCGCTTCGGCGCCCGTGGCCTGCTCGGCGGATTGCGGCACGCCGTCGGCCGGCGCCTCCGCAGGCTTCTGTGCTTGGCTCTGTTGCGCAGCCGGACCTTCGGCAGGAAGGGCCGAGGCAATGCGCATGATGACGGCGCCGTCGTAGCTCGGCTTGTCGCGGAGACCGGCCACATCGCCTTCAAGCAAATAGGTCGTGTTGCGATCGGGATCGCGCAGCACCGATTTGAGCCGGAACAGGCCGTCGGCATCGCTTGCGCCGGTCGAGAAGCGAAGCTCTTGGGGGCGCCCTGCGTAGTCGTAGGTCGCCGTCAGCTTGTATGGCCCCGACAGAGACGCGGCGCTCGCTTCGCCGGAGACATTATCGACGACGAGCGGCGGCATGCCCGGACGGCTCACCTCGACACGTCCAAAGCTCACGCTCACCTGATCGAGGAGCACCTCCTTGGGCACGAAGGGAAGCGTCTCGCCGGCCCTGCCGACGTCGTTCCAATTTCCGGTGCCGTCCTCGCGCAGCGCGAGCCGCAACACCGGCTCGGTGATGGCGATCTTGCGCGCCTCGATGGCGCCGCGCATGAGCGCCCCGATATTGAGCCACGCCTCGATCGACTTTGCCTCGAGCAAGGGTTGGTCGAAAGCGCCCTTCTCGTCGGCAACCTTGACCTGGTCGAAGCGGAGCTCTGGCGCCGGCAGCAGCACCATATGCACTTTGCCGCCGACCTTAACGTCGCGCCCAAGCAGCTTGCTCGCCTGGGTTTCAAAGACCGGACGGTAGTCGTTCCAGTCAATGAAGACCGGCGCCGCGAAAAGCACGCTCAGCACCACAATCAGTACTGCCGTCAAAGCGAGCAGAAACGAGTTCACGGAAGTCTATGCCTTAGGCTCGATCGCGTGCATGCGCGAGGGGGTGTGGCAAAGCCAGGGACTGGTCGGTCCAATTCACCCGCAATTTCGGTCATGGTAATGCGAAGATCTTACCAGGATTAAGGATATTCAACGGATCTAGCGCCTTTTTTATGGCAATCATCACATCGACCCCGGCGCCATGCTCCTGCGCGAGATAGCGAATCTTGCCCTGGCCCACCCCGTGCTCGCCGCTGCAGGTGCCTTGCATGAGAAGCGCGCGCTCGGTCAGCCGGTCGAGGAAGTTCTGCACGGCGCGCCGCTCGGTGGCGCTGCCGGCGTCGAACAGCGGCATGACGTGGAAATTGCCATCCCCGACATGGCCGACGATCGGGGCAAGCAGGCCAGTCCGGTCGATGTCGGCGCGCGTCTCGGCGACGCAAGCGGCGAGCGCCGAGATCGGCACGCAGACATCGGTAGTCACCACCTCGGCGCCGGGACGCAAGCCCCTCGCCGCCCAATAGGCGTCATGGCGGGCCTGCCAGAGCTTGCTGCGGTCTTCGGGACGCTCGGCCCAAGCGAACTGCCCTCCCCCTTGCTCGCGCGCAATCTCGGCGAAGATCTCGACCTGCTCGCGCGTGGCGGCCGCACTGCCGTGAAACTCAAGAAACAGCGTCGGCTGCTCGGCCAGCGTGAGATGCGAATAGGTGTTGCAGGCCCTGATCTGCACCTCGTCGGCGAGCTCGATACGGGCGAGCGGTAGCCCCATCTGCATGGCGACGATGGCGGCGTTGCAGGCGCCTTCCAGGGTGGCAAAGGGGCAGACCGCCGAGAGGATTGTCTCGGGGATTCCGTGAAGCTTGAGCGTGAGCTCGGTGATGATGCCAAGCGTGCCCTCGGAGCCGATCAAGAGATGGGTGAGATCGTAGCCGCTTGCCGATTTCCGGGCGCGCTGACCGGTCTTGAGCAGCGTGCCGTCGGCCAATACCGCCGTGAGGCTCAAGACGTTGTCGCGCATGGTGCCGTAGCGAACGGCGTTGGTGCCTGAGGCGCGGGTCGCCGCCATGCCGCCGAGGCTTGCATCGGCGCCGGGGTCGATGGGGAAGAAGAGACCCTGGTCGCGCAGATGGTCGTTCAGAGCTTTGCGCGTGACGCCGGGCTCGACCACGCAGTCGAGGTCCTCTTCATGCATGCCGAGGATGCGGTTCATACGCGAGAGATCGAGCGACACGCCGCCGAAAGGCGCATTGACGTGACCTTCGAGCGAGGTGCCGGTGCCAAAGGGGATGACCGGCACGCGGGCCTCGGCGCAAAGCTTCACCGCCTCGATCACCTCTTGCGTGGTCTCGGCGAACAGCACGGCATCGGGCGGCTGCGTCGCGATCCAGGTCAGGGTGTTGGCGTGCTGCTCGCGCAGAGCCGCGCCGGTCGAGAAGCGATTGCCGAACCGTGCCGCCAGTCGCGCAAACAGAGCGCGCTTGACCTCGGCCGAGGGCCGCTCGACAGCGTCTGCCATGAATGCGCTCATGGCGGCACTGTACCACCCTTGCGATTCACGGAAAGCTAAGGCTTAGGGCGGGGTCGCCGGGCGGCTGGCTCAGGAGCCGACAATATCGATCACGGCGGCGAAGTGAACGCTCGCGGCGACCAGCACGAAGCCGTGCCAGATGGCATTCTGGAAGGGAAGCCGCTCCCAGAGATGGAACACCACGCCGATGGTGTAGAGAACGCCGCCAAGCATGAGCAGGAACGCTACCCGTTCCGGCACGGCCGACACCAAGGGATGCCAGGCGACGATCACCGCCCAGCCCTGCACCAGATAGAGCGCGGTGGTGACGCCTTCGAGATAACGCGGGGCCAACAGCTTGATGCCGATGCCGATGGCAGCCATGGTCCACACCACGGCGAGCAGGGTATACCCCCACTCCGCGTCCATCTTCATCAGCGCGAACGGCGTGTAGGTGCCGGCGATCATGAGGAAGATGGCGGCGTGGTCGAGGCGGCGAAACACCGCCTTCACCTTCGGCCTGACGATAAGGTTATAGCCGGCCGAGCAGGTGAACATGGCGACGAGAGCCAAGCCATAGATCGAGAGGCTCACGATCCACAGTGTGGCCTGCGCCTGCACGCCCACGACCAGGAGCGCGGTGAGCGCCACGAGGCTCGCGGCGACGCCGATCACGTGAATGCAGCCATCCGCCACGCGCTCGCCCAGCGAATATTGCGGAAACTTCACACTAGTCATGACCCAATCCCGGACCGCCGCTCAGAATAGAGGAACGTGAAAAGCACCTTACCATTTGTTGTGGCAAGCGTGAGGCGCGCGAACGCCGTTTGCGGCGCGGAGGATGTCCGCGCCGCAAGATCACAACTGCAAGCGTTGATCTCAGTTCCGACGGCGAGGCAGCCTAGTTGCCGCACACCTTGGAGCCGGAGGTGCAGACGTAAGGCACCACCACGCCGGTAAAGCACGTCGTATAAGTCTTCGCCGTGACGAAAGACCCATAGATGACGTCCTTGGGCACCACCGGCCGCACCGACTTCCAGAATGGATCGGGCTTCACCCTGTAGGCGCTCATGCTGACATAGCTCCAGCCTTTCGAACGTCTGAGCTCGGCGGCGCTTTGCGCTGCGAGAGCCCGCGACATGGCCAAGGCCTCGGCTTTGTTGTCGGCGCTATGGGTCGCCGAAATGACCTGGCAGCCAGCCGCCGCCGGCTGTTGCCCCCATACCGCAAATGCAAGGATGGCAAGCACAACAATCTTCGCAGATCGAAGCATACTATTCCCCCAGTCCCAGTGAAGAATCAGGCCCCGCGATACCGCCTTTTTTGCCAGTCCAACGGGGCGCTGGCAACCCAACTCGTCGAACCTATGCTGTGGCGAATCGCCCGCGATGCAACGAAGTCACACCTCGGCTCGCCGGCGCAAGGTCTTGCCCTTTTTCGCGCAAGCCCGATGTATAGTTTCAAAGCAATGTCAAAGATTCGCGTGAACGCCGCCGCGGCCGAGGACCCCACGCCGGAGCCCGAGCAACTCCCTATTTCGATGCGCGCTATGGGTTTGAAACCCATGCGCTATCTCGACGCTCTCAACCCGGAGCAGCGCGAGGCGGTGGAGACGCTTGACGGGCCGCTCCTGGTCCTTGCCGGCGCCGGAACCGGAAAGACGCGCGTGCTCACCACGCGAATTGCCCATATTTTGAGCTTGGGCCGGGCCAGGCCGTCACAAATCCTCGCCGTCACCTTCACCAACAAGGCGGCGCGGGAGATGAAGGGCAGAGTCGGCGAGCTGATCGGCGGCGTGGTCGAGGGCATGCCGTGGCTCGGCACGTTTCACGCCATCGGCGTCAAGATCCTGCGCCGCCATGCCGAGCTTGTGGACCTCAAGCCGTCCTTCACGGTGCTCGATACCGACGACCAGATCAGGCTGTTGAAGCAGCTGCTCGAGGCGGAAAACGTCGACGAGAAGCGGTGGCCGGCGCGGCTGCTCGCCGCCATGGTCGACGGCTGGAAGAATCGCGGGCTTGTTCCGAAGCGGGTGCCTGAGGGCGAATCCTTCGCCTATGCCAACGGCAAGGGGCGCGAGCTTTATGCCGCCTATCAGCACCGGCTGAAGGAGCTGAACGCCGCGGATTTCGGCGATCTCTTGCTTGAGAATCTGAGGCTGTTCCAGGAACACCCTGACGTTCTTGCGCAATATCAACAGCGTTTTCAGTTCATGCTGGTCGATGAATATCAGGACACCAACGTCGCCCAATATTTGTGGTTGCGCTTGCTGGCTCAGGGCAGCAGCAACATCTGCTGCGTCGGCGACGACGATCAATCGATCTATGGCTGGCGAGGGGCCGAGGTCGACAACATCCTCCGCTTCGAAACGGACTTTCCCGGCGCCAAGATCATCAGGCTCGAGCGCAACTATCGCTCCACCGCCAATATTCTCGGCGCCGCCTCGGGCCTGATCGCCCACAATCAGGGGCGCCTCGGCAAGACGCTACGCACCGACGGCAGCGCCGGCGATAAGGTCGAGGTGCAAGGCTGTTGGGACGACGAGGAAGAAGCCCGCATCATCGGCGAGGATATCGAGCAGCTGCAGCGGCAAGGGCAAAACTTGAGCGAGATCGCCATCCTTGTCCGGGCGAGCTTTCAGATGCGCGCCTTCGAGGATCGTTTCATCACTCTTGGTCTCCCCTACCGGGTGATCGGCGGCCCGCGCTTCTACGAGCGCCAGGAGATCAGGGACGCCACCGCCTATTTCGACGTGACGCTCAATCCGGCCAACGATCTGAAATTCGAGCGCATCGTCAACACGCCGCGGCGGGCTTTGGGCGAATCGAGCCTGAAATCTCTGCACCAGCTTGCCCGCGCGCATAGTGTGCCGCTGATGCAGGCGGCGCGGCTCATTGTCGAGACCGAGGAGCTGAAGCCGAAATCGCGCAAGGCCCTCTCAGACCTGATCGCCGCCTTCGACCGCTGGCGTTCGCTGATCGAGACCATGCGCCATACCGAGCTTGCCGAGCTGATCCTCGATGAGTCCGGCTACACCGCCATGTGGCAAGCTGAAAAGTCGCCGCAAGCGCAATCGAAGCTGGAGAATCTAAAAGAGCTGATCCGCTTCATGGACGAGTTCGACACTTTGGCCGGCTTCATGGAGCACGTGAGCCTGGTGATGGATGCTGAAAGCGAAGAGGGGACCGAGCGCGTCAATCTGATGACGCTGCACAGCGCCAAGGGTCTCGAATTCGACGTGGTGTTCCTGCCAGGCTGGGACGAGGGATTGCTGCCGCATCAGCGGAGCCTCGACGAGTCCGGACGCTCGGGCCTCGAGGAAGAGCGCAGGCTCGCTCACGTCGGGCTGACCAGGGCGAGGCGCAAGGCCAAGATCACCTTCGCCCAGAACCGCCGCACCCACGGCATGTGGCAGCAGGCGATCCCGTCTCGCTTCATCGACGAGCTCCCCATCGCCCATGTGGAGGTCGCCGAGGATCGCGGCTTCCATGGCAGCTACGGCCAGAGCCGATTCGACACGGCCGAGAATCTCTTCGCCAGCGGCTTCTACGAGACGCCGGGCTGGCAGCGGGCGCAAAGGAACCGGCCTCCGGGGAGTACGCCTTCAAACGCGAGGGCACGGGAGCCGATCACCATCGACGGCACGCTGGTCGCGGCGAGCACGGTCGAAGGCGCCGGGCTTTCGGTCGGCACGCGCGTGTTCCACCAGAAATTCGGCTATGGCCGCATCGCGCATGTCGACGGCAACAAGCTTACCGTGGATTTCGACAAGGCTGGACAGAAGAAGGTGGTCGACAGCTTCGTCGAGCGTTGCTGATCGGACATGCTGAAGAGCAGCCGGAACATCAAGCGACGGCTGGAGCAGGATGGCTGGGTTATTGAGAGGATCAGAGGCTCCCACCATATCTTTCGCTATCCGTCGAGTGGTGCGATTATCGTGCTGCCTCATCCCAGAAAGGATTTGGGTGTGGGCCTTGTGCGCAAGATCTATAAGCAGGCAGGTTGGCAGCCGGACTAGAGAGATATGACGGCTTACGTTGCAATCCTGGAGGATGCGGGACCGAGCACCGCTGCGGGGGTGTGGTTTCCCGACCTCCCCGGCTGCTTTTCGGCTGGAGATGACATCGACGAGGCCCTGCGAAACGCTGGCGAAGCCATTGCGGCTTACGCCGAAGCTCTGGCGCAAGAGGGGCGTGCCCTACCCGCTCCCCGCAGCCTTTCCGCTCTGCGCGACGATCCGGAGGTTGCTCCCGATCTTCGAGATCACATCGTCGCTCTTGTAGCTGTTCCCGCGGAGACGATTCGGGCCGCCGAATAGAGGCCACAGCGGCCGAAGCTCAGTCCACCCAACCCCCCTAACCGCAGCGGCGCACGCGCACGCCATTTACCCAGACCGTTTGGCAAACGACAGCCGGACGACGAACGACAACGGCGCCGCGGGGCCCGGCGCACCCAGCGCGAAACACGCCTCTCGCGCAGACCACGGCATTGGCATCGGTGGGGATGGTGGTCAGAAACATGCCGGAGGCGAGAGCAGCGAGTACGAGCAAGCGCATAGGTGTCTCCTTGGGTTGGTCGGTGCGGGCGGCTCGGGTAGCCCGGGAAGGTGTAAGAATTAGGACGGCAGGCCATCCTGGGCGTGCGACCCTTAGTCCCGCCGCAAGCCCGATGACCTGACCTCGTCATTTGCGCCGGCGCATCGCCCGTGCCTAAGCTCCAGTCATTTCGATCGCCCCGAGACCGTCATCGCCAATGCGTGAAGCGTTTGCCGATACCTACGTCGCCAGGATCGAGGCTCTTACCGAGGTCGCCGAGAGTATTGCCGCGGCGCTGGAAACGGCCGAAACCCCGGCTTCCATGGCCGTGACCTTATTCGACCAAGGCGATGGGACAGTGGAAGTGTCGGCGCATTATCCTGATGAGCCGAATCGCAACGACCTGATCGCTCTCCTCGGTGACGCTCGCTACGCGAATGAGATCGGCACCCTGCGCATCGAGCGGCTTCTGCCGCAGGACTGGGTATCGCGCTCCGAAAGCTTGCGGGGTCCGGTGCGCGCCGGCCGCTTCCTGGTGCATGGCCGTCACGACCGGGGCAAAGTGCCCCAGGGTCGCTTCACCTTTGAAATCGACGCCGGCCTTGCCTTCGGCACGGCCCATCACGCCACCACGCGCGGCTGCCTCATCGCGCTCGATCGCCTGCTCAAGCGCGGGCGCCCGAACCGCGTGCTCGATGTCGGCACCGGGACAGGCATCCTCGCCATCGCCGCCGCCAAGGCTCTCGGCCGACCCGTGATTGCGAGCGACGTGGATCCGACCGCCGTCGCCGTGGCCGCCGAAAACGCTGCGGGCAACGGCGTTCGGGCGCGGGTCCTTGTGGTGAAGGCAAAGGGACTTGCTCATCCGGCGTTGCGCCGCGCCAAGGCCGACCTGCTGTTCGCCAACCTTCTGCTCCGGCCGCTGCTCCAGCTCGCGCCTGATTTCGCCCGCGCTGTTTGGCCCGGCGGGGTATGCGTTCTCTCCGGCATCCTCGATACCCAGGCGCGGCAGGTCGAAGCGCACTTCCGCGCTCTCGGCTTCAGGCTCGATTCACGAATCCTTCTCGGCGGATGGACCACTTTGCTCCTCCGGCGCGGCAGCAGGTCGAAGGCGCCTGCCGATTGATTGCGGCGCCCCCGCGCCTTACAAGGCGGGACCATGTTTCAAAGCTTCGAAGAGGTCAGCTCCCCTGGCGCCGTGCCGGAACGGGTCAGAGCGCTGCGCCGTGCGCTCAAATCGCGCAAGCTCAAAGGCTTTCTCGTGCCCCATAGCGACGAGCACCAAGACGAGTTCCTGCCCCCCGCGGCTGAGCGCCTACGCTGGCTCACCGGCTTCACCGGGTCGGCTGGCGCGGCCATCGTGCTGGAGAACGCGGCAGCATTGTTCGTCGACGGCCGCTATACTTTGCAGGCGCGGGTGCAGACCGACAATTCGCTATTTGACGTGCTGCAGACGCCGGACGCCAAGGCCTCCAAATGGCTCGCCGGAGCCCTGCCGAAGGGCGGTATCATCGGCTACGACCCGAATTTGCACACCATCAAGGAGATCGAGCGCTTGACCGAGAGCCTGGGCAAGGTCGGCATCCGCCTGGCGCCGCAGGCTGACAATCCGATCGACCTCTTGTGGCGGGACCGCCCCGCCCCCTCCTCCGCCCCGGTCGTCCCGCATGGTCCTGAACTCGCCGGCCGGAGCGCGGCAGAGAAGATCGGCGAGGTGCAGGAGACCTTGAAGGGCGACAAGGCTGACGCCGTCCTGCTCAGCCTGCTCGATTCGATTGCCTGGCTGTTCAACATACGCGGCGGCGATATCGGCCACTCCCCGCTCGCGCTCGCCTTCGCCTTGGTCCCGGCGCGCGGCAAGCCGGCGCTCTTCATCGATCCCGCCAAGCTTGGCGACAATGTGCGAGGTCATCTGAAAGAGACGGCGGAGCTTCTTCCGCCCGATGCGCTCGACGCGCGGCTGAATGCGCTTGGAGAGAAGGGCGCGCGGGTCCGCCTCGATGCGGAGACGACGCCGGTGCGCTTCAAGCAGATCCTCGAAGCCGCCGGCGCGAAGATCGTCGCCGGCGACGATCCGTGCATTCTGCCCAAGGCGATCAAGAACGCCACCGAGATCGAAGGCGCCCGCGCGGCGCATCTCCGCGACGGAGAAGCGGTCGTCCGCTTCCTCGCCTGGCTCGACGAAAATTCCCCCTCCGGCCGGGTCGATGAGATCGGCGCGGCGATGAAGCTCGAAGAGTTCCGGCGCGAGACGGGAGAGCTCAAGGATCTGAGCTTCGACTCGATCTCGGCGGCGGGCCCGCACGGCGCGGTCGTCCATTACCGGCCGACCACCGCAAGCAATATCAGGCTCAAGCCTCGCTCGCTCTACCTCATCGACTCGGGCGGACAATACGCCGACGGCACCACCGACATCACCCGGACCGTCGCCATCGGCACGCCGAGCGCCGAGATGCGGCGGCACTACACGCTGGTGCTGAAGGGGCATATCGCCGTCGCCAGCGCGCGCTTCCCAAAGGGGACGCGCGGACAAGACGTCGACCCCTTCGCGCGCCGGCCGCTCTGGCAGGCTGGCCTCGATTTCGACCACGGGACCGGGCATGGCGTCGGGAGCTATCTCTCGGTGCATGAGCCGCCGCAGCGCATCTCGCGGACGGGCAGCGTCGAGTTGCAGCCGGGCATGATCCTGTCCAACGAGCCTGGGCTCTACCGTGAAGGAAGCTACGGCATCCGACTGGAAAATCTCGTGCTGGTGACACCGCCGGCACCGGTCAAGGGCGGCACGCGCGAGATGCTGGGCTTCGAGACTCTGACGCTTGTGCCTTTCGACCGCCGGCTGATCGAGCCCGCAATGCTTAATCGCGACGAGCTTGCCTGGCTGGACGCGTATCACGCGCAAGTTCGGCGCAAGATCGAGACGCTGCTCAAAGGCTCTACCCGCGCGTGGCTCCGCAAGGCCACGGCCCCCATCGGCTAACCACGGACCGCTCATGGCAACCTGGGTTTCAGCGCTCGCCGCGATCCTGACCACGGCGGCCTTCGTGCCGCAGGCGCTGCACATCATCCGCCATCGCGAGACCAAGGCCATTTCGCTCGTGATGTATGTGGCGTTTGCCAGCGGGGTGGCGTTCTGGTTGCTGTTCGGCGTGCTCATCCACAACTGGCCAATCATGATCTCGAACGCCATCACGTTGGTGCTGACCCTCGCCATCGTGGCGATGAAGCTCCGCTACGGGTAGGGTTCAGCGGGGGGAGCGAATCAGTCTATTGTGGCTGCATGGCAAAGACGATCGCGCAGGCCCTCAACCAGGTGGGCACCAAATCGCGTTGCCCCTCTTGCGGGCACGAGGTCCATTCAACGCTCGGAGAGGTGAAGCGGAAGCCGCAATTCGCCTGTCCTTCTTGCGGCGACGATTGCGACGTGCGCGAGGCCGTGGCCTGGGTCGAGCTGCACGCCCGCCGGAGCTGGCTCAAGCGTGTCGCTTAGGCTCACGCGCCGATTAGCGCCAGCCACTCATCCTCGCTCAGCACTTTCAGCCCTAGCCGTTCGGCATCTTTCAGCTTCGAGCCTGCGCCTGGGCCTGCCACCACATAGTCGGTCTTCTTGGAGACCGAGCCCGCGACTTTGGCGCCGAGGCGTTCCGCCCGCGCCTTGGCTTCGGGCCGCGTCATCTTCTCCAAGCTCCCGGTGAACACCACCGTCTTTCCCGAGATGGGCGAGGCATGGTCGATGGCTTCGAGCGGCTCGGGCCGAACCTCACGCAACAGCTCGTTGACCACTTCCACATTATGCGGCTCGGCGAAGAAATCGGCGATGGCCTCGGCCACGGTCGGACCGATGCCCTCGATATTGTCGAGCTCGGCATAGGCTTCGCCGGTGCGGTCGTTGGCGGCGGCGAGCATGGCGCCGCGGAAGGCGTCGATGCTGCCATAGGCACGCGCCAAGAGCCGCCCCGTGATCTCACCGACATGTGGAATACCGAGGGCGTAGATGAAGCGGTCGAGCTTGATGGCGCGACGCGCCCGGATGGCGGCGAACAGTTTTTCGGCAGAAGTCTCCCCCCAGCCTTCCCGCTCCTCGAGCTTCGACGCCGCTCGCCGATTTCGCCCCTCGAGGGTGAAGATGTCCTGTGGCGATTGGATCAGCCCGTCGTCGTAGAACGCCTTGATGTGCTTCTCGCCAAGCCCCTCGATGTCGAAAGCGTTGCGCGACACAAAATGCTTGAGCCGCTCGACCCTCTGCGCCGGGCAGATCAGGCCGCCAGTGCAGCGCCTGACCACGTCCTCCTTGCCGGTGACAGGATTGACCTCGCGCACGGCATGGCTGCCGCAGGCTGGGCAGAGCACTGGAAACTTGAATCGTTTCGTGCCCTTGGGGCGCTTTGCTTCAACCACCCCGAGAATCTGCGGGATCACGTCGCCGGCGCGCTGGACGATTACCGTGTCGCCGATGCGCACGTCCTTCCGTGCAATTTCGTCCTCGTTGTGCAGGGTGGCGTTCTGCACTACCACGCCGCCCACGGTCACCGGCTCGAGCTTGGCAACGGGCGTCAGCGCACCGGTGCGGCCAACCTGGATCTCGATATCGCGGAGGATGGTGGTCGCCTTCTCGGCGGGGAATTTATGGGCGACGGCGAAGCGCGGCGAGCGCGAGACGAAGCCGAGGCGCTGCTGCAAGTCGAGCCGGTCGAGCTTGTAGACGACGCCGTCGATGTCGTAGTCGAGGCCGGCGCGCCCGCTCTCGATGTCGCGATAAGTGTCGAGCATCTCCTCGACGGAGTTGGTTAGCTTGGCGAGCGGATTCAGCGGAAAGCCCCAATCGGCAATCGCCCGATAGACGCCCCATTGGGTGTCGGTCGGGAGCTTCGGCGCCTCGCCCCAGCCATAGGCGAAGAACTGCAAGGGCCGCGACGCGGTGATAGCGGGGTCGAGCTGGCGCAAGGAGCCGGCGGCGGCGTTGCGCGGATTGGCGAAGGTCCGCTCGCCACGTTCGGCTTGGCCCTCGTTGAGGCGCTGAAAGGCCGCCCGGCTCATATAGATCTCGCCACGCACCTCGAAGGGGTCGGGGAAGGTCTTGGATTTGATCGTCTTCGGGATGTCGGAAATCGTGCGGACATTGGCGGTGACGTTCTCGCCCTGATAGCCGTCGCCGCGGGTGGCGCCTTGAATGAGCCGCCCCTTCTCGTAGCGCAGCGTGATCGACAACCCATCGATCTTCGGCTCGGCGGTGAAGGCGAGGCCCTCTATTGTATCGAGGCCGAGGAATCTCCGGATGCGCTCGAGGAAATCGCGCACGCCCTCGTCGTCGAATACATTGCCGAGCGAGAGCATCGGCACGGCATGCGTGACCTTGCCGAAGGCCTCGACCGGGGCTGAGCCAACCCGCGCGGATGGGCTGTCTGCCCGGATCAGATGCGGAAAGCTCGCCTCGATCGATGCGTTCCGCTCCCGCAGCGCGTCATATTCGGCGTCGGAAATCTCTGGTTGGTCTTGGCGATAATAGAGCGCGTCGTGATGGGCGATCTCGCGTGCAAGGCGCTCAAGCTCGGCGGCGGCTCCCTTCTCGCTCAATTCGCCGACCGGCTTTGGACCGGCGGTTGCGGCCGATTTGCCCTTGCCTTTGGCGTGGCTCATGCCGATCTCGACATCAACCGCTCGGCCGCGGCGCGGGCCTCGTCGGTGATGGTCTGGCCGGCAAGCATGCGGGCGATCTCCTCGCGCCGGCGCTCGCCGTCGAGCACAGCCACACGCGTCGCCATGGTCTCGCCGTCAGGCCCATGCACGGCCTCCTTGGCGATCAGCATATGCTCATTGGCAAGCGCCGCCACCTGCGGCGCATGGGTCACGGCCAGCACCTGCACCTTGGTGCCAAGCCTTGCCAGGCGCTCACCGACCGCGGCAGCGGTGGCGCCGCCGACCCCGGCATCGACCTCATCGAACACCAGCGTCGGCGCCGAACCGCGGGCGGCGAGCACCACTTTCAGCGCAAGGATGATGCGGGCAAGCTCGCCGCCAGAGGCGACCTTCATCAAGGGGCCTGGCTCGGTCCCCGGATTGGTGCGCACCCAGAATGCGACCCGGTCGATCCCATGCGGGCCGCCGTCATAGACGCCCACGGTCTCGACCCTGGTGAACAGACGCGCCTTGTCGAGCTTGAGCGGCGCGAGTTCGGCGGCAACCTCGGCATCGAGCCTTTCCGCGGCGGCTTTGCGGGCCTCGCTGAGGCGTGAGGCGGCGCCGGCATAGACCTCACGCGCGGCGACCGTGGCGGCGGTCAACGCCTCAAGCTTCGTCTCACCCTGATCGAGCGCTGCAAGCTCGGTCTCGAGACGGGCGACGAAGGCCGGCAAATCGTCCACGCCGACCCTGTGCTTGCGGGCGAGCGCACGGAGCGCAAACAGGCGCTCCTCGGCGTGCTCGAGCTCCTGCGGCTCAAACGCGGTGGCGGCCAGCGCCTCCTCGATGTTGGCGCGCGCGGCGTTGGTCTCGCTCAGCACACGCTCGAGCGCCTCGGTCACGGAGGCGAGCAAGGCGCCGCCGGCGCCGACCTGGCGCTCGATGCGGCGGAGCGCGGCGGCAAGGCGCGCCCCGCTCGTCCCCTCGCCTGCCAGCGCATCGAAAGCCTCGTTCAGTTCGCCAGCGATCTTCTCGGCGTGCATCATCAATTGCCGGCGGGAGGCGAGCGCCTCCTCTTCGCCGGTTTGCGGATTGAGGCGCTGAAGCTCATCGAGGGCATAATTGATGTAGTCGGCATTGGCGCGGATGGCGGCGATCTCGCTTTCGTGCTGCGCCCGGTCATCCTCGGCGGACCTCCAGACCTGCCAAGTCGACGCCAACGCGTCCGCCTCGCCGCCAAGGCCGCCAAAAGCATCGACTAGATCGCGATGGCCGCTCGGATCGATGAGCGCACGGTCGTCGTGCTGGCCGTGGATCTCGACCAGGGCTTGGCCGACCTCGCGCAAGAGCTGCACGCCGACGGCGACGTCATTGATGAAGGCGCGGGTGCGGCCGTCGGCGGACTGGAGGCGCCGCAGAATCAAAAGCCCATCGGTCTCAAGGCCGTTATCGGCGAGGAGGCGCAACACGGGATGATCCGGATCAAGCTCGAAACTGGCGGTGACCTGGCCTTGGCTTGCGCCGCGCCGCACCAGCGAGGCATCGCCGCGGCCGCCGATGGCGAGGGCGAAGGCGTCGAGCAGGATGGATTTTCCGGCACCGGTCTCGCCGGTGAGCACGCAAAGGCCGGCACCGAACTCGAGATCGAGCCTGTCGATCAGAACGATGTCGCGGATCGACAAAGCGGCTAGCATGATGCACGCGTCAGGCTGGCTTGCCGTCGCCCTTCCAGGTCTTGGTGATCCACGACCCTTCATTCATTTGCGGTCTCGTGCCGTACTTTTGCAAGAGCGCGTAGGAGTTCTTGTACCACTTGCTGTCAGGGTAGTTGTAGCCAAGCACGGCGGCGGCGGTCTGTGCCTCGGGGATGATGCCGAGCGCGAGATAGGACTCGGTCAGCCGGCCCAAAGCCTCTTCGACCTGCGCCGTGGTCTGATAGTCGCTCACCACGACGCGGAAGCGATTGATGGCGGCAAGAAAATTGTTATGACGCAGATAGAAGCGGCCGACTTGCATCTCGCTTGCTGCCAGGAGATCGCGCAAGATGCGCGCGCGGTTCTGCGCTTCGGCGGCGTAGCGGGACTCCGGGTAGCGCTGCACCAACGTCTGATAAGCCTGCAACGCCTTGCGGGCGTTGGTCTGGTCCCGCTTCGGATCGAGCACCTGAACGTAATAGCTCATGCCGATGATGTTCTGGGCGAGATCGGATTCCGGCGTGCCGGGATGGAGCGTCAGATAGCGGTCCGCTGAAGAAACCGCATCATCGAATTTCCCCGCCTTGTAGTAGGCATAGGCTGCCATCACTATGGCCCGGCGCGCCTCTTGCGAATAGGGGTGGTTGATGTCCACCTCTTCATACTGCTTGGCGGCCGACTCGTAGCTTTGCTTGTCGAGCATGGCGTCGGCGCGGCCGTAGATCACATCGGGCGAGGCGACTTCGCCCACGTCCTGTTTCTTGCCAAACCAGGAGCCGCAGCCGGAGACGAGCGTCGCGGCAATAAGCAGGCCCGCGCATGTGACGAGACTGCGCGACAGGCTGAAACCTGCCTGCGGCCCACCCAAATCTGTGCTCGTGACCCTCAAGAAACCCGCCCCCAATGATGCGGCGCGTCGCTAAAGGACGCCGTCAGGCGCCCTTCAAGACCAACCCCCTGTACGCGCGTGTCTAGGCTAGAGCGCTTTGCGTCTCGGCGGAACCCGAAACTTGCCTCTTGCCCCTTGTTTTTACGCAGGTTTCCAAGCGGCGTGGAGGGCCGCCCGGGAAACTCCGCGCTTCGCGCGAGCGGGTAACAGCCAACCCGCTGATTATGGTGTTTTTTTGCTCATGGCGCAGGGTTTGAGGGGGGACCGATATCCTCGCGCCCCAGGGCGCAGCAACGGTCGACGTAGCGCCAAACATGCGCAGGCAATCAGAAAGGGTGGGTTGGCCCTTAGCTCCGCTCGGCAGCGAAATTCGCTGCTGCAAGGCGGTGGCTGAGCTCGGCGTGGCGAACCTCGCGGAACGGCCGCGGAGCTTCGACCAGCGTCCAGGCCTCGGCATCTGCGAACAGCGCCTTGAGCACGAGGCTGTTGAGGCGGTGACCGCCGCGACGGGACCGGTAGGAGCCGAGGATCGGCGCACCAGCAAGGGCGAGATCGCCAACGGCATCGAGCGCCTTGTGGCGCACGAACTCATTCGAATAGCGGAGACCTTCGCGATTGATGATGCGGTCGTCGCCGATGGCGACGGTATTTTCGAGAGAGGCGCCGAGCGCAAGGCCGGCGGCCCACAGGCGTTCCACGTCCTTCATGAAGCCGAAGGTGCGGGCCCTGGAGAGCTCACGGCGGAAGGAGCCGGGATTGAGATCGATCTCAATTCTTTGGCGGCCAATCATCGCGCAGTCGAAATCGATCTCGACGTCGAGATGAAAACCGTTATGCGGAGCGAGCTCGCCGGAAGCGCCGCCATCCTCCACGCTGATGCTCTTCAGAACCTTCAGGTAGCGGCGGGGAGCATCGAGCTCGACCAGCCCTACGTCGTCGATGGCTTCGACGAATTGTGCCGAGCTGCCATCCATGATCGGCACTTCTTGGCTGTCGATCTCGATCAAAGCGTTGTCGACGCCAAGGCCGCGCAGCGCGGCAAGCAGGTGCTCGACAGTCGCCACGGAGGCGCCGTTGCCGTCGCCAAGCACGGTACACAGCGTTACGCCAGTCACGTACCGCTGATCGGCAGTGATCTCGGTGCTCTCGGCGTCGCCGTTGGAGAGAAGGAAGCGCAGCCCAGTGTCGCCATCAGCCGGATAAAGGATGATGGAGACAGGTGCTCCGCTGTGAACCCCCGTGCCCGTAATCGAGATTTCGCTGGCAAGCGTAGTTTGCCGTGCCCCAATAAATCCCTTCATGGCCCCCAAGCCGTTCTTTGAGTTCCCTCTGGCTCGAAGGTTAGCACCCCCGAGCCCCCCGTTTGACCTCCTCGTCTTCGGCATTGATGCCTTATTAGACAAAGAGACCAATCAATGAGGAACCTTAACCCCCGGGTATGGGTGCGACAAATCACGGTTTCTTTCAATGTGTTACCGCTTTACGCTTACCCTAACCCACTGACAACTCAGCCTTTTCCGCCTTTGACTCCGCCTGCTTTTGCCACTTTTTGACTCGCCCTGCGCGCCCTTACTTCGCCCGCCGGCGCAGAAATGCTGGGATTTCGAGGTCGTCATCCACAGGTGATTCGTCGACCGGCTCCCTCGTCTCCAGCGAGACGACGTTCGGCTGCGACTCGATCCGTTTTGGGGTGGCGGCAACCACGCCTTCGGCATCGGGCCGCTCGATTTTCAGGCCTTTGGGCAGAGCCTCGACCGGCTTCGGCGCCACTGGCTTCGGCATCATGGGCAGAGGCTTCGGCGCGCCGAACTCCGGCTCGCGCTTGTCCGGCATGGCGGCACCTTCGTCCTTGCGATGGCGGCCGACGCCCGTCAGCCGCTCGAGGAAGCCGACTTTCTTCTTTTGCTCGGCAAGCCCCGGCGAAGGCGCCGCACCCGAGCGCGCCTTGATCTCGTTCTGCACCGGAAGCGGAAATTCTTCGACATTGGGCATGCGCCGGACCGGACGCTGAGCCGTCGCCGGCGGCGCCGGCACGAAGTTCTGCACCGGGAGCACCGGACGCTGCGGCTGCACGCCCTGTGGCAGCGCGCTCGCCGCCAATTGCGGCGGGCGGCGCTCGATCGTCACGTTCCCCGCCGCGCGCCACACTTGCGCGTCGTTCGCCGCTTCCGCCGCAGCCCGGGCAGGAGCAGGAGCAGGCTTGGCCGGCTCGAACCTCACGGGAGGCGGTGGAGCCGGAGCGAGGGTCGCGGGCGTCGGCATGCTGGCAAGCCCCGCCAGGCGCTGGCTCAAGCTCTCCCTATCCCGTGGTGCGGGTTTGAACCCGTCGGCGGAGAGCTGGCCAAGCCCGGTCGCCACCACCGACACGCGGATCGAGCCGTCGAGCTCGTCGTCGAAGGTCGCGCCGACGATGATATTGGCCTCAGGATCGGCTTCCTCGCGGATGCGGCTTGCCGCCTCGTCGACCTCGTAAAGGGTGAGATCGTTGCCGCCGGTGATGGAGACGAGCAGGCCGCTTGCCCCCTTCATCGACACGTCGTCGAGCAGCGGATTGGAGATCGCAGCTTCCGCCGCCTCGATGGCGCGACGGTCGCCGCTCGATTCGCCGGTGCCCATCATCGCCTTGCCCATGCCGGCCATGATGGTGCGAACGTCGGCGAAGTCGAGATTGATCAGTCCTTCCTTGACCATGAGGTCGGTGATGCAGGAGACGCCGGCCCTGAGCACGTCGTCGGCCATGGCGAAGGCATCGGCGAAGGTCGTCTTCTCGTTGGCCACGCGGAACAGATTCTGATTTGGAATGATGAGGAGCGTGTCGACGTATTTCTGCAGCTCCGAGATGCCCCATTCGGCAGCGCGCATGCGCCGCTGGCCTTCGAACTGGAACGGTTTGGTCACCACGCCGACCGTGAGGATGCCTTCCTCGCGCGAAGCGCGGGCGATGACGGGGGCGGCGCCGGTGCCGGTGCCACCTCCCATGCCGGCGGTGATGAAGGTCATATGGACGCCGGCGAGATGCGCCTTGATGTCGGCCATGGCCTCTTCCGCCGCCGCCGCACCGATGTCAGGCTTGGAGCCTGCGCCGAGGCCCTCGGTGACATGGTGGCCCATCTGAATGCGGCGCTCGGCGCTCGAGCTCAACAACGCCTGGGCGTCGGTGTTGGCGACGACGAACTCGATGCCGCGCAGACCGGAGGCGATCATATTGTTGA
Source organism: Methyloceanibacter sp. (assembly GCF_050728395.1). Lineage (GTDB taxonomy): Bacteria > Pseudomonadota > Alphaproteobacteria > Rhizobiales > Methyloligellaceae > Methyloceanibacter. The sequence goes on from NZ_JBOHJB010000007.1 coordinate 44,479, forward strand.
CGGCGTTGCCGCCCGCTCCGCCCACACCGAACACGGTGATCCGCGGCTTGAGCTCGGTGAGATCTGGAACCTTGAGATTGATCGTCATAGCGGCCTTCTTTCTTGATCTTTCGTTTGGTGCTTTTCAGCCCTTGTTAGAAGTTGTCCCTAATCCACTCACTCACGCGTGCGAGATAGCCGGTGCCGGTGCGCAGGAAGCGCTGCTCGGCACGGCCTGAAAGCTTGTCGTCGCCGCGCGCCCATTGCCTGAGGACGCCGACGGCGCTCGAGAAATCCGGACCGGTGCCGCCTTCCGGCAGGCCGTTCAAGGTGCGCGGGCGCCCGAGACGCACCGGGCGGCCGAACATGTTGGAGGCAAGCTCGGCGAGACCGGTGAGCTGGCTGCCGCCGCCGGTCAGCACCAAGGTCTGCGCGGCCTCCGAGGCATGGGCGCAAGAGGCGAGACGGCGGCGCATGAGATCGAGAATCTCCTCGACGCGCGGGCGGATGAGGACGGCGAGCTGGGCCTTGCTGATCTGATTCATGACCCCGCGTTGGCTCTCGCCAACTGACGGGAAGGTGATGATCTCGCGCTCGTCGGAGAGCGTGGCGAAGGCGCTGCCATGCAGCGTCTTCAGGCGCTCGGCGTGATCGAGCGGGGCACCGAGCGTGCGGGCAATGTCGGTGGTAATGCCGGCGCCGCCGAGCGCAATGGCATCGGTGTGGATGAAATGCCCGTCGGAGAACACCGAGAGCGTGGTGGTGCCGGCGCCGAAATCGATGCAGGCCACGCCGAGCTTGGCCTCATCGGGCGTGATCACGGCAAGCGCGCTCGCGTAAGGCGCGGCGACGAGACCGCTCACCCCAAGATGACAGCGCTCGACGCAGAGCGACAGATTGCGGATGGCAACCTCGTCGGCGGTGACGGCGTGAATATCGATGCCGAGCCGCTCGCCGCACATGCCGAGCGGGTCGCGGATGCCGTTATGGTCGTCGAGACGGTAGCCGGTGGGGAGCGCGTGCAGCACCGTACGCTTCTCGCGGGCAGCATATTGGCGGGCGCCGGCGATGATGCGCAAGGTATCGTCTTCGCGCACGGCGCCTCCCGGAAGCGCCACGCTCGCCGAGAAGCTTTCGCTCTTCAGCCGGCCGCAGGTGACGGCGACATGGGCGTCCTCGACGATGATGCCGGCCATGCGCTCGGCGGTGTCGACGGCGGAACGGATGCAATGCTCGGCGCGGTCGAGATGGGTGACCATGCCGCCTTTGAGGCCTTCGGCGCGATGATGGCCGAAGCCAAGCACCTCGAACTGCGTGGCCTCGCCGGCGACTTCGAGCCAGTCGGGCGTGGACCAGGTTCTCGCGATCAGGCAGCAGATCTTGCTCGTGCCCACGTCAAGCGCGGTGACGATGCGCTGCCGCTTGCCACGATTGAGACCTGTCTGCGCCATCCCCCCTGCCCCCACTCAGGTATTTCGCTTGGTGCTTGCCGTCGGCGCGTCCGGAGCGGCGCTGCCGCTCTCCGGCATCACCGGCTCGGCCTTGTCGCGGATGCGCACGCTCACCCGGTCGGCGAGACGGAGATCGACCGCGGCGATGTTGCGGGCGAGCAGGTTGCGATCGCGGTCGAGCCCGGTCAGGGTGTTGAGCGCGTCGGTGACGCCGTCGTCGGGAAGCATGATGTCGATGCCGGAGGAGAGCCTCAGCGTCCACCGCCGGTCGCCGACCCTCGTTGCCGCGACAACCTGCCTGGTCAAGCTATCGAAGGGCTTCAGCGTCGCGAGCAGATCGGCGGCATTCTTGCCGGCGCCCTCGCCCACCACGAGCGGAAGGCCGGCATAGGCTTCACGCACGACTGGAGCGATCACGGCACCCTCGGTATCGACCACATAGGTCTTTCCGCCCGACTGCCACACGGCGAAGGGAACCCGCTCCTCGATCACGACCTGAAGCGTCGACGGCAGAAGCCGCATGACTTGCGCATGCTTCACCCACGGCACTTTCTCCAGCCGCTCCTTGGCCGCGTCGGTATCGAAGGAGAGCATCAGGCTGCCGGGTCCGGCGCCAAGGGCCTTGGTCAGCTCGGCGTCGGTGACGTGCTGCTGGCCTTCCACGGTAATACGGCTGACGCCGAACCCGGCAGCGATGGCGAGAGCCTCGGCGCCGCGTTGCGTCTGGCCGTAAAGGCCGTCGTCTCCGCTTACCCAAAATCCATAGCCTGCGGCGCCGGCGAGCAAGAGCACGGTGACGACGCGCCACACGCCGCTGCCACGGTGAAGCGCTGCGCCGCCAGGGGCGCGCTTCGCCTTGCCGAATCCAGGCAGAGACAAACTGGAAAACTTGCGGGCAGGCACGGCGATGCCGCGCGCGAGCAGCGCGTCGTCCGATCTCCGTATTTGGCGTCGCCCTCTATTGGGGCCTACCGATTGCACGACGCATCCTCCAGGATCCAGCGAACCAGCTCGCCGAATGAGCGGCCGCTATGAGCCGCAAGCTCCGGCACGAGCGACGTGGACGTCATGCCTGGCTGGGTATTGACCTCAAGACAGATCACTTCCCCCTCGCCGCCGCCCCGATCGTCGAATCGAAAGTCGGAGCGGCTGACCCCACGACAACCCAGTGCCCTATGAGCCGCCAGGGACAGCTTCTGTACCAATTGGTAAACATTTGGTAAAAGCGGCGCCGGAAGCACGTGGATTGAGCCTCCAGGGGCGTATTTCGAGGTGTAGTCGTAGAAGGCGAGCCCCTCTGCCGGACGAATCTCGATCACGCCCAAAGCCTCCTCCCCCATGACGGCGCAAGTCAGCTCCCGGCCAGGGATATAGCGCTCGACCATCAGCTCCTCGCCGAGGCTCCAGTCGGCGGCGTGCAGCTCCTGCGGGGGATGGCGCTGATCCTCGCGCACGATGAACACCCCGACGCTCGACCCTTCCGTCACCGGCTTGATTACGTAAGGCGGCTTCATGGCGTGGGCACGGGCGGCTTCGGCGCGGGTGAGCACCACCGCCTCGGCCACGGGCACGCCGGCGGCGAGCATGACCGTCTTGGCGCGCTCCTTATGCATGGCCAGCGCCGAGGCGAGCACCCCTGAGTGGGTGTAAGGAATGCCGAGCGTTTCGAGCACGCCCTGGATGCAGCCATCCTCGCCGAAGCGGCCATGCAACGCATTGAAGCAGACATCGGGGCGAAGCTCGGTGAGCTTGGTCGCCACGTCGCGCCCGACATCGAGGCGGGTCGCGCGATAGCCTTGCGCTTCGAGCGCGAGCGCGCAGGCCTCCCCGGAGCGAAGCGATACTTCGCGCTCCGAGGACCAGCCACCCATCAGCACCGCGACGTGGGTTTGGTTATCAGGCATTGCCGAACCTCGCTACTTGCCTCGCGGAGCCGCACCTTGCTCCCCGCTCCCCCCTTGCGGGGGAGCACGACCGCGCGCCGCGCGGTCGGAGGGGGTTAGTGACAAGAGTTTGATTGAACCCCCCTCCCTATCCCTCCCCCGCAAGGGGGGAGGGGAGAGCGAGCGGCGACGCATTCCATCAATCCTGAGCTTCGTTGAGAGCGACGCCGAGGCGCTTGATCTCCCATTCGAGCTCGACGCCGCTATTCGCCTTGACCCGCGCCCGCACCGTCTCGCCAAGCTCCTCGATGTCGGCACCGGTGGCAGCCCCCTCGTTGATGAGGAAGTTGCAATGCATCTCCGAGACATGCGCGCCGCCGACACGCAAGCCACGGCAGCCGGCGGCATCGATCAGCTGCCAAGCCTTATGCCCAAGCGGGTTCTTGAAGGTCGAGCCGCCAGTGCGGCTCTTGATCGGCTGCGCCTGCTCGCGATAGGCGACGATGTCGTCCATCTCGGCGAGGATCGCTGCAGGCTCGCCAGGCTCGCCCTGGAACAGCGCCTCGGTGAAGATCAGATGCTCAGACGCGCCGCAATGGCGATAGGCGTAATGCAGCTCTGCGACGGGAAGCACATGCATCTTGCCTTGGCGGTCGACTGCGCGAGCCTCGACCACCACCTCGCAGGTTTCCCGTCCATGAGCGCCGCCATTCATGCGGAGCGCGCCGCCGACGCAACCAGGGATGCCCCGATAGAAGGAAAGTCCGGCGATGCCGGCATCGGCAGCGGCACGGGCGACCTTCACGTCAGGCACGGCGGCGCCGGCGCGGAGCCGCGAATTCTCTTCGATGGTGATGTCGCCGAAACCGCGGCCGAGGCGTATCACCACCCCGCCAATGCCGCCGTCGCGCACGAGCAGATTGGAGCCGAGCCCGATGATGGTGACGGGAATCTCCGGTCCCACGTTCGCCATGAAATAAGAGAGGTCGGCTTCGTCAGCCGGCGAGTAGAGGATATCGGCAGGACCGCCGACGCGAAACCAGGTGAGATCGGCAAGCACGGCGCCGGCCTTCAGCTTGCCGCGCAGCTCAGGCAGGCGCGCAGCAAGCTCTTCAGCGAGCCCGCCCGTTCCACTCGCCTCGTTCATGCCCGGGCCCCGTGGTCGGAGAGCTTCTGCGGCAGTGCGTTGATCCAATCGGTGATGGTGCCAGCGCCGAGCCCGACCACGAGATCGCCGGGCTGCGCCAACGCCGCCACGGTCTCGACCAGCCCCTCTTCACCATCGACGGTGAGCACCTTGGGGTGGCCGTGACGGCGCAAGCCCAAAGCGAGCTCGTCGCGGTCGATGCCGGGGATCGGCACTTCTCCAGCGGAATAGACCGGCGTCACCAGCGCAATGTCGGCGTCGTCGAGGCAGGCGGAGAACTCGTTGAACAGGCTTTGCAGCCGCGTGTAGCGGTGCGGCTGAATCACGGCGATGACGCGGCCATTGCCGGCGACGCGCGCGGCGCGAAGCACGGCGGCGATCTCCACGGGATGATGCGCGTAGTCGTCATAGACCTGCACGCCCTGCCACTCGCCGACATGGGTGAAACGCCGCTTCACTCCGGAGAAGCTCGCAAGCCCTGTGCGGATCGTATCGTCGTCGACGCCGGCCTCCGCTGCCACAGCAAGGGCTGCGAGCGCGTTCAGGGCGTTGTAGTGGCCAAGCACCGGAAGCATCAGATCCTCGAGCAGGCGCGCGCCACCCCTGACGCCGGAGCCGAGCCTGGCATTGAACACGATCCTGTCCCGCGCCGGCCTGACATTGGCGAGCCTGATATCGGCATCGCGCGCCACGCCGTAGGTGAGCGTGCGCCGCCCGTTGGCCGCGCCGCCGAGCTTGGCGAGCAGCTCGCGCACCACCGGATGATCGATGCAGGCGACGGCGAGCCCATAATAGGGAATGGCCTCGATGAATTGTTGGAAGCCCTGATGCAGCGCGGGCAGCGTCGCCCAGAAGTCCATGTGCTCGGGATCGATGTTGGTGACGACGCCGATCTGCGTGGGGAGCTTCAAGAAGGTGCCGTCGGACTCGTCGGCCTCGACCACCATCCACTCGCCCTTACCGATCCGGGCATTGGTGCCCCAGTCATTGATGATGCCGCCGGCGATCACCGTCGGGTCGAGGCCGCCGTCCTTGAGCAGGCCGGCGACCAGAGACGTGGTCGTGGTCTTGCCGTGGGTGCCGGTGATGGAAACGGTGGCGCAAGGACGCATCAGCTCGGCAAGCATCTCGGCACGGCGGATGATGGGGATGCCGCGCTCCTTGGCGGCTTCGAATTCAGGATTGCCCGCCTTTACTGCGGTCGAGATCACGAGAGTGGACGCGCCGTCGATATTGGCCGGGTCGTGGCCGATCAGGCAACGGATGTTGCGGGCGCGTAAGCGATCGAGATTGGCGCTGTCCTTGAGGTCGCTACCCTGCACGGTGTAGCCGCGGGTATGCATCACCTCGGCGATGGCGCTCATGCCGATGCCGCCGATGCCGACGATATGCACGAGGCCGGTCTTTTGCGGATCGGGCATGTGCATAGACTTACCCTACTCCTTGGACTTCACGAGCTCGTCCACGAGATCGGCGAGCCGCTTGACGGCGTCGACCGTGGCCATCCCATGCGCCTTTTTCGCGGCGTCCGCCAGCCGCTCCGGCGAGGACAACAGGCCTTGCAGAAGCTCGGCCAGGCGCTCGGTGGAAAGCTCAGACTGACGCACGCACCAGCCGCCGCCAACCTCTTGCAGCCGTGTTGCATTTTCAAGCTGATCGTTGTCAAGGGCGTGGGGAAGAGGGACCAGCAGGCAGGGCCGGCCGATTGCGGTCAGCTCAGCCACGGTGGAGGCGCCGGCGCGGGCGATGACGAGCTGGGCCGTGGCGATCCGCTCAGGCAGATCGCGGAAGAAGGGCGCCAAATGCGCGGCGATCTTGCCGCGAGCGTAAGCCTCGCGCAAAGCCGCCAAGTCCTCCTCGCGGGCCTGCTGCACGATGGTGAGCCGCTCGCGCATCTCATCGGGCAGGCGCTCAAGCGCCGGAGGCAAAGCTTCGGAGAAGAAGCGCGCGCCCTGGCTGCCGCCGAACACCAGCAGCAACAGGCGAGAGGTTGGGTCGGGCGCCGCATAGGGCACATCGCGAAACTTCAGCACGGCGTCGCGCACCGGGATGCCGGTGAGCCGCGCTCTGGCTTGCGCCTCCGGGGCAAGCAGCTTGGTCGGCATGAACGACAGCGCGATCTGGTCGACGAAGCGCGCGAGCAGCCGGTTGGCGCGGCCCATCACCGCGTTCTGCTCATGAATCGCCGTCGGGATGCGCAGCGTGCGCGCGGCGATGATGGGCGGCAGCGTGGGATAACCGCCAAAGCCGATCACCGCCTGCGGCCGGAGCCGCAACAACATGCGCAGCGCACCGGCATAGCCGATGCCGAGCCGGGAGAAGGTCGCGGCAACGGCGATGGGCGAGGGGCTCGTCAGCGTGGCGGACGGAATGCGGTGAATGGCGCGGGCGGGAAAGTCGCCGCCATATTTCTCGGCCCGCATGTCGGTGGCGAGCTCGACGGCGTAACCGCGGCGCTGAAGCTCCTGGGCGAGCGAGGACGCGGGGAACAGATGGCCGCCCGTGCCGCCAGCGGCGAGCAGGATCGGCCGGTCGCTCAAGCCACCTGCTCCGAGGCGGCCTTGCCTGCATGGGAGCCGGGTTCGCCTTCGGCTTCACTCGGCGCGCTCCGCGGCAGGCGCCCGGCAATAGGCCTTCGCCGCGTCAACCCGAGGACAAAGCCCATGGTCAGCGCCATGGCGAGCAGCGATGAGCCGCCATAGGAGATGAAGGGCAGCGTCATGCCCTTGGCAGGGAGCAGGCCGACATTCACGGCCATGTTGATCAGCGTCTGGAGGCCGAACAGCATGATCAACCCCGCGGTCGCATGGCGAATGAAGCCGTCAGGCTCCTGCGAGGCCTTGGACAGACCGCGCAGCACCATGAAGGCGAACAGCAGGAGCAGAATGAGGCAGGCGATCAGGCCGTATTCCTCCGCCGCCACGGCGAAGATGAAGTCGGTGTGCGAGTCGGGGAGCACGTCCTTCACTGTGCCCTCGCCAGGGCCGCGGCCGAACCAGCCGCCATGCAGGAAGGAGTCGAGCGCCTTGTCGGCCTGGTAGGTGTCGCCGGAGGCTGGATTAAGGAAGCGATCAATGCGCGAGGCCACATGCGGCACGAGAAAATAGGCCGACGCGATGCCGGCAAGACCGGCGAAGCCGAGCGCCCCGATCCAGAAGAGATTGATGCCGGCCATGAAGAACAACGCCATCCACACAATGCTGACGAGCAGCGTCTGCCCGAAATCTGGCTGCAGCACGAGCAGGAGCGCAAAGATGCCGTAAAGCGCAAGGGCAAGCTCGATGCCCGGTATGTCGCTGCGCTTCTGACTTTCGTTGAACAGCCAGGCGGTGAGCACCACGAACGCCGGCTTGACGAATTCGGAAGGCTGGATCGAGACGAAGCCTAATTGCAGCCAGCGTCTGGCGCCCTTGATCTCGGGACCGATGAACATGGTGGCAAGCATCAGCGCGATGCCGACGGCAAAGATGATGAGGCTCGCGCGGCGGATCTGCTTCGGGGTCAGGGTCGAGGCCGCGAACATGATGACGACTGCCGGCAGAAGCAGCGCTGCCTGTCGACGCACGAAGTAGAACGGCTCGAGATTGTACTTGGCGGCGATGGGCGGGCTCGCGGCGAGCGACAGCACGAGGCCGGCGCCCATCAACAGAAGCAGGCCGAAGAACATCAGCCGGTCGACGGTGAACCACCAGTCGGAGAGCACGCTCTTCTCGGCGCGGGTGATCCTCATGCCGCCCTGCCCTGACTTGGCTGCACCGGCCTCACGCCTGGAAGGCGCGTGACGAGGTCGCGGAAGCTTCGCCCGCGCGCTTCGAAATTGGCGAATTGGTCGTAGGAGGCGCAAGCCGGCGAAAGAAGCACCACAGGCTCGGCCGAGCGTGAGCGGCGCGCGTCGGCAGCAGCGGCTTCGATGGCGCGGTCGAGTGTGCCGCATTGCACATGATCGACTTCAGTGCCGAGCTGTGCGGCGAAGTCATCGGCTGCCTCGCCGATCAGATAGGCGCGGGCGATCCTGGGAAAGAACGGCTCAAGGCCATCGAGGCCCCCTGCTTTCGGCCTCCCGCCGACAATCCAATAAATGTCGGTGAAGCTCGCCAGCGCCTTGGCGGCGGCATCGGCATTGGTGGCCTTGGAATCGTTGACGAACAGCACAGACCCCTGTCGCGCCACTTGCTCCATGCGGTGGGCAAGGCCGGCAAAGGTCCCGAGCCCCTTGGCGATGGTCGAAGCGTCGAGCCCTTGGGAGCGCGCCAGCGCATAGGCCACCGCCGCGTTCTGCCAATTGTGCGCGCCACGAAGCGAGCCGATGCCGTCGAGGCCAACGCGCCCACGTTCAACCCCGTTCTCGACCTCGGTCAGCATGCCGTCCTTGGCCCACACGCCGGTCTCGACCGGATGTCCGACGGCGATGCGCTTCACTGCGTAAGGCCCTTGAAGCGCATCGGCGATGGCGCGGGAATAATCGTCGTCGACGCCGACAACGGCGGTGCCATCCGGCGGGAGCCCGGCAAAGACACGGGCCTTGATCGCGGCGTAGGTCTCGATGGTGCCATGGCGGTCGAGGTGATCGGGGGTGATGTTGATGAGCGCAGCGGCGTCGGGGGCGAGCGACGGGGTGAGGTCGATCTGAAAGGTCGACAGCTCGAGGACATAAATCGGGCCCACGGCGAAGGGCGGAAGGTCGAGCACGGCGCGGCCGATATTGCCGCCAAGCGCGACCGGCCTGCCCGCGACTTGCAAGAGATGGGCGGTGAGTGCCGTGGTGGTGGATTTGCCGTTGGTGCCGGTGATGACCACGATTTTGGCGCCGGAGCCCTGCCTCGCTCTTTCGCGGAAGAACAGCTCGGTGTCGCCGATGACTTCGACGCTCGCGGCTTGCGCCTTCCTCACGCTCCAATGCGGCTCGGGGTGGGTCAAGGGAATGCCGGGAGCGAGCACGAGCGCCGCGATCCTGCTCCAATCGGCGGAAGCGAGGTCGCGCAGAGTCACGCCTTGTGCCGCAGCCTCGTCGCGCCCCTCTTGCGTGTCGTCCCAGGCGAGCACCCGTGCCCCGCCCGCGGCAAGGGCGTGGGCCGCGGCACTGCCGCTCAAGCCCAGTCCAAACACCGCGACATCGCGGCCGGCAAAGATCGTCACGGGAATCATTCTTTAGAATCTACCGCAATTTGAGCGTGGCGAGGCCAAGGAGCGCGAGCACGACGGCGATAATCCAGAAGCGGATCACCACCGTGGATTCAGCCCATCCCTTCTGTTCGTAGTGGTGGTGCAACGGGGCCATGCGGAAGACGCGCTTGCCGAACAGCCGGAAAGACGCCACCTGCACGATGACCGAAACCGCCTCCAGCACGAACAGGCCGCCGACGATGGCGAGCACCAGCTCGTGCTTGGTGGCGACGGCGATGGTGCCGAGCGCGCCGCCGAGAGCGAGCGACCCGGTATCCCCCATGAAAATCTGAGCGGGCGGGGCATTGAACCAGAGGAAGCCGAGGCCGGCGCCGACCAGCGCGCCGCAGATGACGGCAAGCTCGCCGGTGCCTTGCACGAAATGGATCTGCAGATATTCGGCGAACAGCACATTGCCGACGAAATAGGAGATGAAGCCGAAGGTCGCGGCGGCGATCATCACCGGCACGATGGCGAGGCCGTCAAGTCCATCGGTGAGGTTCACGGCGTTGCCGGCGCCAACGATGATGAAGGCGCCAAAGGGAACGAACAGCCAGCCGAGGTCGATCAGCACGTTCTTGAAGAAGGGAATGGCGAGCGCGGTGGAGAGAGGCGCTTGGCCGACCGAGGCAATGACCCAGGTGGCAACGAGCGCGATGACCGCCTCGATGACGAGCCTCACACGCCCGCGGGAGCCTTCCACCGACTGCCGCGTCACCTTGAGGAAATCGTCGTAAAGCCCGACCGCGCCATAGACGAGCGTGACGATGAGCACCACCCAGACATAAGGATTGTGCAGATTGCCCCACAGCAGCGTGGCGACGGTCACCCCCGACAGGATCATCAACCCGCCCATGGTTGGCGTGCCTTGCTTCGATAGCAGGTGACGCTCAGGTCCGTCGGCGCGGATCGGCTGGCCTTTGCCCTGGCGAATGCGCAAGGACCTGATGATGGCCGGTCCGAACAGGAACACGAACAGCAGCGCCGTGATCAGAGCGCCGCCGGTGCGGAACGTGATGTAGCGAAAGATATTAAAGACGCTGAGTTCGCCCGTGAGCTCGGTCAACCAATAGAGCATGGTCCTCCCCCTAGCGGCTCGTTTAGGGCGAAAGTGTCCTTGAGGGAATCGGGAATTCGCGGCCGATGCCCAGTTTGCCGCTCATTAGACGGGAAAAACCTGAGAAATCCGTAAGATCAGGCTTGAGCGGCCTTGCTTGGCGCCTGGAAATGGCGTTGCAGGGCCTCGACCAGGGGGGCCATACGGCTGCCGAAGGAGCCCTTGATCATCACCACGTCGCCGGCCCCAACCCCCTTGGTGAGCAGCGGCGCAAGCTGCTCGGAGGTCTTGGCATAGGCGCCGCGGCGTTTGGCGGGGAGCGCCTCGTAAAGTCCGCGCATCATCTCGCCGCAAGCATAGACGAGGTCCACGTCCGCTGCGTCGATGTCTTCCACCAGCTCCTGATGCAGCTTGGGACCAAGGCCGCCAAGCTCGAGCATATCGCCGAGCACGGCGACCCGGCGCTTGTATTCGGCCCTCGGCGTGAGCCCCAAGGTGGCAAGCGCTGCGCGCATGGAGGCCGGGTTGGCATTGTAGCTCTCGTCGATGATAGCGACGCGGCCGCCTTTGCCGCCGATGACGATGCGTTCGCCGCGTCCGGTCTGGGCGTGCCACTCGGCGAGGGCGCGGGCGGCGGCTTTCAGATCGGCATCGGCGAGCTTCGCCGCGGCAAGCACGGCAAGCGAATTCTGCACGAAGTGGATGCCAGGCGCGCCGATACGGTAGCTGACGGCCTCGCCGAGAATATCCGCTTTCACCTCCGAGCTCTCGGGGCCAAGCTCGACGCTCAAGCTCCTCGCGTCGGCACCTTGCGTCTCGCCAAAGCTCACGACCTTCGCCTTGCGCTGCCAGGCGTGGCGCCGGAGCCGCTCGAAATAAGGATTGTCGTGGTTGAGGATGGCCGCGCCGCCGGGGACCAGGCCTTCGAGAATCTCGGCCTTGGCGTCGGCAATGGCCTCGACCGAGCGGAAAAAGCCGAGATGCACCGGCGCCACCGTAGTGATGATGGCGATATCCGGCCGGATCAGCTGGGTCAGCGCCTTGAGCTCGCCGGCGTGGTTCATGCCGGCCTCGAACACGCCGAAACTCGTGTCCTGCCGCATATTGGCGAGCGACAGCGGCACACCCCAATGGTTGTTGTGGGACTTCAACGAGACATGCACCAGGCCCGAAGGCATCAGCGCAATCTTCAGCGCCTCCTTGGTCCCGGTCTTGCCGACGCTGCCGGTGACGGCGATCACCACGGAGTCCTTGGCGCGGGCGCGTGAAGCGGTGCCGAGATCGTTCAGGGCCTCCAGCGTGTCGGCGACGCGGAGCAGCCGCTTCTCGCCGCGCGGAGCCTTGAAGTCCTGCTCGACGATGGCGCAAGAGGCGCCTTGCGAGAGCGCCGCCTCAACGAAGGCATGTCCGTCGCGGTTCAGCCCGCGAAGCGCGATAAAGGCCTCGTCAGGCGCAAGGCTCCGGCTGTCGATGGAGACGCCGCTCACCGGCGTGCTCGGCGTTAGCGAGCACTTGCCGCGCACGGCCTTCACCATCTCCCCTATCGTCCACATTGGCTTAGGCACGGTCTCTTTCCCCCTTCAACGCGGCGCCGACCGCATCGTGATCAGAATAAGGAATGACAG
>NZ_JBOHJB010000008.1:0-55920 GCF_050728395.1 Methyloceanibacter sp.
CAGAGCCCAGGTGTCGGTCAGGGACAAAGCGCCCTTGCCGAGGATCTCCTGGCGCCGCTCCTGATTGTCGTTCTTGGTCGTGGGAGTGATGACGTCCGGCGTTACGGCCTCGGGCGCGATCTCGGCATAGTTCAGCATCAGGTCGATGGGACCCAAGTTCGCCGTCGAACCGAGGTCGGTGCGCATCAGATCGAGGGTGTCCACGTTGAAGCGCGCCTGTCCCGTGAGCGACAAATATCTTGCCGCTTGCAAATAGAGGCCGGTCACATAGTCGGAAGATCTGGTGCCGAGGCCGCTGTTCTGGTCGAAGGGGTTCTGGCCGGCGAGCTGATAACTCTCGCCGACCACCGCGCGGGCATAAGCGCCGGAAGGCAGTTGTGCGGTGTAGCGCACGCCGACATTGGCGCGCGTGCCGGTCTCGATGCGGTCGTAACCGGAGAACTTGTCGATGTCGAACAGGATGGTGTCGTCGAACACCAGGCTCTTCGCGTCCTCGTTGGGAATCTCCGACTGATCGACGCCAACTGAATCCGGCCGGCCAATGATCTGCCCGATCGGCTCGAAGACGTGGGCGACACTGCCGGTAGTGGCGATGAACGGGTAGCGATACTCCGCGCCGGCAACAGCCGTACCGCGCACCAGAGCGCCGCTCGACGGAACATCGGTGGCCGGGTCGACGAACTCGTTCACGCCGTAGAGATCGCCGCGCAACTGGGCGAAAGGCGTGAACACCTCACCGATCGGGTCGATAAGCTGCCGTCGCCAAGCCGTCTGCATAATGATCCGGTTGGAATCCGTGCCGTCGGCATTGGCCAAGGCCATCACGTTCGAGTTGAAGCTCAGCTCGCCGCCGACGATCGGGTTCTTGAGGATGTAGTCGTAGTCGATGATGGGATAGACCGTCGCGTCGGCAAGGGGATCCTGGGTGCGCAGCAGCGTGCCAGTCTCGTAGAAGCGCATGCTGGCATAATTGCGGTCATGTAGGCCCTCGAGATAGAGCTGCGAGATGCGATCCGTCTTGAGCTCGCTGTCGAGGTTGTAGAAGCGGCGGAACGTGTCGTCGCTCTCGGCGATAGCGTCCCAGCCCCACGACCAATAGGGGTTCAGCGCGAACTTGCCTTGGGTGACCAAGCTGCCGCGGAAATCGCTATTGATGTCCTTCGGGAATGCGAAGGTGCCGTCATTGAACACGCCGGCGAGCTCGATGCGATAACCGCCGCTTGCCAGGCGATGACGCCAGTCGCCTTGCCACAGAACGCCTTGCTGCGAGGTATACATCGGCGCGAAGGTGAAGTCGTAGTGGTCGGAGAGCGCGAAGTAGTACGGCACCGTGACCGTCGTCCCCAGTCTGTCGGACTGGGTGTACATCGGCATGAGGAACCCGGACTTGCGTTTCACCGTGGGATCGGCGCTCTGGAAATAGGGGACCCATATGATCGGCACGCCGAAAAAGTCAAAGAATGCGTTGCGATAGGTGATCGTCGCCTCGTCCTTGCGGTGAATGATGGTCTTTGCCCGGATGCGCCAGGTTGGCGGTTTGTCCGGGTTGTCCTCGCAAGGCTTGCAAGGCGTGAACCAGCCGTTCTGGAACACTGTGACGTTGCCCGCTTCACGCGAGGCGGTCTGAGCCACGATGCGCGTATCGTCCTTGGTCACGACGCGCAGCGCATCGATGAAGCCGTCGCGGAAGTCGTCGGTCAGCGTCATCTGGTTCGAGGTGATGATCGCGCCTTCGGGATCCTTGATGCGGACGTTGCCCTGCGCCGCCAACGTATTGGCGTTGCGGTCGTAGATCACCTGATCGGCCAGCAGCGTGTAGTTGCCGTAATAGATCTCGACGTTGCCTTTTGCCGTCACGCGGTTGTTCTCGTTGTCGTAGATCATCTCGTCGGCCTGCAGCAGCATGGGCTCGCTCTTGTCCACGCTCGGCGGCTTCAGAATAGTGCCGAGGTCGCTTTGCTTCTGCTTCTTGGCGGCGGCGGCGGCGGGCAACGTGGTGCCGAGGGCGAGAGAGCCGGCGAGCAGGCAGACAAACAGCGCCCGCATCCACGCTCCAAGGCGGAGGCCCTTAGACGCGGCGAGGCCGGCCTCAGCCCGGCACATGCGCATGAATGATCCGTTGCCGAGCATCATCACCCGTCCTCTTTGTACAAGAGAACGGTGAGCGCGAGGCTCGCCGCGATGACGATCGGCACCCAGGCTGCGGCCATAGCCGAGGTCAGTCCCGCCATGGCGAAGTTGCGCGAGACCTCGGCGAGGACGAAGAAGGCAAATCCTGCGGCGATTCCTCCCAATGCGTTGAGTTGAACATTGCCGAAGCGGAATGCTCGAAGCGAACAGGTGGCCGCGATCAGCACCATGGTCATGAGCAAGAAAGGCCGCGACAGTAGGAGTTGATACTGCACGCGATATTGCGTTGCGGGCAGTCCCGCCCGCTCCGCGATCTCGATGAAGTTCGGGAGATCCCAGAACGAAATCGAAAACTCAGTGCCGAGGGTGTCTCGCACCTGCGTCGGGGTGAGGTAGGTGCTGAGCAGATAATGTTTGTACAGAGTGGGCTCGCTGCCCACGGCACTAACCCACGCGTCCTCAAGTTCCCAGCGTCCGTCCTTGAGGATCGCTTTACGCGCTTCGATGCGCTCCGTCGGGGATTGATCCGGAGCGTATTGAAACACCGTGACGCCGTTAAGCTCGAGGCCTTGATTGGACGACCGTGCGGCGTGGAGCACGGACGGCCCGTCGGCGCCATCCTCGCGCAGCCAAGCACCGGCGTTCTTGGTCTTGAGCAGCGTGTCTTCGCGGTCGAAGGCCTTGGCGTAGAGCCGCTCGGCTTCGGCGCGGGCGCTTGCGGCGAGGGGATTGTAGAGCGTCACGAACACAATGCCGAGCAGGAAGGCAACGATCATGGCGGGAAGCATGAATTGCCATACCGATACGCCGGCGGCGCGCACGACGATCAGCTCCGAAGAGCGGCTCAGCATCAGGAAAATACCAACCGTGCCGATCAGCACAGCGAAGGGGAGGGTGAGCTCGGAGAAGGAGGGCAGACGAAGCAGAGTCATCCAGGTGAGCAAGAAGCCGGAAACATCGCTGTCGTAGTTGCCGGCCCGCCGCAGCATCTCGATGAAATCGACAAAGAAGATCAGCACGCAGCAGATTGCGAACATCGCCAGCATCGCGATGAGGAAGCGCAACGAAAAATAGCGGGCGAGCGTCCCCGCTGCACTGATGCCTGGCATCTGCGCTTTCACTTCGCCACAATCCCCCGACCGGTCCAGAATTTTATGTTGTCTGGTACGAACTTAAGCTGGAGACTCAGCTTGGACCGAAGTTCTGGCGACATTCTAACGTGCGCCACCAAGGCCGCAACGATAATCGCCCCAATTGGAATGAGATAAACCAAGGGTGTTGCCGCCGCGCTCAGGGTGAGCAAATTGGAGGCGGTGAGGCCGGAAACCCTCAGGCCTACAGCGATTCCGGCGGCGACAAGGATCTGTGCCCAGCGGCTCTCGCGAGTGGTGCGCGCGTGGCCGAGAACGGCCACGGCAAGGAAGGCGAAAAGCAGCGGATAAAAGGGGGTCGAGAAGCGGTCGTGCAGCTCGGTGCGCAGCTGGCCGCTGGCGCCCTTGTTTTTCAATAACTTAGGATCAGGGTTGAGCAATTCACTAAGATAACGCTCGCGCGGGCGCAGTTCTTTACTTGAAGTATCCTTGGGGCTGAGATCGGAAATATTCAGGACATATTGGTCGAAGGCGACGATTTGTACGCCTTTAGATGGGTCATTCACCTCGTAGCGATGAACATGCCCGTCGAACATCACGAGATAGGCGCCATCGTCGTTGCTGATGATGCGGCCGCGCGCCGCGAGATAGCTCATCACCAACTTGTCGTCGCGCTCGTCATGCACGAGGAGCCCGAGCAGATCGCCCGTCGGCGAGCGATCGCGGATGTGAAAGGTCAGTCCCGGCTCGGTGCTGGAAAACCGGCCAGGCTGAAGGACTTGCGAGATCACGTCGGTGCGAACTTGGGTGATCAGGGCACGCAGCGCCCGCATGCTTGCCGGCATTACCCAGAGATTGCAGATCAGGATCACCACGCAAACCATGGCGGCGAGGACCACGAAGGGAGCGCCGATTCGCCAAACGGGGGCGCCGGCGGCGGTCATCACGATCAGCTCGCTGTCGCCGTTCATCCGGTCGAGGGTGTAGAGCGAGGCCATCAGCATCGCGTTCGGCGCAATCAGCGCCATCAGGCCGGGAAGACTGAGAACAGTCATCTTCAGGAACAGCACGAAGCCCTGTCCCTGCGAGATGATAAGATCTAGCTGTTTCAGGGCTGTAGCGAGCCAGACGATGGTGGTGAGAGTGACCAGAATGATGACGAACGCATTCGCCACCTGCCGAAAAACATATCGGCTGAAAAGGGTCATGCCGCTTCTCTAAGGTCCCCGATCAACACCTGGCCGGCTGGCATTCCCCAAGACGCGCCAACCGCCTCGCGTCGAACACGAACTTCATCAGGCCAAAATGGCCGAATTTCGGCTTTTTCGGCCAGCTTGCATTCCATCACTACAGGAACTAGGAAGAGCGTCTTGAATTCCCTCCCGCTGTTGCAAGACTGCATCAGATGAGCGCGCGAACCGAGGCGCGTTTGCGGCGCTTTTCTGACCATTTTGACAAGGGAGCGAGGGTCACAGCCTTGAGGAGCCCGCGCGTGAGCGACGAGACCACGATTTCCTTTGCCAATCTCAGCCTGCCGCAAGAGGGCGTTGCCGTCGTCCTCGCCGAGGAGGGGCCAAAGCTCTCATCGGCGGCCAAGGACCTCGACAAGGAGTCGAAGGGGCTCTTGTCGCGGGCGGCAAATATCAGCGGCTTCAAGGGCAAGAAGGAGTCGACCGTCGACCTCCTCGTGCCGGCGGGGCTGAAATTTTCGCGGCTCGTGCTGATGGGGGCGGGGAAGACCGCGGACTATAGCGCCGAGGACTGGCTCAATCTCGGCGGCACCGTGCGCGGATTGCTCACCGGCAAAGAGGGCCCAACGGCGCATATCGTGCTTGACGGCGCGAGCAAGGGCGTGACGCCTGAGCACGCCGCCAACTTCGCGCTCGGGCTCGCGCTGCGCGGCTACAAGTTCGGAAAGTACAAGTCGAAGCCGAAGAAGAAGGACGGTGCCGCGGCCGAGAGCAACGACAAGACGCTGAAGAAGATCGTCATTCACACCGCCGATCCGCGCGCGGCCACCAAGCTGTACGCGAGCTCGCGCGCTATCGCCGATGGCGTCACGCTTGCCCGCGATCTCGTCAACGAGCCGGCGAACGTGCTCGGCCCTGCCGAGTTCGCCGCCCGCGCGAAGGAGCTCACCAAGCTCGGCGTTGGGGTCAACGTGTTCACCCCCAAGACGCTTGAGCGGCTCGGCATGAATGCGCTGCTCGCCGTGGGGCAGGGGAGCGCGCGGCCGAGCCACGTGGTGGTGATGCAGTGGAAGGGGGCTGGCGCCAAGGGCGGCGATCCCGTCGTCTTCGTCGGCAAGGGCGTCACCTTCGACACCGGCGGCATCTCGATCAAGCCGGCGGCGGGCATGGAAGACATGAAGGGCGACATGGCCGGCGCTGCTTCCGTCGTCGGATTGATGCACGAGCTTGCCCAACGCAAGGCGAAGGTCAACGCCGTCGGCATCATCGGCCTCGTCGAGAACATGCCGAGCGGTAGCGCGCAGCGCCCTGGCGACATCGTCGCCGCCATGTCCGGCACCACCATCGAAGTTCTTAACACCGACGCCGAGGGACGGATGGTGCTTGCCGATTGTCTGTGGTACGCGCAGGACCGCTTCAAGCCGAGGGCGCTGATCAACCTCGCGACGTTAACCGGTGCGGTGATGGTCGCGCTCGGCAAGGAGCATGCCGGGCTCTTCAGCAACAACAACGAGCTCGCCGGCTGGCTGATCGATGCCGGCAACACCACCGGCGAGAAATTGTGGCGGCTGCCGCTCGGGCCCAAATACGACAAGATGATCGACTCCAAGGTCGCCGATATCAAGAACACCGGCGGCAGATGGGGCGGCTCGATTTCCGCCGCGCAATTCCTGCAGCGCTTCGTCAAGGAAGGAACGCCGTGGGCGCATCTCGACATCGCCGGCACCGCGATGTCGTCGGTCGACAGCGAGATCAATCGCAGCTGGGGGTCTGGCTTCGGCGTGCGTCTGCTCGACCAACTTATCCGCGATCATTACGAGAAGCACTGAGGCCGCGATGCCTCCCGGCGCTGCTGCTCCGTCCCTCGATTCGACCCTACCGATAATTTTCCATAATATACCTTATGCGAATCTAGGGTACGGGACGAGACCGGCGCGTTTCGGCTATCCCCTTGGTGCCGTTAAGGAAATGCGGCCTACGCGGCGAGGGTTCGCAGGCGCGCCGCTTGCCCCGCTCCATGGCTGAGCAACCGCCCAGGCCCTATCGCATCGAGGATCTTCTGCGGGTGATGGCGCGCTTGCGCGATCCGGAGACAGGTTGCCCGTGGGATCGCGGGCAGAGCTTCGCGACCATCGCGCCATACACCATCGAGGAAGCCTATGAGGTCGCCGACGCGATCGCGCGGAGCGATTTCGACGCGCTCAAGGACGAACTCGGCGATCTCCTGCTGCAGGTGGCCTATCACGCGCGCATGGCGGAAGAAGACGGACGCTTTGCCTTCGGCGATGTGGTCGACGCCATCACCGCGAAGATGATCCGGCGCCACCCGCACGTGTTCGAGGATGCGAGCCTCAGGGATGCGTTTTTGACGAGTGGCACCTGGGAGCGGATCAAGGCCGAGGAGAAGGCCACTCGTGGCGACGCCGCTCGTGGCTACGCGGCGCGCGGCGCCGGAGACGAGGCGGGGTCATTGCTCGACGATGTGCCGGTCGCCCTGCCCGCGCTCACCCGCGCGGCTAAGCTCCAGTCGCGCGCGGCGCGGGTCGGCTTCGACTGGCCTTCGCTCACTCCCGTGGTTGCGAAAATCGAGGAAGAAATCGCCGAGCTCAAATCCGCCATTGCCGGCGAGAAGCGCGAGGCGGGCGCGGCGGCGTCGAAGAAAGTCAGCGAGGAGTTCGGCGATCTGCTGTTCGTCATGGCGAATATCGCGCGCCATCTCGGCCTCGATGCGGAAGGCGCCTTGCGCGATGCCAACGCCAAATTCGTGCGGCGGTTTCGCAGCATCGAGGCAGCTCTCCGCGCCGAAGGCCGCACGCCGGAAGACGCCACGCTCGAAGAGATGGACGAGCTCTGGGATGAGGCCAAGGCCGGCGAGACCGGCGGCGGCGAATAGCTACTCCGCCGCGGCGGTGCCGAGGCGCGCTGGTCCGGCGAGGCGGGCGAGCCGGTAGCGCTTATCCGGCGCCACGCGGATGCGCAAATGGGTGACGCCGTCGCCGAGGTCGGAACGGTCGATCACCTCGCAATTCTCGTAGATCCAATTGGAGAGCGCACCCTCTTCGGGCTGAAGCACGAGATCGAGCGTATCGCGGGCGCGGTTAAGCCTCGTCTCGATCTCGCCTAGCAGCGCCTTGAGCCCCTCGCCGGTGACGGCCGACACCAGGCAAGGATGCGCGGGATCGCGTGCAGCTTCATTCTCGACCCGGCGCTTCGCGGCGGCGTCGAGCCGGTCGGCCTTGTTCCACACTTCGAGCAGGCGCAAAGGCTCGGCCTCGGCGTCGACGCCGAGCTCGGGAAGGATGGCATTGACGTCGGCGCGCTGGTAGATGCTCGCCTCATCGGCGATGTCGCGCACATGCAGGATCAAATCGGCCTCGACCACCTCTTCCAGCGTGGCGCGGAAAGCGGCGATCAGCATGGTCGGCAGGTCGGAGATGAACCCCACGGTGTCGGAGAGCACGGCTTTTGAGCCATGCGGCAGGCGAATGGCGCGGTGGGTGGGATCGAGCGTGGCGAACAGCGTGTCCTCGGCGAGCACGCCGGCGCCGGTCAGGGCGTTGAACAGGGTCGACTTGCCGGCATTGGTGTAGCCGACGAGAGCCACAGAAGGATAGGGCACTTTCGCCCGCGATTTCCGGTGAAGCGCGCGCGTGCGGCGCACCTGCTCGAGCTCGCCGCGAATGCTCTCGATCCGATCGCCGATGATGCGCCGGTCGGTCTCGATCTGAGTTTCGCCGGGACCGCCCAAGAAGCCGAAGCCGCCGCGCTGGCGTTCGAGGTGGGTCCAGGAGCGGACGAGCCGGCTCTTCTGATAGACGAGATGGGCAAGCTCGACCTGCAGGCGCCCTTCCCGCGTGCGCGCCCGCGCGCCGAAGATTTCGAGAATTAATCCGGTCCGGTCGAGAACCTTGGCGCCCCACGCGGTCTCCAGGTTGCGCTGCTGCACCGGGGTGAGCGGATGGTCGACGATCACGAGCTCTGCGCCCTCGGCGCGGATCACGCCTTCAAGCTCGGAGACCTTGCCCGAACCGAACAAGGTCGCCGGCCGCGGGCGCGGCAACGGCACGAGACCGCTCGCGCACACCTCGAGGTCAATCGCGCGCGCGAGACCGAGAGCCTCTTCGAGACGCGCCTCTGGCGAACGCGCCAGGGCGGAACGCCGCTCACCCTTCCCCGTCGGGCGCGCCTGATCCTTGGCGAGCACGGGCTCGAGCACGATCGCCTTGGTGGGATGACGTGCCGAGACGCCAGTCTTCTTCCCGTCGGCTAGGGGCCGCTTCTTGCGCTTCAGCGCTTTCGGATCAATCGGGCGCAACTAGTCTCCGGTTTCGGTGTCGCCGAACTCGGTCAACTGAATCGGTTGACCAGGCATGATGGTCGAAATGGCATGCTTGTAAACGAGCTGCGAATGTCCATCGCGCCGCAGTAAAACACAGAAATTGTCGAACCAGGTGACAACGCCTTGGAGCTTCACGCCGTTCACGAGAAATATCGTGAGCGGAGTCTTTTGCTTGCGAACGTGATTGAGAAACGTGTCCTGCAGACTTTGCGCGCGTTCTGTTGCCATGGGCTTCCCCGTCCCTTAGGTCCACGCTTATGCTTTGTTACGGCCCCGAATGTGTCTTCCTGCGGGCCGGCCATATTAGACGCGATTGCGGGGCGTTACCGCAAGACCCCTGATGCATTTGCTTTTGGAAACTCTAGCGAAACATGGTTAAGACCTAGCGCAGCGCCGCTCCGCGCTCGGTCGAATTGACCCCCAACGCACGCAGTTTGCGGTGCAACGCCGAGCGCTCCATGCCCACGAACTCGGCCGTGCGCGAGATGTTCCCCCCGAATCGGTTGACCTGGGCGAGGAGGTATTCGCGCTCGAAGATCTCCCGCGCGTCGCGCAAAGGCAGCGACATCAGATGCTCGCCCCCTGCCCCGTTGGGCGACAGCGGCACCGGCGAGATGATCTCATCGGGCAGCATGTCGGCGGTGATGATCGAGTCGGCATCGCCGCCGATGAGGATCATCAGCCGCTCGATGTTGTTGCGGAGCTGGCGGACATTGCCCGGCCAGTCGTGGGATTGGAGCACGGCCATGGCGTCCTCGCCGATGCGGCGTGGCGGCAGGCCTGAGGCGACCGAGATCGCCTGCACGAAATAGCGGACAAGCTCGGGGATGTCCTCGCGACGTTCGGAAAGTCCGGGGACGCGGATGGGAACCACGTTCAGGCGGTGGAACAAATCTTCGCGCAAACGTCCTGAGGACATCTCCTTCTGCAGCTCGCGGCTGGTCGAGGAGATGACACGCACGTCCACATGCACTTTCGTTCCGCCGCCCAGCCGCTGGAAGCGCTGCTCGACGAGGACGCGCAGGATCTTCCCTTGCGTCTCGAGCGGCATGTCGCTCACCTCGTCGATATAGAGCGAGCCCATATGCGCCTCTTCGAGGGCGCCAACCTTGCGCGGACCTGAGCCAGCGCCCTCCTCGGTGCCGAACAGCTCGAGCTCCACGCGATCGGGCACCATGGCTGCGGCGTTGAGCACCACGAAGGGCCCGTCGGCGCGCGCCGATTTCATGTGCATGACGCGGGCGCCAAGCTCCTTGCCGCAGCCCGAGGGGCCGGTGATGAGCACGCGGCTATTGGTGGGGGCTACCTTCTCGATCGCCTGGCGAAGCTGGTTGATGGCGCTCGAGCGGCCGATCATCTCGAAACTGTAGGCGCTCCGCTCGCGCAGCTCCCGGTTCTCGCGTTTCAATTTCGTGGCTTCCAGCGCGCGCGCGACGATCAGCACCAGCCGGTCGGCCTTGAACGGCTTCTCGATATAGTCGTAAGCCCCGCGCTTGATGGCGGCGACGGCGGTCTCGATGTTGCCGTGGCCGCTGATGATCACCACCGCCAGGTCGGGATGGCTCCGCTTGATGCGGTCGAGCAGCTCGAGCCCGTCGAGCTTGCTGCCTTGCAGCCAAATGTCGAGGATCACCAGCGACGGCTTGCGCTCCTCGACGGCGGCGAGCGTCTCGTCGCTGTCCTTGGCCAGGCGCGTGCCGTGGCCTTCATCCTCGAGGATGCCGGAGATCAACTCTCTGATGTCGGCCTCGTCGTCGACGATGAGGATGTCAGACGCCATTGGTTGCTCCCTCCTCTATTCTGCCGCCTCGGGTGTCTTGGTATGGTGCCGGGCGCCGTTCCCGGCATCTGCTTCGGTCGTTGTGGAGACCTCGTCCATCTCCCGGATGGGGAGGTCCATGCGCACCGAAGCTCCTTGAATTTTGCCGCTGCGCCGCGGCGCATCGGCAAGCTGCAAAGCTCCGCCGTGCTGCTCGGTGATCCGCTGCACGATTGCCAAGCCGAGGCCCGTGCCTTTGGCGCGCGTCGTCATGTAAGGCTCGACGAGCCGCTGGCGGTTCTCCTTGGGGAGCCCGCAGCCGTTGTCGATCACGGTGATCTGCAGCCGGTCGCCCTTGCTGCGCACCTTGGCGATGACATGCCCCTTGTCGGCACGATCAGGATCGGCTTCGAGCGCCGTGTCGATGGCCTCGCTTGCATTCTTGACCAGATTGGTGACGGCCTGGGCGAGCAGCCGGCGATCCGACAGCATGACCGCGGGCTTCTCAGGCAGATCGAGCTCGAAGGTGATCTCAGGCCGGCTGACCTGGAACAGGAACACGGCCTCCCGCACGATCTCGCGGATGTCGTTCTGCTCCATCACCGGCTTCGGCATGCGGGCAAAGGCCGAAAATTCGTCCACCATCCTGCCGATGTCGGAGACCTGGCGGATGATGGTGTCGGTGCACTGGTCGAACACTTCGCGGTCCTTGGTGATGGAATCGCCGTACTTGCGGCGGATACGTTCGGCGGAAAGTTGGATCGGGGTCAGCGGGTTCTTGATCTCGTGGGCGATGCGCCGGGCGACGTCGGCCCAGGCGGTGCTGCGCTGGGCGCTGACAAGCTCGGTGATGTCGTCGAAGGTCACGACATAACCTTGCGCTTGCTGCGCGGTTCCTTCGGTGGTGACACGGACGGCGAAATTGCGTTCCGAGCCGGCGCGCAACAGCGAGATTTGGTCGGTGAGGAGCCGCTTCCCCTGCTTCTGCGCACGCTTCATCAGCGCCCCGAATTCCGGGACGGCGTCGGCGAGCGGCTTGCCGGTGAGGTTCGTCTCCTTGGCTCCGAGCAGCTCCTCGGCTGAGCGGTTGACCAGCGTGATCGTGCCGTCGGCGTCGACGCCAACCACGCCGGCGGTGACGCCGGACAGCACCGCCTCCATGAAGCGGCGGCGCTCGTCGAGCGTGGTATTGGCGCCAACCAGCGCATCACGTTGGCTCTTGAGCTCGGAGGTCATGGTGTTGAAGGTCGAGCCGAGCACGGCGAGGTCGCCGTCGGCCGGCTTGGTGTTGACCGCCACGTCGAGATTGCCTTGCGAGATCTGCTGCGCCGCGCCCATCAGCTGGCGGATCGGCGCCACGAGGCGATTGGCGAACCACATGCCGATCCAGATGGCGGAGAGCAGCAGCGTGAGCGCCATGGCCACATACATGAGCCCGAAAGCCACCTGTACGCCGGCGCGGCGCTGCTCGAGCAGCTGATATTCGGCAACGTTGGCGCGGGTCGCGCGCAGCTGCTGCAACACCTGGGCATTCACCGGCCTGACCACGTAGAGGTAGGTGTCGTTGAAATTCTCGAGCGCCTTGATGGCGCCGACCATCGCCGTCCTGCCCGGCGCGATCACGATTGTCTGGCCGTTCTTGGCGAGATCCATTGCCTGGGCCGGAGGGGCCTCGTAGGGAACGTCCTTCAGCGTCGCCGCAGTGGCGAGGATCTTGCCGTGGCCGTCGATCAAATAGGCGATGGGCAGCGCCCGGATCGAGGCTTGCGCGGACAGGAAATTGCCGAAGGCCTGCGGCCGCGATTTCACGAGGTTGACCGCCTCGTCGATGTCCTTGGCCATGCCGAGGGCATCGGCGCGGATCACTTGGCCGTGCTCTTGCACATAGGCGGTGGCCACGTCGACCGAGTTCTGAATGATGGACTTGGTGCGGGTGGAGAACCAGCGGTCCAGCCCGCGGTCGAGCGAGACGCTGGCGAAGATCGCGAGCAGGATCGCCGGCACCACGGCGATGACGCTGAACAGGCTGACGATGCGGACATGCAGCTGCGCGCCGGCAACCTGACGGCGGCGGGCAAGCCAAAGCCCCGTCACCTGCCAAGCGATGATCATCACCATCGCGAGCACGAGCACGAGGTTGATCAGCAGCATGCCGACCACGACGAGATGGGTCGGCACGATGGGCGTGAGGCCGGTCAGGATGGCGTAGGTCGCAAGGCCGGAGCCGAGCGACAGCATCATGGTGATGAGGCCAAGGGTGAAGGGCAGCCGGCGCGCCGATCGCCCAGCTCCGGGGGCTGAGTCAGCCACCGTCGATGGCTCGGATTGGGGCTCTTCGCCGCGCGGTTGCGCCTTGCCTTGGCGCGTACGCCAAAGCCCCAACGCTTCCGCGGTCTTTCGCAATGGGTGCCGGAAGCTACTCAACCCCTCTCCCCGCTCAACTGTGCCGCAATGTGAGGGACGCGAGCCTCAAGGCTGATGCAATAAGATCACAATGTGGCGTCTTGGCGACATGAGCACAAGTGTGGCGATTTGGCACCATCGAGTGCCAAGGTGCTCAATTTTCGGTGAAATTCCGGACGGCTAGAGGCCTGGGGTGCGAATGACCTTGATGCCGAGGTCGCGAATTTTTTTTCGCAAAGTGTTGCGGTTGAGCCCAAGCAGGTCGGCAGCGCGAATCTGATTCCCGCGCGTTGCCACGAGCGCCGCGGTGATCAGCGGAAATTCGACCTTGCGCAAAACCCGGGTATAGAGACCTGACGGCGGCAGCTCCTGGCCGAAGCCCATGAAATAGTCCGACAGGAAGCGCTCCACGGACTCCGAGAGATCGCCGGTGCGCTCGGTCGTGTCGTTGAAGGGGGCCCGGCTGGCGCTTGCCAGCTCGTTATCCACCATCTCGCCGGTGACCATGTCTTGCGCATAGATCGCCGAGAGGCGGCGCACGAGATTTTCCAGCTCGCGAACGTTTCCCGGCCAGTGATAGCGCTTGAGCCGTTCGATGGCCGCAGGCTCGAAGCTCTTGGAGGGAAGCCCCTCCTGCTCGGCGATACTGAGAAAGTGGCGCACGAGATCGGGAATATCCTCGAGCCTTTCGCGCAACGGCGGCAGGCGCAACGGCACCACGTTCAATCGGTAGAACAGATCTTCGCGGAACAGGCCCTGGTCGATCTGCTGCTGCAGGTCGCGGTTGGTGGCGGCGACGATCCGCACATTGGTGCGGATCGGGGTGCGTCCGCCGACCGTCGTGTACTCGCCTTGCTGCAATACGCGAAGGAGCCGGGTCTGCGCCTCCATGGGCATGTCGCCGATCTCGTCGAGAAACAGCGTGCCGCCTTCCGACTGCTCGAAGCGCCCGACGTGCCGGTTCTGAGCGCCGGTGAAGGCGCCCTTCTCATGACCGAACAATTCCGATTCGATGAGCTCGCGCGGGATCGCCGCCATGTTGATGGCGACAAACGGGCCGTGGCGGCGCTTGCCGTATTCGTGCAGCGCGAGAGCGACGAGCTCCTTGCCGGTCCCCGACTCGCCGGTGATCATCACCGTGAGGTCGGTCTGGGTGAGCCTCGCCAGCACGCGGTAGATTTCCTGCATGGCCGGGCAGCGGCCGATCAGCGGCAGCCCCTCGCTCGGCTCGGCGGCAAGCCGCTGCGTCTTGCGCCGCGGTTCGGCGAGCGCGCGCCCGACGACAGAGATGAGCTCGTTCAGATCGAAAGGCTTGGGCAGATATTCGTAGGCGCCGCGTTCAGCCGCGGTGATCGCGGTCATGAAGGTGTTCTGCGCGCTCATCACGATGATCGGCAGTTCCGGCCTGAGCTTCTTCACCCGCGGGATGAGATCGAAGGCGCTTTCGTCCGGCATCAGCACGTCGGTGATGACGAGATCCCCCTCCCCTTGGCTGATCCAGCGCCAGAGCGTCGCTGCATTGCCGGTGGCGCGTGGGGCATAGCCCGCGCGGGCGAGCGCCTGGTTCAGTACCGTGCGGATCGCGGCGTCATCGTCGGCGATGAGAATATTGCCTTTGGCCATTTTCTTAAGCATGCCCCGAGTGTGCTGTTTCGCTGTCGGCCATCGGCATCAGGGCGCGGAACACCGTCTGCCGCGGGCGCGAGTCGCATTCGATGATGCCGCCATGGTCGCCGATGATCTTGGCCACGAGCGCGAGGCCAAGGCCGGTCCCCGACGGCTTGGTGGTGACGAAGGGATCGAAGAGATGCGGCATGAGGTCGGTGGGAACGCCGGCGCCGTTGTCTTCCACGGCGATCTCGAGCGGCAGGCTCACCCGCGCCTGGCTTCCAGGAACCGAGAGACGCACCCCGGGGCGGAAGGAGGTGGTGAGGGTAATCTGGCCGTCGGGGCGTTCCTCGCCGATCGCTTCGGCGGCATTCTTGACGAGATTGAGGAACACCTGGATGAGCTTGTCGCGGCTCCCCGGCACCGACGGCAAGGATGGATCGTAGTGCTCGACGATCTTGATCCGGCGGGCGAAGCCGTTGGCGGCGATCTGCTTCACGTGATCGAGCACGTCGTGAATGTTGACCGGCTCCCGCGCCAGAGGCCGCTCATCGCCGAATATCTCCATGCGGTCCACGAGCTTGCAGATGCGGTCGACTTCGGCGCAGATGAGTTGAGTGAGCGTGCGGTCGAAGTCCGGACGCTCGTTTTCGATCAGTTGGGCGGCGCCCCTGATGCCGGAGAGTGGGTTCTTGATTTCATGGGCGAGCACCGCGGCGAGAGCCGAGACGGAACGCGCGGCGCCGCGATGGGTGAGCTGGCGTTCGATCATCTGCGCCATGCTGCGCTGTTGCAGCATCAAGAGCACGCAGCCGGGCGCTTCGGGTAGCGGACCGCCATAAAGGTCGACGAGCTTCGGCGCATCGAAACGGTACGAGCCGAGGTCGACGCCGTATTCATTGACATGCGTCTCGTTCCGCTGCACCTGCTCGACGAGCGCGATGAGCGGGCTGCCGAAGGCAATGACGTCCGTGAGCTTGCGCCGGCAGAGAACCGCCGCACTCATTTGGAAGAAATCCTCGGCCGGGGTGTTGACGTATTCGATGCGCAGCCCCTCGCCGATCAAGAGCAGCGGATGGGGCAGCGCATTCAGCAGCGCTTCGCTCGGAAACTGCGCCGCTTGAATGAGACGCCGCGCGCCCGGTTTTTTGGAAGAGGCGCTCAACCAGTGTATCCTCGTGACCTCACGACAAATTTGGATGTGCACAAAGAATATGCAGCACCGCCCCATGATCTTTTATTGGGCAGAATATGGTGTATTTCTCGCAAGAGCAATACGACTTTTGCCGCAGTGCACAAAGGGTTGTTCGGCATGTGCTAACACGCGGCGGGGCGTTTCATGAGCGTGTCGGCGCTCATCGTAGCGGCCGGGCGAGGCGTCCGCGCGGATGGCGAGAAGTCACTGATCCCAAAGCAGTATTTGCCGATCGGGGGCGTGCCGATGCTGGCCCGCGCGATCGCTGCTTTCGCCGGTCATCCGAACGTCGATGAGGTCACGGTGGTCATCCATCCGGACGACCTTGGGCTTTACGAAAATGCTGCGAAGCACTTCGCCGCTCGTTTGCGGCCTCCGGCGCCTGGCGGCGCGCATCGCCAGCAGTCCGTGCGCGCCGGGCTCGAGGCCCTTGCCGCCAACCCACCTGCGCATGTCCTGATCCATGATGCCGCGCGCCCCTTTGTCGATGCCGGATTGATCAGCCGCGTCATCGGCAGTCTCGACAGCCATACCGGCGCGCTGCCCTGCCTGCCGGTGACCGATACTTTGACGATGGGAAGAGGTCTGCGCGCGGCAGGCACCCTTCCCCGCGAAGATTTGTGGCGCGCGCAGACCCCGCAAGGCTTCCGCTTCGATGCCATTCTTGCCGCGCATCGCGCCGCGGCGAAAGACGGCGGCATTTTCACCGACGATGCCGGCATCGCTCAATGGTACGGCCTCGACGTCGCGCTGGTCGAAGGCTCGGAAGCCAATCGTAAGCTCACTTCGGCCGAGGACATCGCAAGCGCCGATGAGCTCGTGCGACTTCGGTCACAGAGTGCGCTTGGCACGCAGCGCGTGGCCACCGGCTACGACGTGCATGCCTTCGGTCCTGGCGATGCGGTGGTCCTGTGCGGCGTGCGCATTCCGCACCAGAAGAAGCTCGTCGGCCACAGCGACGCCGACGTCGGCATGCATGCGCTCACCGACGCTCTGCTCGGCACGATTGCCGACGGCGATATCGGCGTTCACTTCCCGCCCTCGGATGCACGCTGGCGCGGTGCCGCCTCCGAACTCTTTCTCAAGGATGCCGTGGCCAGGCTCAAAGCCCGCGGCGGTGAGATCGTACATGTCGATGTGACCTTCATCTGCGAAGCTCCACGCATCGGGCCCTATCGCGAGGCGATGCGGGCGAAGCTTGCCGCGTGCATCGGCCTCGATATCGCCGAGATCAGCATCAAGGCCACGACCAATGAAGGCCTCGGCTTCATCGGGCGTGGCGAAGGGATCGCGGCCATGGCCACCGCCACGGTCCGCCTGCCATGACGGTACGCCGATGATCGACCCGCTCGTGATCGACCAGCGGATCATCGCCGATGCCGCGGCGCTGTTGGACGCCTGCCGCCAACGCGGGATCTTGCTCGCCACCGCGGAGTCGTGCACCGGGGGCCTGCTCGCCGCCACGTTCACCGCCATCCCCGGCTCTTCCGACGTGCTCGATCGCGGCTTCGTCACCTATTCGAACGCGGCGAAAAGCGAGATGCTCGGCGTTCCCGTATGGCTGATCGAGCGGCACGGCGCGGTGAGCGAAGACGTTGCCCGCGCCATGGTCGGCGGCACGCTCACCCATTCCCGGGCCACGCTCGCCGTCGCCATCACCGGCATCGCCGGGCCTTCGGGCGGGACGGCGGAGAAACCGATCGGGCTTGTGCACCTCGCCGCGGCTGTCCGCGACGCGCCGGTCAGTCACGAGCGGCTTCTGCTCGGCGATATCGGGCGGGCCGAGATCAGGCGCGAAAGCGTGCGCTGCGCGCTCGCGCTGCTTGCTTCATTGCTGTGAGGCGAGCGAGGGCGAGCGGGTTCCGTAAATTGTGTCGGCGCGCGCTTCGAAGGCGTCGGTATATTTGCGCACCGCCCGGTCGAACAGCCCGCCCATTAGCCGCTCCAAAAGTCGCGAGCGAAAGCTGTAGGCGATATAGAAATCGATCTCGCTGCTCGTTGGCGTTAGCGGGATGAAGCTCCAGCGGTTCTCGAGAAACGAGAACGGCCCGTCGAGATAATGCACGATGATGGTGCCGGCGTCGGCGTCGAGGACGACTTCGGTGGTGAAGCTCTCGCGGATCAGCTTGTAGCCGACGGTCATGGTGGCGATGAGCACGTCCTTGCCGTCGCGGAGCTCACGGCGCTTGAGCTTCAACGCTTCGCAGAGCGGCAGGAATTTCGGGTAAAGCTCCACGTCGGCCACGAGCTTGAACATGTCCTCGGCGCTATGGCCTACGGGGTGCTTGGTCTCATAGACGTGCATGAAAGTTAGATCGGCCTCTTTCGCCTAGCGGCCGAGCGCGGCGTGGCGAACGGCCTTGAGGCGGGCGAAGTCGTCAGCGGCGTGATAGGAGGAGCGCGTCAAGGGGCTCGCCGCCACGAGCAGGAAGCCCTTGGCTTCTCCCGCGGCGCGCAAAGCGTCGAACTCCTCGGGCGGCACGAAGCGGTGAATAGCCGCGTGCTTGCGGGTCGGCTGGAGATATTGCCCGATGGTCAGGAAATCGACGTGCGCCATGCGCAGATCGTCCATCAGGCCAAGGACCTCGGGCGTCGTCTCGCCGAGGCCGACCATGATGCCAGACTTGGTGAACACGCTTCCGTCCAGCTCCTTGGCGCGCTCGAGCAGGCGCAAGGAGGCGTCGTAGCGCGCGCCAGGCCTGATCTCGCGATAAAGCGACGGCACGGTTTCGAGATTGTGGTTGAAGACGTCGGGCCGCGCCGCCATGACGATGTCGAGCGCCCCCTCCTTGCGCAGGAAGTCCGGGGTCAGCACTTCGATACTCGTTGCCGGCGCCTTGGTCCTGATGGCGACAATGGTGGCGGCAAAATGCGCAGCACCTCCGTCAGCAAGGTCGTCGCGGTCGACCGATGTCACCACCACATGGGAAAGGCCAAGCTCGGCGATTGCCGTTCCGACGCGCGCAGGCTCCGAAGGATCGACGGCGCCGGGGCGGCCGGTGCGCACATTGCAAAAGGCGCAAGCCCTAGTGCAGGTGTCGCCGAGGATCATGACGGTGGCGTGCCGCTTGCCCCAGCACTCGCCGATATTGGGGCAGGCCGCCTCCTCGCACACGGTGTTGAGGCGATGCTTGCGCAAGATGCTGCGGGTTTCGTCGAAGGCGTGCGGCCCCGGCGCTCTCACGCGGATCCAATCGGGCTTTGGCAGCACCGCGGTATCCGGCAGAAGCGCCTTTTCCGGATGGCGCGGCCGCGTTCCGTCTTGTGTGGCGAACACCATCACCATCTACGCTGTCGACGGTCCCCTGAATCTCCGCCACACCCACAGGAGAAGGATCGCGCCGACCGTGGCGACAATCAGATTGCCGAGCCAGCCATAGAAGGCGACGTCGAGCAGCGTAGCGAGCGAGCCGCCGACGAAAGAGCCGGCGATGCCGACGAGCAGATTGGTGAGCAGACCATGATCGCTCCCTGTCACCTTCTCGGCGATGTAGCCGGCGAGGATGCCGATGACGAGCATGCCGAAAAAGCCGACCCCTGGCATGGACAGGAGTCCATGAGCCTCATTTTCCATTTCGAACCTCCGTCGGTTGAAACGAGCTGCCCCGCTTGACGGGCCCCGCGACTCTTTGGGCCTCGCGCGTAATATAGGGGGTCTGCCCGCCCCCGCAACGAGAGGATCACTTTCCGCGAAGGCGCTGCCAGACGAACAGGCAGATGATGGCGCCGGCGGTGGCGACCACCACCTCGCCGATGACGTTATGGGCGGTGAGCCCGAGCAGCTTGGCAAGGAAGCCGCCAATGAAGGCGCCGACGATGCCGGTGACGAGGTTCGGCACGAGCTCCTGCTGCCGGCCCATGTAGAAGGCGGCGATGGCACCGGCGATCAGACCGATGACGAGAAACAGTATGAGATCGAAAATAATTGTCATATCGCTGCTCCCTGTCCTTGATGCCGGTTCGAATCCGGGCTTCGACGACCGGCTCTTGGTGCCTCAGATGTGAAGCGCGCGGCCATAGGCGTCGAGCACCGACTCATACATCATTTCCGACAGCGTCGGATGGGGGAAGATGGAGGAGATCAGCTCGGCCTCGGTGGTTTCCAGCCCTTTGGCGACGGCAAACCCTTGAATGAGCTCGGTGACCTCGGCCCCGATCATGTGCGCGCCGAGAAGCTCTCCGGTCTCGGCATCGAAGATGGTCTTGACCAACCCTTCGGTCTCGCCAAGCACGATTGCCTTGCCATTGGCGGAATAAGGGAAGCGGCCGACTTTGACGGCTCGGCCTTCCGCGCGCGCCGCCTCCTCGGTCAAGCCGACGCTCGCAACTTGCGGGGCGCTGTAGGTGCAGGCCGGAATGGCGGTCTTGTCGAGAGGGTGAACGCCTTCGACGCCCGCGATCTTCTCCACGCATAGCACGCCTTCATGGCTTGCCTTGTGCGCAAGCCAAGGCGGACTAACCACGTCGCCGATGGCGTAGAGGCCGGGGCTGCCGGTGGCACCCCATTCGTCGACCACGATGTGGCCCTTCTCGATCTTGACACCCTGCTGTTCGAGGCCGAGGCCTTCCACATTGCCGGTGATGCCGATGGCGAGGATGACGCGGTCGACGGTCAGCTCGCCGGTGAGGCCTGGTTTCATCAGGCGTGCCGTGACGCTGTCTTCGTGGCGCACGAGCGCGTCCACGCCGGTCCCGGTATGGATGGTCATGCCCGCTCTGGCGAAGGCCTTGCGTGCAAGCGAGGAGATCTCCGCGTCCTCCGCAGGCAAGATGCGGTCGAGCAGCTCGACCACGGTCACTTCGGCGCCGAGCGTGCGGTAGAAGCTCGCAAACTCGATGCCGATGGCGCCAGAGCCGATCACCAACAACGATTTGGGCAAGGCCTGAGGCACCATGGCGTGCTTGTAGGTCCACACCAGTCTGCCGTCGGCCTCAAGCCCTGGTAGCTCGCGCGCCCTGGCGCCCGTCGCGATCACGATATGCTTCGCGTCGATGCTGCTGCGTGTCTCGCCGTCCTTGCCGGTAATCTCGATTCTCCCCTCACCTTTCAGCGCGGCCTCACCGTCGATCACCGCGATCTTGTTCTTTTTCATCAGGTAGGCGACGCCGCTCGCGAGCTTGCCCGCAACCTTCCTGCTGCGCTCCACCACACGGGCGAGGTCGAAGCGGAGATTGTCGCAAGCAAGTCCGAACTCAGCGGCGCGGCCCATTTGATGATAGAGCTCGGCGGTGCGGAGCAGCGCCTTGGTGGGAATGCATCCCCAGTTGAGGCAGATGCCGCCAAGATGCTCCCGCTCGATGACAGCCGTCTTGAGCCCTAGCTGTGCGGCGCGGATCGCGGCGACGTAGCCTCCGGGTCCGGCGCCGATCACGGCGAGATCGAATTGGCTCCCAGCGCTCTGCATGCTCATCATCGCCCGCTTTCGGCGGAACCTCCCAGTCGCTTGGTCAACAAACCCAATCGCCGGCCTGAGTGTAGCCGGGAAAGGGGACCATCTTCTCCCATGCAGCCGCGGCAAAACCTGCGTGCCGGTAGACGCGCGCGGCCCGCTCGTTCGCGCCGGCAACGATCACGCTCAAGGCCGGGGCTCCGCTCTCCCTCGCCTTCTGCTCGGCAATGGCGAGCAACTCCCTGCCGATCCCTTGGCGGCGGAACTCGGGAAAGGTCGCGAACACATTGACGTACCACGAGCCCGGCACTTTTGCCTCAAGCAAGACGAGGGGCCGCACGAGCTCGGGTATCTCCGCCAAGGTGCCGAGATCGTAGGGATCGTCCAGCCGGTA
Organism: Methyloceanibacter sp.; assembly: GCF_050728395.1. Lineage (GTDB taxonomy): Bacteria > Pseudomonadota > Alphaproteobacteria > Rhizobiales > Methyloligellaceae > Methyloceanibacter. The sequence goes on from NZ_JBOHJB010000008.1 coordinate 21,500, forward strand.
GCCGACGAGGCAGGCGGCGATCTCGCCCTCGACCGCGGCGACGATGGCGTTGCGATAGGAGAAGCCGCCCTCCTCCCGCGCGGCGCCCTCGCGTCCCACCTCGAGGATCGACTGGCCGGGGGCTTTCAGCGTGCTCCACAGATGCGCCGGAAGACCTTCGCCGGCGATATCGACCAGCACGGCAAGCGCCGAGGCGTCGGCCTTTGTGGCGGGACGGTAGAGTGCTGTGAGCGCCATTGAGCGGTTTGGACGTGAGATGTTATTGTGGCCGCTGACTCTGAAGATCGGACCAAGGCGCAATCGACAATTTCCAGCTCTCCTTGATCAGGTCACGGCAAGCGCCGGAGATGGCGTATGCCGGCTGCTCGAGCTGGAGCTTGCGCTCCGAATAATTCGACGGATTGATGGTCTCGAGGACTTTCTTGTAGGCAACCATCTTGCCGATCAGATTGCTATCCTCGTAGAGAACAAGCCGGCCCCAATAGTACGACCAAAAGTCCTCGACCTTGTCGGCCGGGTAGGTCTCCGAACGGGAAATGCGCGCCGCGATTTCGCTAATGTTGCCGCAAGCTTCCGCCAAGTCTTCGAGATAAGGCTTTTTCAGCTCGATATAGTAGGAGCGGACCGAGGAGTAGATCGTGTAGGCCGACACGAGTAGCGCATACACGAGCAGAATCGCGATCGTGTATCTCGGGTACTTCTTGACGAGCTGGTCCCACAAATCTGCCATCGGCAATTCCGTCGAGCGGCCTCCCCGCTAAACCAGCATGGTCACTGGGTCTTCGATGAAGGCCTTGAAGGCGGCGAGAAGCTCGGCGCCGAGCGCGCCGTCGATCACCCGGTGATCGACCGAGAGGGTGGCGCTCATCATGGTGGCGATCTTCACCGCGTCGTCCTTGATCACGGGGCGCTTTTCGGCGCGGCCGACGGCGAGGATGCTCGCTTGCGGCGGATTGATCACGGCATCGAAGCGGTCAATGCCGTACATGCCGAGATTGGAGAGCGTGGTGGTGCCGCCCTGATATTCGTGGGGAGCGAGGCGCTTCGATCGCGCCCGCCCCGCGAGGTCGCGCATCTCGTTGGAAATCTCCGACAGGCTTTTCAGCTCGGCGTTGCGGACGACGGGCGTGAACAGCCCGCCGCCTGGAAGCGCCACGGCGACGGAGATGTCGGAGCCGCGGTGGAGCAGCAGTCCCTCTTCAGTCCAGCTCGCATTTGCGCGCGGCACCTTTTGCAACGCCATGGCGAGCGCCTTGATGATGAAGTCGTTGACCGAGAGCTTGAAGGAGCGCGGGCCGTCTTGCGGCGCCATGCCGTTGAGGCGCTTGCGCGCGGCAAGCACCGCATCGAGCTCGCAGTCGATGCCGAGATAGAAATGCGGGATGGTCTGCTTGGCGAGCGTGAGCCGCTCGGCGATGACGCGACGCATGGTGTCGTGCGGCAGAAGCTCGTAGCTGCCTGGCTCATAGATTGCCAGCACCTGTTTGTTGGTCAGACCCCCGGCCGGCGCAGGCCGGGACAGCGTGAGGCGCCGCTCAGGCTCGGGGCCGACCTCCAAAGCTTCGATCGCTTCCGCTTGTTCGGGGATGCCTGCTGCCTCGGCCGCGGCGAGCGGGATGTCGCGCTTGACGACACGCCCCTTCGGACCCGAGCCGCGAAGCCCGCCGAGATCGATGCCACGCTGGCGGGCAAGCCTCCGCGCCAGCGGCGAAGCGAGGACACGCTTCGCGTGGTCGCGCTTCGCGTGGCCCCCCTCTGCACTGTGCAAGTTTGCGCCTTGTATAGACATCGGTCAGGCTTCCTTCGCGTGGGCGATCTTGGCCATTGCCTCTTCCCAGTGCGCGCCGTCGAACACCGTGATGCGGGTCACGGTCACCGCGCCGTCGTCGAGGCAGCGCACGTTGACGCTGAAGCCGTCGGGCTTGGAGCGCGGCACGTAGAAGCTCTTGATACCGCACACCGAGCAGAAATGATGCTTCGCCGTGCCGGTGTTGAAGTTGTAGGTGGTGATCTTGTCGGCGCCTTTGGTGAGGCGGAAGCGCTCGGCCGGAACGATGAGATGCAGATAACCGGTCATGCGGCAGATCGAGCAGTTGCACTCCTTGACCTCGATCTCGTCGGGCGCGAGCACGTCGAAGCGCACCGCGCCGCAATGGCACCCGCCGCTCTTCCAGGTCATGGGGGCTTCAGCCACGAACGTCACTCCCGGTAGCAGACGGATTTCACCGCCGCGACGACCTGCTCCACGGAGGGAAGCGCGAGCTTCTCGAGATTGGCGGCGTAAGGCATGGGCACGTCGGCGCCACTGATCTTTGTCGGCGGCGCGTCGAGATCGTCGAACGCTTCCAAAGCCACGCGGGCGCAAATCTCAGAGCCAATCGAGCAGATGGGCCAGCCCTCCTCCACCGTGACGATGCGGTTGGTCTTGCGCACCGAGGCGAGCACCGTGTCGATGTCGAGAGGCCTGAGCGTGCGGAGATCGATAACCTCCGCCTTGATCCCCTCCTCGGCCAGCCGCTTGGCGGCTTCCAGCGCATAGGCCATGCCGCGCGAATAGGAGACGATTGTGGCGTCGGAACCTTCCCGCGCTACCCGCGCCCTGCCAATTGGCAGGACGAAGTCCTCGAGCTTCGGCACGTCGAAGCTCTGGCCGTAGAGGATCTCGTTTTCGAGAAAGATCACCGGGCTCGGGTCGCGGATCGCGGCTTTGAGCAATCCCTTGGCGTCGGCGGCGGTATAGGGAGCGATCACTTTCAGCCCCGGCACGGAGGCATACCAAGCGGAAAAGTCCTGGCTGTGCTGGGCGGCGACGCGGGCGGCGGCGCCGTTCGGCCCGCGAAACACGATGGGGCAGTGCATCTGCCCGCCCGACATATAGAGGGTCTTTGCGGCCGAGTTGACGATGTGGTCGATGGCTTGCAGCGCGAAGTTCCAGGTCATGAACTCGACGACGGGTTTGAGGCCGGCAAAGGCCGCGCCGACGCCGGTACCGGCAAAGGCATATTCGGTGATGGGCGTGTCGACCACGCGTCGCTCGCCGAACTCATCGAGCAGGCCTTGGGTCACCTTGTAGGCGCCCTGATATTGGCCGACCTCCTCGCCCATGACGAAGACGCGGTCGTCGGCGCGCATCTCCTCGGCCATGGCGTCGCGCAGCGCCTCGCGCACGGTCATGGCCACCATCGCGGTGCCGGGCGGAATCTCCGCCTCGGGGCGCGGCTCGGCGGGGGCTACTTGCGGTCCGGCCGGGGCTTGCTCGACCTCCGGCGGCCTCTCGCCAAGATCGGCATCTTCCCGAGTCAGACTTGGCTCATGCGGCACCGCTCTGATCGCTTCGGCGATCTTGGCCATCTGCATGAGTTCAGAACCTGCCGCCGATCTTGCTGCCTCACCCTTCGAGACGGCGCTTCGCGCCTCCTCAGGGTGAGGCGTTGACACCTCATTCTGAGGAGCGGCCGCAGGCCGGGTCTCGAAGGATGAGGCATCCTCGCCGTCGACCAAGAGCAGCGCGATGGGCTTGTTCACCGGCACGTGCTCGGTGCCTTCCGCCACCAAGATCTTGCCCACCCGGCCGTCATCGATGGCCTCGACCTCCATGGTCGCCTTGTCGGTCTCGATCTCGGCGATCACGTCGCCGGTGCGTACCTCGTCGCCCTCCCGGACGTGCCATTTGGCGAGCGTGCCCTCCTCCATGGTGGGCGACAACGCCGGCATCAGAATTTCGCTGGGCATGGTCGGTCGGTTTCGGTCCTAAGGCAGCGCCACGACGTCGGTATAAAGCTCGCTCGCCTCAGGCTCGGGGTCGCTGGTGGCGAAGTCTGCGGCATCATTGACGATGGCGCGGATGTCCTTGTCGATCTGCTTCAATCGATCTTCGTCGGCGATGCCGGTCTCGTTCAGTCGCTTGCCGACAAGCTCGATGGGGTCGCGCTGGGTGCGCACCTCCTGCACCTCTTCCCTGCTGCGGTATTTGGCCGGGTCCGACATCGAATGACCGCGGTAGCGGTAGGTGCGCATCTCGAGGATCATCGGGCCTGCGCCGCCTCGCACCCTGGCGATCGCAGCCTGGCCTGCGGCCTTCACGGCACGCACATCCATGCCGTCAACCTTCATGCCGGGGATGCCGAACACGGAGCCGCGGTGATACAGCTCCTCGGCGAGCGCGCTCCCCCGCCCGACATGCGTGCCCATGGCATAGTGGTTGTTCTCGATCACATAGATGACCGGGAGCTTCCACAGCGAGGCCATGTTGAAGCTCTCATAGACCTGGCCCTGATTGGCCGCGCCCTCGCCGAAATAGGTGAGCGAGACGCGGTCGTTGCCGCGATATTTGTTGGCAAGCGCAAGCCCGGTGCCGAGTGGGGCCGGAGCGCCGACGATGCCGTGGCCGCCATAGAAATTTTTCGCCACGGAGAACATGTGCATGGAGCCGCCCTTGCCCTTGGAATAGCCGTGGCGGCGTCCGGCGAGTTCGGCCATCACGCCCTTGGGGTTCATGCCCGAGGCGAGCATATGGCCGTGGTCGCGATAGGCGGTGATGACCTGATCCCCCTCCTCGCGCGCCATTTGCATGCCGGTGACCACGGCTTCCTGGCCGATATAGAGATGGCAGAAGCCGCCGATCAGACCCATGCCGTAGAGCTGGCCCGCCTTCTCCTCGAATCTCCGGATGAGCAGCATCTGGCGGTAGGCCTCGAGCTCCCCCTCGGGCGTCAGGCTCGGCGCGCTGCCGTGCTCCAATACCGTCGCGGAAGTCAGGGCTTCGGGCGGAGTGATAGACGGTGCAGGCGGTGGGCCTTCTGTATCATGGGCCCCATCGGAAAGAGTGTTCAAACCTAAATCCTCGCATGCCCCGCCGCGACTTGAGGCTAACACGAGTTAGGAAAACACCGAAAGACGGGGCAAGGTCATCAAATAGGCCAAGGATCGGCTCCCGATCCTATGGCGGCGATCCCCATCAGCGCTTCGGTCGCGCCCCCGGCGTCTCCGAAGGCGCGCGGCGCTTCAGCATGACGAGATCGTCGGGGTGGGCAAGGTTCAGAATGGCGCGGGCGCGCTCGTCGAGCATGTCAGGGTCGAGGCTTTCCGGCCGGAGCAGGGCAACGTCGCGCTCAAGGCGCTTTCTCACCTCCTTCAGCCCGGCAAGCTCGCCGGCAAGCACCGCTTTGCGCTTCTCAAGGTCGGCACGGGCCTGCAAGCCATGATCCCCGGTCTGGAGATGGTAGGCGAAATAGCCGCCGACACCGCAGGCGAGCAGCGGAAAGAGGAGTGACGTGAGCCGCATGGTTTTGCCGCGTAACCTTTCGTCATGCCCCGCTTCGGCGTCATTCCGGCGTAAGCCGGAATCCAGCCGCGCGGAACGCGCAAAAAACAAAAAACTGGATACCGGCTTTCGCCGGTATGACGGCGTCCGCCAGTTCTGGGAGAATCGCACCGGGAAGGTTAATCGCCGGTTAGCGGGGGCGGGCGAGCACCGAGCGGCCGGCATAGCGGGCGGCCGCCCCAAGCTCCTCCTCGATGCGCAGGAGCTGATTATATTTGGCCACCCGGTCGGAGCGGGCAAGCGATCCCGTCTTGATCTGCCCGCAATTGGTGGCGACGGCGAGATCGGCGATGGTGGCGTCCTCGGTTTCGCCGGAACGATGCGACATCACCGCGGCATAACCCGCTCCTTGCGCCATGCGCACGGCGTCGAGCGTCTCGCTCAAGGTGCCGATCTGGTTGACCTTGACCAGGATGGCGTTGGCGATGCCCTGGTCGATGCCCCGCTTCAGCCGCGTGACATTGGTGGCGAACAAATCGTCGCCGACGAGCTGCACCCGGTCGCCCAGGGCCTGCGTGAGTGCCCGCCAACCCTCCCAATCGTCCTCCGACATGCCGTCCTCGATGGAATAGATGGGATAGTTGGCGACGAGATCGGCGTAAGTTGCGACCATCTCGGCGAAGTTGAGTGTCCGCCCCTCGCCCTTCAGCACATAGCGGTTGTTCGCGTAGAGCTCGGTCGCGGCCACATCGAGTGCGAGATAGATGTCGGCGCCTGGCTTGAACCCTGCCGCGCCGATTGCGGCGAGAACGAAGTCGAGCGCTTGCCTCGTCGAGGCGAGGTTCGGGGCAAAGCCCCCCTCGTCTCCAACCGCGGTGTTGTGGCCGGCAGCCTTGAGCGCGGCTTTCAGCGCGTGGAAGACTTCCGCGCCCATGCGCAAGGCTTCGGCGAAATTCGGCGCCCCGACTGGCGCGATCATGAACTCCTGGAAATCGATCGGATTGTCGGCATGTGCGCCGCCGTTCAAGATGTTCATCATCGGCACCGGCAGCAGCGTCGCTTGCTGGCCGCCGAGATAGCGGTAGAGCGGCTGATCGTGGTCGCGCGCTGCGGCCTTGGCGGCGGCGAGCGACACGCCGAGAATGGCGTTGGCGCCGAGGCGCTTCTTGTTGTCGGTGCCGTCGAGCTCGCAAAGGCGGGCGTCGAGCCCGCGCTGGTCGCCGGCATCGAAACCGGTCAGCCCGTTCCTGATCTCGCCGTTGACCGCTTCGACCGCACGTCTCACCCCCTTGCCGCCATAACGCTTACCGCCGTCGCGAAGCTCGTGCGCCTCATGCGCCCCGGTCGAGGCGCCCGACGGCACCGCGGCGCGGCCGAAGGCGCCGTTCACCAACACCACGTCAACCTCGACGGTGGGGTTGCCGCGGCTGTCGAGAATCTCCCGGCCGACGACGGTAGCAATTGCGGTCATGGGTCCAATTCCAATTGTCAGGAGAAGGCAGGCGAAGCCTTGCGCCCTCTTAGCCCAGCAACTTTGGAATCGGAAGCTTGATGTGGGGGCTTAGCTCGGTGGCTCTTGTGGAGGCGTTGGCGTGCTGGCCATGGGCACGCCCCGCCCCTTTTTCGGAGCCCCGCAATTGGGGATCGGGCTCATGGCGATTTCGACCCCTGGTTGATATTTGTTCATGGCGCCCGATGCCGCATCGATCCCTAGGCCGATAACGCCGCCGAACAGGACATTGCCGGCCGTCATGATCTCGGTCTCTGACGCGAGCACACCAACGCCGTTGGTGTAACACTGCTTGGCACAATTCACCGCGACGTCGTGCTTACTCTTGGGCAGAACGATATTTCCGGGCGTCTGAACGGTGCGCGTGCCGATGGCAGGAGACGAAAGCGTACACATGGCGTCCTGAACGCCTGGGGTGGCGACGGAGACCTGCTGTTGCGTCCCTTTGACGATGGTCGAGCAACCGGTAAGAAGGATGGCAATCACGCCGCAAAGAGCGGCAACCCCGCGGTGCATGGCCTAGCCGCCCAAGTCTTGGCCTCTCGCAATAGTAGCAGAATATACAATATTCAACTAAAAGGCGAGTCCCCAATAAGGTTTTGCAACAACATGGTTTTTGGATTTCGCCATGAAAAGTGACGGTGCTGCATTGGTGTTGTTCTCGGGCGGCCAGGATTCGACCGTCTGTCTTGCCTATGCGCTCGACCGCTACGGCCGCGTGGAAACCGTGGGCTTCGACTACGGCCAGAGGCATGCCGTCGAATTGCAATGCCGGCAGGCTGTGCGAAGCGAGGTCGCCCGCGCCTTCCCCGCATGGGGTTCGCGGCTCGGGCCAGACCATGTGCTCGACATCGCAAGCTTCGGCGCCATCGCCGACACCGCACTCACCTCCGAGGCCGAGATCGAGATACTGGCCTCGGGGCTACCGAGCACGTTCGTGCCGGGGCGGAACCTCGTGTTCTTCACCTATTCCGCGGCACTCGGCTATCGCCGAGGCCTGCATACGCTGGTCGGCGGCATGTGCGAGACGGATTACTCAGGCTATCCCGATTGCCGCGACGCGACCTTGCGCGCGCTTGGCGAGGCAATCAGGCTCGGTACCGAAGTCCCCTTCATCATCGAAACGCCGCTGATGTGGCTGTCAAAGGCAGAGACCTGGGAGCTTGCGCACAAGCTTGGCGGCGAAACCTTGGTCGAGTTGATGATCGAGCACACCCATACCTGCTATCGCGGCGAGCGCGGCAGGCGTCATCCCTGGGGTTATGGCTGCGGCACCTGCCCGGCTTGCGAGCTCCGCGCGCGCGGCTATGAGCAGTGGCAGGAAATGCGCACCGCAGCGCGAGAGTCTAAAGTGAGAGCAGGTTCCCCTTAGCCACTTAGCCACAACCGCCTTGCCCGGCCTTGTGCCGGGCATCCACGCTTTCTATTTCAAGGACAAGACGTGGATGGCCGGGACAAGCCCGGCCATGACAACACTCTATCGATGGCGCCGAAAGCCCATGTATTCGGTCAAGGAGATCTTCTACACGCTGCAGGGCGAAGGCACCCACGCCGGGCGGCCTGCCGTGTTTTGCCGCTTTGCCGGCTGCAATCTGTGGACGGGCCGCGAGGCCGACCGCGAGACCGCGACCTGCAATTTCTGCGACACCGATTTCGTCGGTACCGACGGCGATGGCGGGGGAAAATTCGCCGACGCCGGAATGCTTGCCAGAGCTTGCCGCACGGCCTGGCGGGGCAACAGCTTCACGCCTCCCTTCGTCGTGCTCACCGGAGGCGAGCCCATGTTGCAGGTGGACGAGGCTTTGATCGCTGCGCTCCATGCTGCCGGCTTCGAGATCGCCATCGAGACCAACGGCACGCTGCCGGTGCCGCGCTCCATCGATTGGATCTGCGTGAGCCCGAAGGCCGGTGCAGATCTCGTGCAGCGGTCAGGCGATGAGCTGAAGCTCGTTTATCCGCAAAGCGAGATCGAGCCGGCAGCGCTCGAACAGCTCGACTTCACCCATTTCCTGTTGCAGCCTATGGATCAGGGCGCCGTCAAGACCGCGGACAATGTGGGCGCGGCGATCGACTATTGTCTTGCCCATCCCAAATGGCGCCTGAGCCTGCAGACCCACAAGCTGCTCGGTCTGCGCTAAGCCTGGCGACCAGGCCTCTGGCTGAACGCTTGGAAATCCGGTTTCCCAATGGCGCATGGCCGTTTCGGAAAACCGGTTTCCACTTTTCCGGATCATGCTCTAAACCACCGCCATGCGTATCTATAAGGAATTCTTCTTCGAGGCTGCCCACCGGCTCCCCTCGGCCCCTCCCGGTCACCCCAATGCACGGGTGCACGGACACTCCTTCTGCGCCCGCGTCACCATCGACGGCGAGCCCGATCCCGCGACCGGCGTGCTCCTGCATTTCGACGATATCGAAGCGGCCCTTGCCGAGGCGCGCGACGCGCTCGATCATCGCTTTCTGAACGAGGTCGAAGGGCTGGAGGTGCCGACGCTCGAGCGCATCGCCATCTGGCTGTGGGATCGCCTGCACAACCGGCTGTTCGGCCTCGCCGAGATCCAGGTCTCGCGCGACAGTTGCCACGAGGGCTGCATCTATGCCGGCCCGCGGCGCTTGTAAAAGCGTGTCCGCGGTGCAGTAATGAGCGATGGCCACAGCCAAAAAGAGCGTGAAACCGAAGCAGCTCGGCAAGCCCACGCCGATTCCAGCATCGCCAGACAAGGCGTTGCTCGAGCGCGTCGCCAACCCGCATCCTGAGACGCTCTACGCCGCCCGCTTCACCGCGCCCGAATTCACCTGCCTCTGCCCGATCACCGGTCAGCCCGACTTCGCCCATCTCGTCATCGACTACGCGCCGAAGCGCTGGCTGCTCGAGTCGAAGTCGCTCAAGCTTTATCTGGCGAGCTTCCGCAATTGCGGCACCTTTCATGAGGACGCGACGGTCACCATCGGCAAGCGCATCGTCGATCTGATCGAGCCTGCCTTTTTGCGCATCGGCGGCTACTGGTTCCCGCGCGGCGGCATTCCCATCGATGTGTTCTGGCAATACGGCACGGTGCCCGAAGGCCTGTGGTTGCCCGACCAAGGTGTGGCGCCCTATCGCGGGCGGGGTTGAGCAAATCGAAGAACCACGGCGTCACCCCGGCGCAAGCCGGGGTCCAGTTTTCTAATTGCGCTTCGCGCACTGGATTCCGGCTTGCGCCGGAATGACGTTCGTCACCTCACCCTCTTCACCAGGCGGTCGATCTCGATCAGCTCGGCGAGCAGCGCCGGCAGATCGTTCAGCGGCAGCATGTTGGGCCCGTCGGAGGGCGCGCGGTCAGGGTCCTGATGGGTCTCGATGAAGATGCCGGCGACGCCGACCGCGACCGCGGCGCGGGCCACCACCGGCACAAAACGGCGCTCGCCGCCGCTCTGCGCCCCCTGCCCTCCGGGCTGCTGCACCGAATGGGTGGCGTCGAAGATCACCGGCGCTCCCGTCTCGGCGAGGATCGGCAAAGCGCGCATGTCGGAGACAAGCGTGTTGTAGCCGAAGGAGACGCCGCGCTCGGTGACCAGCACCTGGGGGTTTCCTGCGCCAACGAGCTTCGCCACCACATGGGTCATGTCCCAAGGCGCGAGGAACTGGCCCTTCTTCACATTGACCGCCTTGCCGGTGAGCGCCGCGGCGATGAGAAGATCGGTCTGGCGGCAGAGGAAGGCGGGGATCTGCAGTACGTCGACGGCCTTGGCCACCGCGGCGCATTGATCAGGCTCATGCACGTCGGTGAGCACGGGAAGGCCGGTCTTCTCCCTGATCTCGGCGAACATGGGCAGGGCTTCGATGAGCCCCAGCCCTCTTGCGCTTCTCGCACTCGTGCGGTTCGCCTTGTCGAACGAGGTCTTGTAGACGAGGCCGATTCCGGCCTTTGCCGCGATCTCCTTCAGCGCCTCGGCAGTCTCGAGCGCATGCGCCAGGCTTTCGAGCGCGCAAGGCCCGGCGATGAGCGCAAGCGGCAGAGTGTTGCCGAAGCGCGCGGCACCCACCGCAACGACGGGGCTTGGCGGGGGCTTCATGGCTGCGGTCATGGGCGGACCATAACGGCGGCGCGTCAGGCGTCAACCGGCTCGCTTGCGTGGGCAAGCGCCCCTGCCACGTAGGTGGCGCGCACGCAGCGGTCGTCGCCAAGCGTCATCAGCACGAACAAGGTCTCTTCCATGGAGCGGGAACGGCTGATCCGGAAGGAAAGGAGCGGTGTGGCCTTGGGCTCGAGCACCACGATGTCGGCCTCGCGGCCGACCTCGAGCGAGCCGATGCGGTCCTCAAGTCCGAGCGAACGGGCGCCTCCAAGCGTGGCGAGATAGAGCGCCTCGAAGGCCGTGATCGGCGCGGCATTCAGCGCTGCGATCTTGTAGGCCTCGTTGATCGTGCGTAGCAGGGAGAAGCTCGTTCCAGCCCCGATATCGGTGCCGAGGCCGACATGGATCGGCCGCCTCTTATCCTTGGCTACGCGCAAGCGAAACAGCCCGCTGCCGAGGAACAGATTCGAAGTCGGGCAATGGGCGATGGAGGCGTCGCGCTCATGCACGCGGGCGAACTCTCTCTCGGAGAACCAGACGCAGTGGCCGAGAACGGTGCGCCGCCGGACGAGGCCGTAATGATCGTAGATATCGAGAAAGTCCTTGCGCTCCGGAAACAGCCTGGTGACGAAGGCGACCTCGTCACGGTTCTCGGCGATGTGAGTTTGTAGGGTCAAATCGGGATATTCGCGCCACAGCGCGCCCGCGGCTTCCAGTTGCGCCGGCGTGCTCGATCCGGCCCAACGCGGCGTGATGGCATAGAGCAGCCTCCCCTTCCCGTGCCATGTGTCGATCAGCGCCTTCGACTGGTCGTAGCCGGATTGCGCCGTGTCGCGTAAGGGCTCGGGCACGTTGCGGTCCATCATGCATTTGCCGGCGACGAGCCGCAGATTGCGCTTGAGAGCTTCCTCGAACAACGCGTCGACCGATTGCGGATAGACCGCGCAATAGACGCACGCCGTGGTCGTGCCGTTGCGGATCAGCGTGTCGCAGAAGATGGAGGCGACGGCGCGAGCATGCGCCACATCGGCGAAGGCTTCCTCGGCGGGATAGATGTAGTCGTTGACCCATTGCAGAAGCTGCTTGCCTGGAGACGCGATCATCTCCGTCTGCACATAGTGCACATGGGTGTCGACGAAGCCCGCCGAGAGGATGCAGCCGGAATAGTCGGTGACGGGAACATTGCTCGGCAGGCTCGCCCGCACGCTGTCGTAAGGACCGACGGCCTCGATCATCCCGTGGCGGCAGACGATCAGCCCGTCAGGCTCGTGCACGAAGGCCTTGGCCGGATCGACCAGGAAGGGATCGCCGGTGAAGCCGACGATCGTGCCGCGGAGAGCGGTAACGTGGCCATCCGGCATGGTTCGATCTTCTGCTAGACTTGGCCAAAGCGGCTACTGGGAGCGACGCAATGCGCGCGATGATACTAAGATGCTTGATCGGCGCCAGCGCCTTCCTTGCCGTCGGGCCGGCGCAGGCCAATCCCATCGACGACTGCAATCAAAGCGAGAACCCCGAGAAACAGATCGACGGCTGCACAGAGTTTCTCCAGCTCGACCCATTCAGCCCCTACGTCGCGCTGGCCTATGGAAGGCGCGGCGAAGCCTATATGCGCAAGGGCGATCTCGCCCGCGCCATCGCCGATTTCGATCAGGCCGTCGCCGTCGATGGAGGCCAGGCCAGACTCTATGTCAGCCGCGGCCTCGCTTACCGCGACAAAGGCGATCTCGACCGGGCCATCGGAGATTTCAGCAAGGCCATCGAGCTCGACTCCAAATTCGGCGAGGCCTTCATCAATCGCTGCGTCGTTTACGAGGACAAGGGGCAGGCCGATCTCGCCATCGCCGACTGCACCGCCGCCATCGCCATCAATCCAAAGGACGCGGTCGCTCATAACGATCGGGGCGTCGCCCGGGAGAAAGCTGGGAAGATCGAAGACGCGATTGCCGATTATACCTCGGCGATCGAGCTCGACGCCGGCTATCGCGACGCCTACGCCAACCGCGCCGTGCTTTACGACCACAAGGGCGAGAAGGATCGGGCCATCGCCGATTACCGCGCGGCGCTCGCCAAGAATCCCACCCCGCAGGATCGCAAGGATCTTGAGGCGGCGCTTGAGCGCCTCGGCGCAGCCCCCTGATTTCGCTTGATAGAATGTGCCGGCATGCGCTCGGCCCTATTCGGGCCCCGCCGGGTCTGGCATCATGACGGCTTCTCTAGGGGGGAGATCGTCATGAAAAAAGCAATCGCGGAATTCATTGGGACATTTGCGCTTGTGCTGGTCGGCTGCGGCGCCGCCGTCATCGGTGGAATGGGAAGCGGCGCAACCTCGCTTGATGCACTCGGCATCGGCGCAGCCTTCGGCCTAACCATTGTCGCCATGGCCTATGGCATCGGCCAAATCTCAGGCTGCCACATCAATCCGGCGGTCAGCTTCGGTGTGCTCGTCGCCGGCCGCATGACCACGCAGGACTTCATCACCTATGTCATTGCGCAGGTGCTTGGCGCCATTGCCGGCGCCGTGGTTCTCTACGTCATCCTCTCCGGCAAGGCGGGCTGGAGTGGCGGGCTCGGACAGAACGGTTGGGGTCCAGGCTATCTCGGCGAATACGGCATCGGCGCCGCCCTCATCTATGAGGTGGTCGCCACCTTCCTGTTCCTCGTCTGCATCCTCGGCGTGACGCAGCGCGGCGCTCCGGTCGGCATCGCCGGGCTCGCCATCGGACTGACACTCATCGCCTTCCACCTCTGGGGCATCAACATCACCGGCACCTCGCTCAACCCTGCCCGCTCGCTCGGGCCGGCCCTTATCGGCGCAGGCACCAACCCGCAAGCGCTCACGCAAGTGTGGCTGTTCATCGTAGCGCCGCTGATCGGCGCCGGCGTTGCCGGCTATCTGTTCAAGTCGGGCGTCCTCGCGGCCGATGATGTGGTACCCGATCGCGGCGGCGGCGGAAGGACGGAAGTGGCGCCGGGGGCCTCAGCACCGCGCAAGCGGAAGTAGCGACACCAACCGAGGCGGACGGAGTCACCTAAGGCGCCGTCCGGCTCCATTTCGGGCGGTCTCTCTCGTAGCGGCTGACGACGCCCGGAAACTCGGGCAGCCACGGGTCGCGCCGGATCGTCCACAATTCGTAGGTCGGCTGCCACCGACCTGGCTCGTCGAACGAACCTGGATAGACGTAGATCTCGTCGGCCCGCGAGTAATGCGAGGAGACCTGAGACCCGCACGCCGGGCAGAAATATCTCCGACCGTGCTCTGAGCTTTTGAAAACGAGGAGCTGTCCGGTCACCGTCACTGCATCACGTGAAAACACGGCGTAGAAGCTGAAGGGCGCGCCGTGCAGCTTCCGGCAGGTCAGGCAGTGACACACGCCGACGCGATAAGGCTCTCCCCTCGCCTCGATCCTGACCTTGCCGCAGGCACACCCGCCTTTATGGATAACGTCGGTCATGGCGCCGAAGGCCTTGCACTAACCGCGGCTTGACTACTGCACAGGGTTCCCCACGTAGCCCGCGAGCAGAACGAGCTGGTGCTTGTTGTCGCGAAGAGCAAACATGAAGGGCCTATCGACCACCATCGCGATCGGCTTGGCGCCCGACGTCGACATTGCGCGGCTCGTAAGCGCGGTCACGGCGGCTGCCGCGGTGCCCTCCTCGTCCACTTTGATAACCGTCTTTTGGATCACCTCATCGATGGTGATTGGCGTGGACGACAACTTCTTGAACGACGTAGGCCTATTGCCTTTCGCGAGGCCCAACTTATTGAGGGCCGGCAGAAGTTCGGCCGCCATTTCCGCATCGAAGCGAGGCAACGCGACTGTGCCTTTCGTGAGCGTGAAGCCGGTCCCGGTGAGCCAGTCCGCTCCGGCAAAATCGCTAAGCGGTGCCGGGTCCTTTTTGGTCGTGACGACCACAAGATCGTAGTCCTTGTCTTTGTACGGCAGGATCACGCCGATGAAGCGGTCGTCCTGGCGGAAGGCGAGTTTGCTCTCGCCGAGCTGCATCATCGAGACGTCCGCCGTGCTGCCGCCGGTGAGGTGGAAAGGTTTCGATTGGGTCAGCGCTGAATCGAAGGACGTCTCCCACTTGTCCTTGAAGTAGAGAGCATTGAGCGCGACAAAGATGGCTGGTGTTGGCTTTTCGATAATGGTGGGGATCAGCTTGGCAGTCTGGTCGGAAACCCACTTGTTGACCGCCTCCACGCCCTCTGGGGTGCCAAGATTGGCGGTCATTGCCTCCATGCCGGCGCCCTTCAATTGAGCAAGTGCGTCAGGGTTGGCGCCTGCAGCAGGGCTCAGGAAAATTGCGTTGCCGAACGATAACGGTCCACTCCCAGGGGGTACGGCGGCCAGCTCTTTGGCGGCATCTCTAAGAGCGTTCATCGCTTTGGTGGCGTTCCCGGCCTTGATGCCCAGAGTCTTGGCGATCGCCGCATCCATCTTGCCGTCGGCAACGAGGTCAAGGTAGGCGAGGACTGCGGCGAGACTTGCCGGCGAGACCAAGACGTTGACCGGCTTGTCGGCGCCACTGGCAAGCCCCTGCATCAATTTGAGAGCGAGCTTCGTCTGGGCATCCGCAAGCGTGTTCGTCTCGGCTTTGCCGGCAGCCTGTGGCCTGTTCGGCTTCTTTGCCGCCATGGCTGCATGGTCGAAGCCGATCGCGCCCAGGGTGGTGGCGAGAATCAGTGCGGCGGAAGCCGTCTTTAAC
The DNA here is from genome assembly GCF_050728395.1 of Methyloceanibacter sp. Taxonomy (GTDB): domain Bacteria; phylum Pseudomonadota; class Alphaproteobacteria; order Rhizobiales; family Methyloligellaceae; genus Methyloceanibacter. The sequence goes on from NZ_JBOHJB010000008.1 coordinate 37,042, forward strand.
AAGTTCCACATCGTTTCCTCATCGAGCCGTTGAAAGCGGCGGTACGCCGTCGCCGGGAAACACGCCTCAGGGTTGAGACAATATTAGAGAAGGCGGCGCGGCGCCATGTCTAGACCAGGCGGCTCTGCTCCACCGCGGCGCCGATAAAGGAGGCAAAGAGCGGATGCGGCTCGAAGGGCCGCGATTTCAGCTCGGGGTGGAACTGAACGCCGATGAACCAGGGATGGTCGGGGATCTCGACGATCTCGGGGAGCAGCCCGTCAGGCGAGATCCCTGAGAAGCTCAAGCCAGCCGCCTCGAGCTTGTTGCGGTAGCGCGTATTCACCTCGTAGCGGTGGCGGTGGCGCTCGGAGATGCGCGTCGTGCCGTAGATCTCGGCGACCTTGCTGCCCCTGGCGAGCACCGCTTCATAGGCGCCGAGCCGCATGGTGCCGCCGAGATTGCCATTCGACTGGCGCTTCTCGAGCTCGGCGCCCTTCATCCATTCGATCATGAGGCCGATCACCGGCTCGGGCGACGGGCCGAACTCGGTCGAGCTTGCATCCTCGATGCCGGCAAGATCGCGGGCGACCTCGATCACCGCCATCTGCATGCCGAAGCAGATGCCGAAATAGGGCACGCCCCGCTCGCGCGCATAACGCGCCGCGCGGATCTTGCCTTCAGAGCCGCGCTCGCCGAAGCCGCCGGGGACGAGGATGCCGTGCACGTCCTCGAGATAGGCAGAGGCGTCCTCCTGCTCGAAGGTCTGCGACTCGATCCATTGCAGATTGACCTTGACCTTGTTGGCGATGCCGCCATGGACGAGCGCCTCGTTGAGCGATTTGTAGGCGTCCTTGAGGCCCGTGTACTTGCCGACTACCGCGACATTCACCTCGCCGTCGGGATCGGCGATGGTCTCGGCGATCCGCCGCCAGCGCTCGAGATCAGGCTCCGGCGCGTTCTTGATGCCGAAGGCGGCGAGCACCTCGCGGTCGAGGCCCTCGGCGTGATAGGCGCCAGGCACCTCGTAGATGGACGCGACATCGAGCGCCTGGATCACCGCCTCGGGGCGCACATTGCAGAAGAGCGCGATCTTGCGCCGCTCGTCGCGCGGCAATGGCCGCTCGCAGCGGCAAAGCAGCACGTCGGGCTGGATGCCGATCGAGCGCAGCTCCTTGACCGAGTGCTGCGTGGGCTTCGTCTTCAGCTCGCCCGCGCTCGGGATGAAAGGCACGAGCGTCAGGTGAATGAACACCGAAGACCCACGCGGCAGCTCGTTGCCGAGCTGGCGGATCGCCTCGAAGAAGGGCAGGCCCTCGATGTCGCCGACCGTGCCGCCGATCTCGCACAGCACGAAGTCGACGTCCTCGTTGCCCGTGGTGATGAAGGATTTGATGGCGTCGGTAACGTGCGGGATGACCTGCACGGTCGAGCCGAGATAGTCGCCGCGGCGTTCCTTGGTGATGATCTGCTGGTAGATGCGGCCCGTGGTGATGTTGTCGGCCTGACAGGCGGGGCGGCCGGTGAAGCGCTCGTAATGGCCGAGGTCGAGATCGGTCTCGGCGCCGTCGTCGGTGACGAACACCTCGCCGTGCTGATAGGGGCTCATGGTCCCCGGGTCGACGTTGAGATAGGGATCGAGCTTGCGCAGGCGGACGCTATAGCCGCGCGCCTGGAGCAGCGCTCCGAGAGCAGCCGATGCCAGCCCCTTGCCGAGAGAGGAGACCACGCCGCCGGTAATGAAGACGTACCGCGCCATGGGCCTCGACCATACACTGAAAGACGCGCGAGTCGTAGCCCTAAGCTCTACTCCGTCCACCGGTCGCGGAAATGCGCGGCAAATCCGCATCAATCCGCGTCAATCCGCGCTTATCGCGACAATTAACGCGCAATTATCCGAAGCGAATCGCTTGTCGCTATTTCGACTGCGGCGCTTGCGGTCCCGTCGGCGCGGCCGGGGCCGCTGGCACTGCCGGAGCCCCCGCCGGGGCCGGTGGCGCCGATGGAAGGACGAGGCCTGGGAGCGACCCTCCTCCGCCCTGAACCGGGGTGCCGGCCTGGTTGAAGATCGAGGTCGGCGTGCTGGTGTTTCTGGCGATGAGGGTGAGCGTCAGGCTGGTGGCGAAGAAGGCCGCGGCGAGCACGGCCGTGGTCTTGGTCAGCGCGTTGCCGGCGCTCCGGCCGGTCATGAAACCGCCGCCACCTCCGCCAATGCCGAGCGCCCCACCCTCTGAGCGCTGCAACAGCACGACGCAGATCAGCGCCACGGCGATCATGATGTGAACAACGAGAAGCACAGTGGTCATCTGGTAGCCTTCGATTTGCCAGGCGGTGTCTTATCCGAATCAGCTACCGCTTGGCTAGGCTTGCCGTCGCCGCTTTCGGCCGCAGGCATTGCCGGTTTCCGGTCAGGGAGCGGCACGGTCGCGGCATTCTCAGGCGTGGTCGCGGCGTTCTCGGGCACGGCATCGGTCGATTTTGCCGGCACTTTGGCCACCCCGCCGCCCCGGCAGCGGAATTGGATCTGTTCTTCCACGCTCAAGAAGTGCCTTACCCGCTCGATCGCCTCGTCGTTCAAATGGTTCTTGACCCAATCGGGCCCTTGGTCGAGCGCGGCCTGCATGTCGCGGGTCAGGAGCTTCTTCCGCTCGATCTGCAAATTGGCGCAGCTCTCCTTGTCGAGCGGCTCGGCACTGGCCACCGCGCCGGCGAGGAACGCCGCCGCGAAAACCAGGCCTGACAAAGCTTGCGGGCGCAGCAGCACTATCGACCTCGACCGCCAGTCCCCGAATAAACCGACAGAATACCATAGAAATCGGTAGCTTTAAGGCTTGCCCCGCCAACCAGCGCGCCATTGACGTTCGGCACGGTCAGAAGCTCGCGGGCATTACTGGGCTTTACCGAGCCTCCATAGAGGATGCGCATGGCGCTTCCCTCCCCTCCGAGCTCGTCACCGAGGCGGTCGCGAATGAAGGCATGGACCGCCGCCACGTCCTCAGGCGTGGGCGTCCAGCCGGTCCCGATCGCCCAGACGGGCTCATAGGCAATGACGGTATTCGCCGCGGTGGCCATCGGCGGAAGCGAGCCGTCGAGCTGACGTCCCACGACGTCGAGGGTTGCGCCATCCCGCCGCTCGCGCCCCGTCTCGCCGATGCAGATGATGGCGGCAAGCCCGGCGCGATGGGCCGCCGCGGCCTTTTGCGCGACGACGGCATCAGTCTCGCCATGGTTGGTGCGCCTCTCGGAATGGCCGACGATGACGGCATTGGCGCCGGCATCGGTCAGCATCTCTGCGGAGATATCGCCGGTATGGGCCCCGTGCGGCGCAGGATGGCAGTCCTGGGCGCCGAGCAGGATGTCGCTCTTGGAGAGGAAATATCTTGCCTGGGCGAGGAGCGTCGCCGGCGGGCAGATCATGATGTCGGCCTCCGGCCGCGGCTCCATCGCCAGGAGGTCCTGCAGCGACTTGAGCTCGGCGAGATTTGCCGCGAGCCCATGCATCTTCCAGTTGCCGGCGACGAGCGGCCTGATTGCGGTCACCGTGCTGCCCCCCTTTGCGCGCCGTTCGACCCTTGCCGGCAGGCTGTTGGTGCTTGCGGCAAGCCCTTGTGTAGCCTAGAGAACGGTGCCTTGCCGCCTTACGTCCTGCTACCTATGATGCCCGCGCCGCGCGAGCAATCGCCACAGATTGACCCCTCGGCGCAGCGATTGCAAACAGCCAAAAAGAAGGTCCTTCAAGCGTGTTACTCGATAATTTGCGAAAAGGAGCAGGCCGTGCCTTCGGCATGATCCTCATGGGTCTGCTCGTCATCAGCTTCGCCATCTGGGGAATCGCCGACATTTTCAGGGGGTATGGCAGCCAGACTCTGATCAAGGTCGGCGATACCGAGATCACGCCTCAGGAATATTCGCGCACGCAACGCGACGTGCTCCGCGCGATGAGCTCGGACGCCGGCCGCACCCTTTCGGTGCAGGAGGCCCGTGACCAAGGACTGGAGAACCGCGTGCTGGAGCGGCTGATCGGCGGCGCCGCGGTCGATACCCATGCCAAGAGCCTGAACCTCGGCGTCAGCGACGAGGCGCTGTTGCAAGGCATCATGAAGGATCCGGCCTTTCAGGACTCGACCGGCAATTTCAATCCGCTCGCCTTGCAGCAGGCGCTGCGCACTCTCGACATGAGCGAGCAGGGCTATCTCGCATCGGAGCGCGAGCGCAATCTGCGACGCCAATTGCTGAGCACGGTCGGCAAGACGCCGGCGGCATCACAGGTGTTCCTCAACGCGCTCAACAACTACAACAACGAGACGCGCGGCCTGCGCTACGTGATCGTCCCGGCCACTGCCGCCGGGGCGCTGCCCGAGCCCACAGATGCGGACTTGAAGCGCTTCTACGACAATCACCAGGCCAAGTTCACCCAGCCGGAGTTTCGCAAGATCGGCGTGCTGGCGGTGACACCGGAAACGGTGAAGGCAAAGGTGGCGATCACCGACGACGATCTGAAAGCTGCCTTCGACAAGGAGAAGGACAAGCTAGGCGCGCCTGAGCGCAGGCGCGTGCAGCAGATCGCCTTCCCCGACAAGGCCGCCGCCGACGCGGCCTATCAGAAGATCCAGTCCGGCACGGATTTCGTAGCGCTCGCCAAGGAGCTCGGGCAAAGCGAAGCCGATATCGACCTCGGGCTGTTGAAGCGATCGGAGATGGCCGACGCCACGATCGGCGAAGCCACCTTCAAGCTCGATAAGGACAAAGTGAGCGAGCCGATCACCGGGCAGCTCGGGAAGACCGTATTGCTGCGGGTCACGGCGATCGAGCCAGGCAAGGTCGTGACCTTCGAGGAAGCGAAGCCGGATCTCGAGAAGAAGCTCCTCAAGGAGCGGGCGCAAGGCGCCATTTTCGACCTTCACGATCGCATCGAGGATGAGCGCGCCGCGGGAGCCCAGCTCTCCGAGGTCGCCGACAAATTCAAGCTCACCTATCACGCGTTCGATCAGGTCGATCGCCAGGGCAAGACTCCTGACGGCAAGGTGGTGGACCTGCCGCAGAAGACCGATCTCCTGAACGCGGTATTCGCCACCGAGGTTGGCGTCGAGAACGATCCGCTCGACGCCAAGGACGAGGGTTTGATCTGGTACGAAGTGTTGGGCATCACGCCGCAGCAGCTTAAGCCGCTCGACCAAGTGGAGGACGAGGTGAAGAAGGACTGGAGCCAGGAAGACCAGCGCACGCGGCTTACCAAATACACCGAGGACCTGGTGAAGCAGCTGCAAGCTGGCAAGACTCTCGACGACCTCGCCAAGGAATTGCACACGGAGGTCTTGCCGACCGAGCCGTTGAAGCGAAGCGGATTGACGGTGAACGTGCTGCCGGCCGCCGTGACGCAAGCCTTCGCTCTGCCGCAGGGCGGGTCTGGTTCGGCCGCCTCCGGCGTGGAAGAAGGCCGCATCGTCTTTCAGGTGGACAAGGTCACGCCAGCTCCTCCGCTCGATCCTCCGAGCCTCGATGCCTTGAAGCGCCAGCTCAAGGTCTTTGTCGGCGAGGACATCATCGGAGAGTACTTCTCCGCGCTCGAGGCGCGCTACGGCGTCACTATCAACCGTCAGGCGCTCTCCAAGCTCGCAGGTGGCAGCGAAGAGCAATGAGCCCGGCTCAGGCCACCTCCGTTACGCCTTTACCGCAGCAAGGTGGCGCTCCGATCGAGCCCGACTTCGCAACTTTCGCCCGCCTCTACGACGCCGGCACCCCGCAGGTTGCCTGGACGCGGCTCGTCGCCGATCTAGAGACCCCGGTCTCGGCCATGCTCAAGCTCGCCCATGAGCGCCCGAACAGCTTCCTGCTCGAATCGGTGGAAGGTGGTGCTGCCCGCGGCCGCTATTCCATCATCGGCTGCGAGCCCGATCTGATCTGGCGGGCGAATGGCGCGCGCGCCGAGCTTAACCTGGCGCCGCAAGCCGACGCTTCGACCTTCGCGCCTTCGCCGCTACCCACCCTTCAGTCGCTGCGTGCATTACTTGCCGAGTCGGCGATCGAGCTTCCAGCGGAGCTGCCGCCGATGGCCGCTGGCATCTTCGGCTATATGGGCTACGACACGGTGAGGCTGATCGAGCACCTGCCGGCGACCAAGCCTGACCGGCTTGGCCTGCCCGACAGCATTCTCGTGCGGCCGACGCTGATCGTCATCTTCGATACGGTGAAGGACGAGATGACCGTGGTGACGCCGGTCAGGCCAATGCCGGGCGTCAGCGCCAAGGCCGCCTATACCCGGGCGGCAGACCGCCTGAATGTCGTGATCGAACGTCTCGATCAGCCCTTGCCGCATGTGAGCGATCTCGAGGCTGAGGCCGCGCACCCAGAGCCCAAGCCCAGCGTGACGCCGGCGGCCTATATGGAGAAGGTCACGCGCGCCAAGGAGTACATCGCCGCCGGGGATATCTTCCAGGTGGTGCTGAGCCAACGGTTCGAGGCGCCGTTCACGCTCCCCTCCTTCTCGCTCTACCGGGCACTCAGGCGCGTCAATCCCTCGCCGTTCCTTTACTACCTCAATTTCGACGGTTTCGCCGTCGCCGGCTCGAGTCCCGAAATCCTGGTTAGGGTGCGCGATGGGCTGGTCACCATCCGCCCGATCGCAGGCACCCGGCCGCGCGGAGCGACGCCGGAACAGGACAAGGCGCTGGCCAGCGAGCTTCTCGCCGACGCCAAGGAACGCGCCGAGCATTTGATGCTGCTCGATCTTGGGCGCAACGATGTGGGGCGCGTGGCCGAAGTCGGCAGCGTGCGCGTCACCGACTCTTTCTTCCTCGAATATTACAGCCAGGTCATGCACATCGTGTCGAATGTGGAGGGCCGCCTCGATCCGCGCTTCGATGCCATCGAAGCGCTGATGGCGGGTTTTCCCGCCGGAACCGTATCCGGCGCGCCGAAGGTGCGGGCCATGGAGATCATCGACGAACTGGAAGAAGCAAAGCGCGGGCCTTACGCCGGGTGCGTCGGCTATTTCTCCGCCAATGGCGAGATGGATTCCTGTATCGTGCTCCGCACCTCGGTGGTGAAGGACGGCGTCATGTATGTCCAGGCCGGCGCTGGCGTGGTCGCGGACTCGGTGCCTGAGCGCGAGCAGGCCGAATGCGTGAGCAAGGCCTCGGCCCTGTTCCGGGCAGCCGAGGAAGCCGTGCGCTTCGCCGCGCGCTCAAAGCGGGGTCAATAGAGCTCACCACGATGCTGACTTTGATCCTGCTCCGTCACGCTAAATCGAGTTGGAAGGATCCGGCCCTTGCCGATCACGATCGTCCGCTCAACACGAGAGGCATGGCCGAGGCGCCGGTGATGGGCAAGGCCATGGCCAAGCACGGGCTCGATCCGGACGTCGTGCTGTGCTCAACGGCGCGGCGGACGCGGGACACGCTTGGCTTCGTGCTGCCGGAGCTGAAGATCGAGCCCAAGGTCATCTATGAGGACGGCCTCTATCACGGGACGCCCGCGGAGATGCTCGGCATCCTGCACGAGGTCGGAGCCGGGGTCGGCCAGGTCCTGCTCGTCGGGCACAATCCGGAGCTTCAGGAATTTGCTCTCGACCTGATCGGTTCGGGGGCGAAGCACCTCAAGGATCGCCTCGAGGCGAAGTACCCGACCGCGGGGCTCGTGGTACTGCGCTTCCCCGCCGCTGCCTGGAAAAGCGTCGCCGTCAATAGCGGCAAGCTCGATCTGTTCCTGACCCCGAGCGACGCGAAGAAGAGCTGACAAACTTGACGTCGCGCGGGAAGCGGGCGTAACACGGCGCTATGCTGACGCTGATCGACAATTACGACAGCTTTACCTACAACCTCGTGCATTTCCTCGGGGAATTGGGCGCGCCGGCGCGCGTCTACCGCAACGACAAGATCACCGTCGATGAAGTGCTGGCCGAGGCGCCTGAGGCCATCGTGCTGTCGCCAGGCCCTTGCGACCCCGATCGTGCTGGCATCTGCCTCGAGCTCATCGCCCGCGCCGGACCCGAAGTGCCGATCCTCGGCGTCTGTCTCGGCCACCAGGCCATCGGCCAAGTGTATGGCGGCCGCGTGGTGCGGGCGCCGACCCTGATGCATGGCAAGCTCTCCAAGGTGCATCACAGCGGCAAGGGCGTGTTTGCCGGCCTCCCGCAGGACTTTTCGGCCACGCGCTACCATTCCCTCGTCGTCGAGCGGGCGAGCCTTCCCGACGTGCTCGAGATCACGGCGGAGACCGACGGCGTGATCATGGGCGTGCAGCACAAGCGCTTTCCCGTGCATGGCGTGCAGTTCCACCCCGAAAGCATCGCGTCGGAGCACGGGCATCAGCTCCTTGCCAACTTTCTCGATCTTGCCCGGGTGGAGCGGCGCGCCAGGGCGTCGAGCCCAAGAGAAGCCGTCGGTGCCCTCTGATCCGGTGCTGGCAGGGACGAACGTCCTCGCCGATTTGCGCGGGGCGATCGCCAAGATCGCTTCAGGCCAGAGCCTCAGCCAAGAGGAAGCGGCGGCAGCCTTCGAGCTTGTCATGTCGGGATCGGCGGCGCCGGCGCAAATCGGCGCGCTGCTCATGGGACTTCGGGCCCGTGGCGAGACCGTTGAGGAGATCGCCGGCGCCGCCCGGGCCATGCGGGCCAAGGTGCTGAAAGTGCGCGCGCCGGAGGGCGCGATCGACACCTGCGGCACCGGTGGCGACGGCAAGGGCACCTTCAACATCTCGACTTGCGCCGCTTTCGTGGTGGCTGGTGCCGGCGTGCCGGTGGCCAAGCACGGCAACCGGGCAATCTCCTCGCGCTCGGGCTCCGCCGACGTGCTGAAAGAGCTCGGCGTCAATGTCGAGGCCCCGCCGGAGACGATCTCGCGCTGCATCGCCGAATGCGGGCTCGGCTTCATGTTCGCGCCGGCCCATCACGCCGCCATGCGCCATGTCGCGCAAGTGAGGAGCGAGCTCGGCACGCGCACCATCTTCAATCTGCTCGGGCCGCTCGCCAATCCGGCCGGAACCAAGTTTCAAGTTGTCGGCGTGTTCGGCAGGGAATGGGTCGAGCCGATGGCGCACGTGCTCGGGCTTCTCGGCACCGAGCGGGCCTGGGTGGTGCATGGCAGCGACGGGTTGGACGAGCTCACCACCACCGGCATCAGCGACGTTGCCGTGGTGGATAACGGCAAGGTCTCGACCTTCAGGATTTCGCCGCGCAATGCCGGGCTTCCCGACGCGAAGCCGGAAGATCTCACCGGCGGCAGTGCGGTGGAGAACGCAGCCCACATCCGCGCCGTGCTCGGCGGCCTGAAGGGACCGTATCGGGATATCGTGCTCTTCAACGCAGCCGCGGCGCTGCTCGTTGCCGGCAAGGCGAACACGCTGCGCGAGGGCGTCGCGCTGGCCTCAGAATCGATCGACAGCGGCAAGGCTTTGGCCGTTCTCGAGGCGCTCGTGCCGCTTAGCCATGGTAAGGTCTGAGCCCATGGCCCAGGTGCTCGATACCATCCTCGCTTACAAGCGGCGCGAGGTCGAAGCCGCCAAAGCGGCCTGCCCGGGAGCTGCCATGCGCGCTCGCGCCGAAGCCGCCGCTTCCGTCCGGCCGTTCGCCGACGCCATCGCCGCGCGGCTTGCCGCTGCCGAATTCGCGTTGATCGCCGAGATCAAGAAGGCGAGCCCGTCGAAGGGACTGATCCGCGCCGATTTCGATCCTCCGGCGCTTGCCCGCGCCTATGAGGCCGGCGGCGCGACTTGCCTTTCGGTGCTGACCGACACGCCCTCGTTCCAGGGACGCCCCGACTATCTCTCCGAGGCGCGCGAGGCGGCGAGCCTGCCGGCATTGCGCAAGGATTTCATGGTGGATCCCTATCAGGTGTTCGAGGCCCGGGCGTGGGGCGCCGATTGCATCCTGATCATCATGGCGGCGGTCGACGATGCAGCGGCACGGGATCTCACCAAGGCCGCCCATGATCTCGGCATGGACGTGCTCGCCGAAGTGCATGATGCGGCAGAGCTCGACCGCGCACTTCTCCTCGCCACCAGGCTCATCGGCATCAACAACCGCGACCTCAAGACCTTCGTGACCGATCTCGCCGTGACTGAAGCGCTCGGCCCGCGTGTTCCCAAGGATCGTATCGTCATCGCCGAGAGCGGCATCTTCACCCATGCCAATTTGGCCAGACTCGCGGGCGCAGGTGTCGGCGCCTTTCTCGTTGGCGAGAGCCTGATGCGGCAGGCGAATGTAGCGGAGGCCACGCGGACGCTGCTCACGGGCATTGCGGAGAAGCAGCGCGAGGCGGCGCAATGACCGCGCGGCGCCTGAGCCATCTGAACGAGGCTGGCGAGGCGCACATGGTCGATGTCTCGGAGAAGTCGGTCACCGAGCGGAGCGCCACCGCCGAGGGTTTCGTCTCCATGGCGCCTGAGACACTCGAGCTGATCTTGAGCGGGGATGCGCCAAAGGGCGACGTGCTCGCCACCGCCCGCATCGCCGGCATCCTGGCGGCGAAGCGCACGCATGAGTTGATCCCGCTTTGTCACCCCCTGCCCTTGACGCAAGTAACCGTCGACTTTGCACCATCGCGCGACCCGGCCGGCATCAGGGTCGAGGCGACCGCCAAGGCCGAGGCCAAGACCGGGGTGGAGATGGAGGCGCTGACCGCGGTCTCGGTCGCCTGCCTTACGATCTACGACATGGTGAAGGCGGTTGACCGCGCCATGACCTTCTCCGGCATCAGGCTGACCGAGAAGACCGGTGGCCGCTCCGGCACTTACCGGAAAAGATAATCGCGATGCTCAGCAACTTGCTCTCCCCTCCCCTCTTGAGGGGGAGGGATAGGGAGGGGGGTTTTTCTGAGAATTCAACCCTTACCCCCCTCCGTTCGCGCCTTGCGCGAACGTGCTCCCCCTCAAGGGGAGAGCGGGGTGCGAGGTGCGGCGCTTCAGTCTACTTTTTGCCGTGGGCTAGCTGATGGCTCTCCTCACCGTTGCTGAAGCCTTGTCCCGTGTGACGGATGGGTTGACGCCGCTTGACGCCGAGCGCGTTCCGCTCGGCGAGTGCCGCGGGCGCGTGCTTGCTGAAGATCTCGCTGCTTGCCTCACCCAGCCTCCGTTCGATGCATCGGCGATGGACGGCTATGCGGTGCGGGCCGAGGATGTCGCTACCCTGCCGACGACGCTCCGGCTCATCGGCGAGTCGGCGGCGGGGAGCGGCTACGCCGGCGAGGTCAGGCCGGGCGAAGCGGTGCGCATTTTCACCGGTGCTCCGGTGCCTAAGGGTGCCGACACCGTCGTCATTCAGGAGAACACCGACGCATCCCCAGGCGTGGTGATCGTCAAGGAGGCGGCGCCGCATCGCCATATCAGGCCGCGAGGCCAGGATTTTGCCGAGGGCGACGTGCTGCTCGGCGCCGGTGTGTGGCTCGGTCCCCGCGAGCTGATGCTCGCCGCCGCCATGAACCATGCCGAGCTACCCGTCCGGCGCAAGCCGAAAGTCGCGATCCTTGCCACGGGGGATGAAGTCGTGCTGCCCGGCACGGAGCTTCAGCGCGATCAGATCGTCTCCTCGGTCCCGGCAGGACTTGCGGCCTTGATCGAGGCGAAAGGCGGCGAGCCGATGAGCCTCGGCATCGCCAAGGACTCGGCCGAGAGCCTTATCACCCTCGCCCGCACCGGCAGCGCCGCCGACATTCTCGTGACCATCGGTGGGGCATCGGTCGGCGACCGCGACCTCGTCAGCGCGGCGCTCCGCTCGGAGGGGCTCGAGCTCGATTTCTGGAAGATCGCCATGCGGCCGGGCAAGCCCCTGCTCTATGGCCGCCTGGGCCAACAGAGGGTGCTTGGACTCCCCGGCAACCCCGTTTCGGCGCTGATCTGCGGGCTGGTGTTCCTGGTGCCGATGCTGCACCGCCTGCTTGGGCTGCGCGAGGGCATGGAGGAGCACGCTGAGGCGACGCTTGGAGAGGCCGTAGAGGCCAACGGCCCGCGCCAGCATTACATGCGGGCGACATCGCAATGGGAGGCTGGCGAGCGCCGTGTGAGCCCCCTTCCCGCCCAGGACAGTTCGCTCATGGCGGACTTCGCCCGCGCCGACTGCCTCATCGTCAGGGCGCCCGACGCCCCGGCGCTTGCCAAGGGGGCGCAAGTTACCATCATCCCGCTTTGATGACCGGTCTCTGACGGTCCGGTTAATCCCTCGGCAACCCGAATCGCGGAAATGCTAGCCCCGCCACATGTCTCGGCACGAGATATGGGGTCATTCGTCGCATATATCCCCTTGAAATACGTAAGCGCCTCCCCTATATAGAATGTACGGGAGGCCACAATGGCAAAAACCTTTACAATCCAAGACTTTTTCAGCCGTTTTCCGGATGACGCGGCTTGCCTCGACCACCTTATGAAGGTGCGCTACGGCGAGCTTCAAACGTGCCCCAAGTGCGGTAAGCATGGGCGCTTTGCGAGGCTGTCCAAAGCCCTCGCCTATAGCTGCCCTTGGTGCGGGCACCACATTCATCCGATGGTCGGCACGCCCTTTGAGCGGTCCAGCACGCCGCTGCAAAAGTGGTTCTATGCCATGTACATGTTTACGACGACGCGCAACGGCGTGGCGGCTAAGGAAATTCAGCGCCAGCTTGGTGTGACGTACAAGACGGCGTGGCGCATCGGCCACGAACTTCGCAAGTACATGGCCCTTGTTGATGGTGATGACGTGCTTGGTGGTCCGGGCCGTCCGATTGTCGAGGTCGATGAAGCCTTCATCGGCGGCAAGGACAAGGCTGGGCACGATGATAAAACGGTTGTGCTTGGCATGGTCGAGCGCAAGGGCGACGTGCTCACTCGCGTTGTTCCTGATCGCAAGGGCGCGACCGTCATCCGCATGATCCGCAAATATGTGCGGGAAGGCGCTCGCCTTTCGACCGATGAAGGACGCGAGTTCATGGACCTGAAATCGTGGGGCTACTACCACGAGGCGGTCAATCACATCAAAAAGGAATGGGTGCGCGGCGAGACGCACACCAACACGATTGAAAGCTTCTGGGCTGCGCTGAAGCGCGGCATCAACGCCACTCATATCTGGGTGTCGGCTAAGCACCTTCAGAAGTATCTTTCGGAGTTTGAGTTTCGCCACAACCTTCGGCGTCAGCCTCACTTGATGTTTGATCTCTTGCTGGTTGGGTTTTCCCGGCCATAAGGCGCAATACACGGTCGAATAGACTTTCGTCGCCCGTGGACGGGTGCTCTTTGGCGAAGCGAGCAAGGCCGCCCTTCTTTTTGCGTGCCTCTTCGAGGCTGAGATATTTACCGCGCGCCACGCTGGCTATCCCAATTGACCGTCTTAATCGCAGCAGTATCGCCAGCTATGCTTATATTAAAATGACCGTTGCTTTTGCCTGCGGCGGGCACGAAAAGCTTGTAATAGTGTGGGCTATACCAAGTCTTAGCGCCTGATTTAATCGAAATGACAAATAGATATTCTCCGGGCCCAATATCCGTAATCCTATCCGCCTTCTTTTCAAGAAGATACCGATCAGTAATGTAGGCATTGGCGGCACCGTCATGCCTAGAAACTATTGGGATTAGGCGTTTTTTCCCCGCAACGAGGGTCGCTTCTAAATTTCCCTGAGGAAGATCGGGCGATTGCCAGCTCATAACGAATTCTTGTAGCAGCTTAAATTCATTTGCATCAAATAGGAGCATGACTGCTTCGCAGCACGGAATGAAGCGATCACCGAGCATGATGGTTCTCTCGGTGCTAACGGGGACATGATACCAAGCCACCATGTCGTTATCTCTTAGTTCCTGAGTTGCAGCACCGTACTGAGGGCGCGGCATTACCGAGCCCCATTTGGATACGACCCATTGCCAAATCTTGTGAGCGGATAGCTCGATGCCGGTAGTGCACATGGCTCGGTTAATCCCCTAGCAACCCGAATCGCTGGAGTTTCCCGCGCGGGAATCTGCCAAGCAAGTGAGTGCGAGCATAACCCTAAGGTACTACGTACCTCAAGGGGATATATCCGTCATTCGTGCTTGCAGAACACAAATAGAACAGATAAACTGTTCATGATTTGTACAACGACTTGCGCCCCCCCGCATAGGGGCTCTGAGGGGACCAGATGCTGACCACGAAGCAAAAAGAGCTCCTCATGTTCATCCATGAGCGCCTGAAGGAGACGGGCGTGCCCCCTTCCTTCGACGAGATGAAGGAAGCTCTGGATCTCAAATCGAAATCCGGCATCCATCGCCTGATCACGGCGCTCGAGGAGCGCGGCTTCGTGCGGCGCCTGCCGCACCGGGCCCGCGCCATGGAGATCGTGCGGCTGCCTGATTCAATGCCCCAACTCGGGGCCGCCCGCGCCCGCGGCTTCTCGCCTAGCGTGATCGAGGGGAGCCTGGGCCGTGTGCCTCAGGTGGCCGAGGGCGAAAGCTTGCCGCAGACCGTGAGCGTGCCGGTCATGGGCCGCATCGCCGCCGGTGTGCCCATCGAGGCCATCCAGACCCGCCTCGATACGGTCGAGGTGCCTCCGGACTTGCTCACCAAGGGCGAGCATTACGCGCTCGAGGTGAAAGGCGATTCCATGATCGACGCCGGCATTCTCGACGGCGACACCATCATCCTCAGGAAATGCGAGGACGCGAGCAACGGCGACATCGTCGTGGCGCTGGTGGATGAAGAGGAAGCCACGCTGAAACGCTTGCGCCGGCGCGGCGACTCCATCGCGCTCGAAGCCGCCAACGCAGCCTATGAGACGCGCATCTTCGGCCCGGACCGCATTCGCGTGCAAGGCCGCCTCGTTGGCCTGATCCGCCGGTATTAAACCCGCTTCACTGTCACATGCGATTGTCATCGCCCGGCTTGACCGGGCGATCCAGTATTCACCCCCCTCCATTTTTTGCACTGATTGCGGTTACTGGATGCCCGCCTGCGCGGGCATGACAGAGTTCGAGAGTCACGATCCCCCTCACCCCAGCCCTCTCCCCACAGGGCAGAGGGAAAGTCACTCATCGGGGTCGCCATCGAAGCGGCCATCCTCAGCGTTATTGTCGGCAGCCCCCTGGTCCTTGGCGTAGGCTTGGCCCGGCAGCAACGTCGGCTTGGCGATTTGCCGCTCCGGCACCCAAGGCCGCCTCCCGCGCGTCTCGGCCACGCTCTCGCTCCTGATCGACAACCCCTCGATATAGATCGCGTGCGCGCCTTCGGCTTGCAGCGCCCGCCGGTCGACCACCACGCGCGCCGTGCTGCACCCTTTGCCGACGCTGAACGGCGCGATGACGATGTCGGCGATGCGGCAATCCTCCTCGAGCGCTGCGGGATGGCGGATGAGGGCGATGGTCTTGCCCTTCACCTTGCCGATGCAGCCGAGCAGGTCGCAGCGGAACGGGCTGTTCGCCGCAATCTCCTCCGCGTCGCGATCCTCGCCGTCGGCGAGCAGCCAATTGTCGACGCTGTAGTTCGCCCGCGTGGCCGGCGGCAGCGCAAGCGTGCCGTCCTCGGAACGGAGCGCCACGTTCCGCCCATCGCGCTCGACCAGAACGTCTGGCTTGGTGCCCTCCCCGCTGACCAGGAGGCCTGCCGCAACGATGACCAGGCCGAGCGCACGCCAGCGCGTCTGCCACAGGCAGAGCCACAGGCCGCCGAGCACGATCAGCAGAAGCGCCCTCCCCGAAATCGACGGCAGCACCGAGACGGAGCCGGGCCAGGAGGCGACCCATTTGCCGGTGGCGACCAGAAGATCGATGCCAAGCCCCATGACTTGCAGCGGCCAGGCCTCGATCCCGAAGGGCATGGCCAGCAGGCTAGCAAGCGCGAACGGCATGATGAGCAGCCCGATCAGTGGCAAGGCGAGGAGATTGGCGACGACCCCGTAATGCGACATGCGGTGAAAATGATAGATGGCGAAAGGCGCCACGGCGGCGGTGGCGACGAGCGTGGTCACGACGTCGGCGACGGCGATGGCCCATAGCCGTCGCAGGCCGCGCCAGAGGAAACTCACATCCCGCACGCCGTCGTCCACACGCTTGCTGTTCGCCTCGACCAGGGCGACAAGGCCGACCACGGCGGCAAACGACATTTCGAAGCTCGGATCGAACAGGCTTGCGGGTGCGACCAGCAGGATCAGCAAGGCGGCGAACGCCACGTTGCGCATGGTGAGCGCCGGCCGGTCGAGGATCATGGCGAAAAGCACGATGCTCATCATGATCCAGGACCGCACCGTTGGCACCGCTGCGCCGGATAGGAGCAGGTAGAACAGCGCCGCGGCGAGTGCTCCGCCCGCCGCCCATTTTCTGATGGGATAGCGGAGCGCGATGGAGGGAATGAGCGCTAACGCCGCTCTGACCAGCCAGAATACGGTGCCTGCCATGATCACCATATGCAGGCCGGAGATCGAGAGGATGTGGAACAGGCCTGAGTTGCGCATGGCCTGATTGACCTCGGCGGAGATGCCGGCGCGCTCGCCGGTGATCAGCGCCGCGGCGATCTCGCCGCGTTCGCCGGGAAGGCTCGCACGGATGCGGGCATTGACGAGCGACCGGAGGCTGTCGATCGCGGCCCAGAACTGCAAGCCAAGCGGCGGCTCGCCGGCGCCGGCGAGAGGGTCGATCTTTCCTGTACTGTAGCCTGTGGCTCCAAGGCGATCGAACCAGGCGGTGCGCCCAAAGTCGAAGCCATGGGGTACGATCGGCTCAGGCGGCGGCCTGAGCGTTGCCTTGAGCGACACTGCCTCGCCGGTTGCGATTTTGGCGTTCGCGGCGGGAAGCGTCACGCGCACGCGATAGGGCGTCTCTTCCGGCGGCAGCTCACCGAGTGCGATCACCCGCAGCGTGATCCTGGCCTTGGACTTGTCGCGGGGCTCGTAAAGCTCGACCCAGCCCTTGACCGTAACACCGCGCATCTCCTTGGTGAGCACCGGCGCGCGCGCCATCTCGGTGTGGAGCTTCGCCGTGGCAAAGCCAGCGGCGAGCGCAAGCGCCGCCCCGCCCACGACGAGGCCGAGCCCAGCTCCCCTGCCTGCGAGGTAAATCCCGGCCGCGGCCATGACCACGGCTGCGGCGGAGAGCAGGCGAGGCTCCTCGGGGAGGCCGAAATAGATGAGGATGCCGCCGGCGAAGAGAACGGGGATCCAGAGCGACAGGCGGTCGGACTCAGCTTCAAGGGTACGGGTAAGCGCGGCGAAAAAGAGCACCGCGCCGCTGATGCGGCCCCGCGGCCCGTTTCCCCAATGCCCGGAGGCGTGCCCGTCCCGGCCCGGCATCGTCGATGCCTCTGCCCTGACCTTTCCCCGGCCCTATGCTACATCAGCCGAGCGTCGAGTCCTTCTCAATTCCACCTGAGGTTTTACCTGGCTTATGAGCTCCACCGTCATCACGCGCTTTGCCCCTTCGCCCACCGGCTATTTGCATATCGGCGGCGCGCGCACGGCTTTGTTCAATTGGCTCTACGCCAAGGCTAAGGGCGGCAAGATGCTGCTGCGCGTCGAGGACACCGACCGCGCCCGCTCCACCGAAGGCGCCATCCTCGCCATCCTCGACGGGTTGCGCTGGCTCGAGCTCGATTGGGATGGAGAGCCCGTCTATCAGCTCTCGCGCGCTACGCGCCACCGCGAGGTGGCCGAGCAACTGCTCAGCCAAGGCAAGGCGTATCGCTGCTATGCAAGCGCCGAGGAACTGGTTGCCATGCGCGAGATGGCGCGGGCGGCAGGGCGGGCCCCCGGCTATGACGGGACTTGGCGCGACCGCGATGCATCGCAAGCACTGATCGGCATCACGCCGGCCATTCGCTTCAGGGCGCCGCGCGAGGGCGACACCGTGATCGAGGACAGCGTGCAGGGACGCGTGGTCTTCGCCAACAAGGATCTCGACGACCTCGTCATCCTGCGCAGCGACGGAACGCCGACCTACAACCTGTCGGTGGTGGTGGACGACCACGACATGGGCATCACCCATGTCATCCGCGGCGACGATCACCTCACCAATGCCGCGCGGCAAACGCAGATCTACAAAGCGCTTGGCTGGGAGACGCCGATCTTCGCCCATGTGCCGCTGATCCACGGACCTGACGGCGCCAAGCTCTCCAAGCGCCACGGCGCGCTCGGCGTGGAAGCCTATCGCGCCATGGGCTATTTGCCCGCGGCCTTGCGCAATTATCTCGTGCGGCTCGGCTGGAGCCATGGCGACGACGAGATCATGTCGACGGAGGATATGGTTTGCTGGTTCGATCTCGGCGCTATCGGGCGGTCGGCGGCACGCTTCGACTTTGCCAAGCTCGAGAATCTCAACGGGCACTATCTCAGGGCCGCGCCTGACGCAGAGATCATGCAGCGCATCGAGGCGCTCGTGCCGGAGCTGCCGAATGGCGGAGAGCTCGCCGGCAAGATCGGCACGGACGGCTGGGGCAAGCTCGAGCGCGCCCTGCCCGGCCTGAAAGAGCGCGCCAAGACCCTGGTCGAGATCCTCGATAATGCCGGATATCTCTTTACCAGGCGCCCAATTGCGCTCGATGCGCCAGCAGAAAAGCTGCTCGACGAGGCTGGGCGCAAAGTCCTCGGCGCGTTGCTGCCCAGGCTTGAAAGCGTGGGGTCCTGGACACCGGAAGCACTCGATGAGGCAGTCCGTCAGTATTCTGACGATGCGGGGTTGAAGCTCGGCAAGGTGGCGCAGCCGCTTCGAGCGGCCTTAACCGGGAGGTCAACCTCCCCGGGCATTTTCGATGTGCTCGAGGTGCTTGGCCGTGAGGAATCGCTCGCGCGCATCCGCGATAAGGCCCTGCAAACCAAATCTGCATAAGGTTTGTGCATAATCTTGTTGCACCGCGTCACATTTGTCGCATCTATCCCGCAGTGCAAAATTTTACTACGCCAAATTCCGAACTGCTGGCAGAATGTGCCGCAGTAGGCGTTGGGTTCATCTCATCGCATAGGGGTTCCAGGAGGCTCTCATGAGCGT